>NZ_JAGTPM010000002.1:0-543053 GCF_021147865.1 Pseudomonas sp. CDFA 610
GGGGGGGGGGGGGTTTTTTTTTTACCCCCCCCCCCCACCCCCCCCCCCCCCCCCCCCCCCCCCCCCCCCCCCCCCTCCCACGGGTATGCATTCAGTCAGACGCTTTCGTTATGACCCTTTGCGCGTCTCCCGGGCCTATGTACAGGGAGAGCGGTCCGCATCGGTAAGCATCCTGCTCGACGCGAACGCAACCGTAGCTCCCCCCACAGCCCTCCCCCTCAAATCCCGCTGAACCAGTTGTACCCCTGATCCTCCCAATACCCGCCCGGATTCTCATTGCTGACGAATATCTCGACGATGTGCTTGGGGTTCTTGAAGCCCAGCTTGGTCGGAACACGCACGCGCAGCGGGTAGCCGTAATCGGGTGACAGCGCGACGTCACCGAAGTCCAGTGCCAGCAACGTCTGCGGATGCAGCGCGGTGGGCATGTCCAGGCTCGAGTAATAACGGTCGGCACACTTGAAGCCGACAAACCGCGCCGTGGTATCTGCGCCAATGTATTCCAGAAAGGTCTTCAGCGGCACGCCGCCCCACTGCCCTATCGCGCTCCAGCCTTCAATGCAGATCAACCGGGTGATGTCAGTGCGCTGCGGCAATTTACGCAAGGCTTCGATCGTCCAGGGCTGCTTGTCGCGCACCAGCCCGGACACCGCCAGGCGGTAATCGGCCAGATCAAGCTCGGGCACGTTGTATTCGGGGTAGAACGCATTGAACGGGAACGGGTTGGTCAACTGTGCCTTGCTGTAGGTCGGCGCCAGTTTCTGGCCATTGAACAGCCAGGCCTGAACCCGGTCGTTCCAGCGCGACATGGCCCACAGCGCCTTGTCGACCTGATCGCCATCCTGCAGGTTGCAGCCGGTCAGCATCGACATGGCACCCACGGTCAGACCGGTACGCAAAAAGGAACGGCGCTGGATGTCGATCAATTGCGTCTGTTGCGCAGGCTCCAGTCGAATGCGCTGGGTGATACGTTTGCGTGGCTCATTCATGGCTTGGCAGCCCCCTCTTCGTTCGGCTGGCGGCCGCCGGTGATCATCGGCAACAGGGTTCGCGGCACCAGCAACACCAGCGCCAAATGGACGACCACAAACGCGCCGATGGCCGTCATGGCGCCGAAGTGCACCCAGCGGGCAAAGTCATAGCCGCCCAATAGGTTGGCCAGTTCCTGAAACTGCACCGGTTTCCAAAGCGCCAGACCCGACACCACCACCAGCACACCCATGGCGAGCACCAACCAATACATCAGGCGTTGCACGGCGTTGTACTGGCCTTTGATGTGAGCCAGTTTGAAACGCAAGGCGTTGACCACGTCGCGCTTCACTTCGCCGGGCCGTACCGGCAGCAGATCACGCTTGAAGTGCCGACTGAACAGGCCGTACAGCACGTAGATCAGGCCGTTGACGACCAGCAGCCACATCACCGCGAAATGCCAGGCAATGGAACCACCCAGCCAGTCGCCAAGAGTCAGGGACTTGGGAAAGGTGAACGGCATCAGGGGTGCCGCGTTGTAGATGGCCCAGCCGCTCATGAACATGCAGACCATGCCAACGGCGTTGATCCAGTGCGTGAGACGCACCGGCCAGGGATGGATCGGGCGGGTTTTCATTGTATTGTTCCTCGGCATGAGGCGATGCAGAACGACAAGGCAGACAGGCGACCCAAGTCGCCTGCCGTTGCCGTCGTCAGCAGTGATTACATCGGAGGCGTGAAGCCGTCCTTGCCAACCGCGACACCGCGTGCAGACTTGCCGTCATCGGCGGGGAACAGCACAACCTTCGCACCGGCTTTCAACTCGCTGCGCTGGCCCGGTTCAACGTAGGCGATCGGCACGTCTTCCGGCACCACTAACTGCTTCTCGCCGCCCTTGTACTGAACGGTCAGTGTGCGGCCGTTGGCCTTGGACAGCGTGCCGACGGTGCCATTGGTCATGGTGCCGGTGCTGCCGTCGGCATTTTCCCAACCATAGTGACCTTCGCCGCTGCCCTTCAGGCTGGCTTCGAACACCGTGACTTCAAGCGCTTTCAGCGTTCCGTCGGCCTGTGGAATGGCGGCCGAGCCGACAAAGCTGTCAGCCTTGATGGTTTCCAGATCGGCCTTGGACACCAGGCGGATACCGGTTTTGTCGGTCAGCTGGATGCTCTGGTGCTGACCGGCGCGAGTGGTGAAATTCAGCGTATCGGCCTGGAGGCTGTCGACGGTGCCGCGCATCGGCTTGACCACCGGCATGTCGGCGGCCTGAGTCATGACAGCGGCGCTGAGCAGAAGCAGGCCGAACGTTGTGGACAGTGCAGTCTTCATCGGTAATTCCTTGGCAGAGGGGTCTGGACGCATCTTTACACCGCTACCGGCACCGCAGAATGACCGGGCAATGACATTTTTGTCATTCGCCGGACACCTTCCCGGCAACTGGTTAGACTTCGGCATCGGCGTGCTGAGGGCGCCTGCAGAGCGTAGCGGACATCACGATGCATATCCTTCTGATCGAAGACGACACCAAGACCGGGGAGTACCTGAAGAAGGGCCTGGGCGAATCCGGCTATAAAGTCGACTGGACTCAGCACGGTGCCGACGGCCTGCACCTGGCGCTGGAAAACCGCTACGACCTGATCGTGCTCGACGTGATGCTGCCCGGCATCGACGGCTGGCAAATCATCGAAGTACTGCGCGCCCGACAGGACGTACCGGTGCTGTTTCTGACCGCCCGCGATCAATTGCAGGACCGCATTCGCGGGCTGGAACTGGGGGCCGACGACTACCTGGTCAAGCCGTTCTCGTTCACCGAACTGCTGCTGCGCATCCGCACCATCCTGCGCCGTGGCGTGGTGCGCGAAGCCGATCATTTTCATCTGGCCGACCTTGAACTGGACCTGCTGCGTCGCCGGGTCACGCGTCAGCAACAGGTGATCGTGCTGACCAACAAGGAGTTCGCCCTGCTGCATCTGTTCCTGCGTCGCGAAGGCGATGTGCTGTCGCGCACCCAGATTGCCTCGGAGGTCTGGGACATGAATTTCGACAGCGACACCAACGTCGTGGATGTCGCCATCAAGCGCCTGCGCAGCAAGATTGACCTGCCCTACCCGGTCAAGCTCATCCACACCGTGCGCGGCATCGGTTATGTGTGCGAGGTGCGGCCATGCAGCGCAGACGCCAACCTTCCCTGACCCTGCGCTCGACCCTGGCATTTGCGCTGGTGGCGATGCTCACGGTCGGCGGTGCCGGACTTTACCTGTATCGATCAATCGAACAGACCGTGATGCAGCGCTCCGACCACGCCGTGCTGGCGCGTCTGGATCACTTTCGCAAACTGCTGCGCTACGACCTGACCATGGACAACCTCAAGGGCAGCCCGCAACTGTTCGAGAACATGCTCGACAGCGAGGAAGACATCTTCATCATTGGCGAACCGGGCAAGCCGCCGGTGATCTCGGTCAACCCGCAACGTGCGCCATTGCCGGAGCTGCCGACCGTGGCTCAGGATCAGCCGTTGCGTGTCGAAGACTTGCGAAGCGGCATGAGCCTGCAAGGCGTGCCCTTGCGTGCGGCGGCTGTGCAAGTGATGTCCAATGGCGTTGAAGTGCGTTTGCAGGCCGCACACCTGATGGTCAAGGAAATGGCCATGCTCGCGACGTTCCGCGAGCGTATCTACGCGGCCGTGGCGCTGGCCTTTCTGGTCACCGCCCTGCTCGGCTATATGCTGCTTCGGCGCGGTCTGCGGCCACTGCGCAGAATGGCCGCGCATGCCGCTGCCATCACCCCCGCCCGCCTGCACAGCCGACTGGACAGCCAGGACACCCCCGTCGAACTGCAACAACTGAGCGATGCGTTCAATGCCATGCTCGACCGGCTGGATGACGGCTATCGTCGCCTGACCCAGTTTTCCGCCGATCTGGCACACGAGATCCGCACGCCGGTGGGATCGTTGATGGGCCATTGCCAGGTCGCGTTGCGCCAGAACCGCAGTGCCGACGAGTATCAGGCGTTGCTGGCCTCCAACCTGGAGGAGCTGGAACGGATCTCACGGCTGGTGGAAAGCATCCTGTTTCTGGCCCGGGCCGACGAAGCCCAGTCTGCGCTGGAGCGCAAACCGCTGGACCTGAACGTTGAGCTGCACCGAGTGGCGGGCTATTTCGAAGGGCTGGCCGAAGAACGCAACATGATCCTGACACCCAGTGGTCAGGGCACTGTGCAGGCCGACCCCATTCTGCTGCGCCGCGCGTTGAGCAATCTGGTCGCCAATGCCATCCGCTATGCAGACGAGAACAGCGAGGTCCTGATGCGCGTTGCTGCGCTCGAAGGACACTGGAAAATCGACGTGGAAAATCAGGGGCCGGACCTGCCGCACGCCAGCCTGACGCGCCTGTTCGACCGTTTCTATCGCGGTGATGCCTCACGCCATCAACGCTCGGACTCCAACGGTCTGGGACTGGCCATCGTGGCCGCAATCATGCACCTGCACGGCGGTCGGGTCGAGGTTGCGCAACCCGCCGCCGGGCGTATCTGTTTCAGCCTGATATTTCCGGCGACGTGACGGGACCTGCCGGCCGGATCATTTCTTCTCGTGGGCAATGGCCAGCTTGTAGAACGTCGCCGAACCGCCCTCAGTGGTGTAACCGGTGTTGTCCTGGGTGTAGACCCCGGCCTTGAAGTAGAACAGCTTGGTGCTCCACGCTGAATCGAGCTTGGCCACCCAGACAGCATCGAAGGCGTTGACCGTCAGATCTCCCGACGGCGACAGGTTGATCGCGTAGTTGAACCGATGATTGAGCGGCACGCCCTGGGCAATCGTGATGACTTCGATTTCCGAGTCCGGGGTACGGCGAAACTTGGCGACGATGTTGCCGGTCTGCAATTTCTCCTTGTACTGGTACTCCACTTTCAGCAGCGGCTCGGTGCTCTGGTAGCAATGGATCTGGCCGATCACGATCTTGCCGCTGGACGGCACCTGGTCGACTTCCAGCGTGGCACGCAGAAAATTGTCGGCGCTGGAGTAGTTCCAGTTGAACGCCCTGCCATCAGACGTCGTTTCGCGTAGCTCGGAACGGGGGTACTTGGCGTTCTCTGTTGTAGAACCCGTCACAGGCGCCCAGAAGAACAGTGTATCGCCGGAGCGAAAATAACCGTCCTGATAACCCTTCATCAGTTTCGGGGTTTCGATGATGGTCGCGGGCGTCCCGACGGGGACGGACAGATTCCAGGTGGCAAGATCGATCATGGCGTTGCTCGCAAGGTGCGCGTCGCGCATCAGCAGAAGGGCTCTGGAACGGGCGCTCTGGCCCATTCGGTTCAACCAGACTATCGGCTGAATCGTTTATTTTTTAAACAGTATCGACAAAGCATTGGCGCCAATAAAACGTCAATTTATGGCTGAAGCCACTATTTTGATGTCAATTTTGAGAAGAGAGCCATTTGCCATCTTTGACCTGAACGCATCGGTCTGAGCGGACCTTGTCATTTCGGCAAGGCGTCATTTTTTTGAAGGAAGACCTTGAAAATCGATCATTGATCGGGTTATTTACCGACGAACGGTAGGCATTATTTTTATAGAAGAGGAACTTTTTCCGGATTTGGCTTACTACGCACGACCGTTTATCGCTGTATTGCGACCGACATCGCATCCCAGAGGCCCTGGCAATCTGAAAGGCACCGCTGAGCGATTCGAGGTTGACTGAAACAACTTGTTACGGGATATTAGTTAGCAAGCTACTAATATCCTCGCTAACAATATCGCTCCTAACTAAATTTCAGGTTGTTTTCCATGTCTGTCGATGCGCTTCACAGGGCGATCAGCAGCGGTTTGGTTGCGGCATCACGCCACTGGCGACGCAACTGCCAGACCACGCTGATCACCTACGGTATTTCCGAAGCCTGCGCGGGGCCCTTGCTGGCCATTGCGCGGTTGGGAGACGGCGTGCATCAGGTCAAAGTGGCGCATGCCGCAGGAATGGAAAGCCCGACCCTGGTCCGCCTGCTGGACCAGTTGTGCAAGGCTGGTATCGTCTGCCGCACCGAAGACCCCAACGACCGTCGTGCCAAAGCCTTGAGCCTGACCGACAAGGGCCGCGAGTTGGCCGGCTCGATTGAAACCGAGCTGACGCGCTTGCGTGCCGACGTTCTGAAGAACCTCGCCCCTGAAGACCTTGACGCTGCACTACGGGTGTTCCAGGCGTTTTCCGAAGCCGGACACGCTGATAACGGGGCTCAGGCATGAAGGGCTTCTTCTCCAGTGTGCCGCCGGCACGCGACTGGTTCTATGGCGTGCGCACCTTCGGCGCCTCGATGCTGGCCCTCTATATTGCGTTACTGATGGAAATGCCGCGCCCTTACTGGGCCATGGCCACCGTCTACATCGTGTCCAGCCCATTCGTGGGCCCGACCAGCTCCAAGGCGCTGTATCGCGCTGCCGGTACGCTGGCAGGCGCTGCGGCGTCGGTGCTGCTGGTGCCTATGTTCGTCCAGACGCCGTTCCTGCTGGCGGTGGTGGTCGGATTATGGACCGGCACGCTGCTGTTTCTGTCCCTGCACCTGCGCACGGCCAACAGCTACGCGCTGATGCTGGCGGGTTACACCCTGCCATTGATCTCGCTACCCGTGGTGGACAACCCGCAGGCGGTGTTCGAGATCGCGGTGTCGCGGACCGAAGAGATCTTTCTGGGCATCATCTGTGCCGCCGTGGTCGGTGCGATGTTCTGGCCCAGACGCCTGGCCCCGGTGTTTCAGGCGACCACGGAAAAGTGGTTCAGCGATGCTGCGAGCTACAGCGAACACTTCCTCAGCCGCACCTGCCAGCCTGAAGAGATCGGCACACTGCGCAACTCGATGGTCGGCAGCTTCAACTCGCTGGAAATGATGATTGGCCAGTTGAGCCACGAAGGCGCCCGCAGACAGACCGTGCGCAATGCCCACGAACTGCGCGGCCGTATGATTCATCTGCTGCCGGTCATCGACGCCCTCGACGACGCGCTGTGGGCGCTGGAACGGCGCACGCCGGAACTGCTCGCCAGCCTGTCGCCCCTGCTGCTGCAAACCCGCGACTGGCTGGCCAACACCGCCAACGGTCCACAACTGGAACAATGGCAGCAATTGCATCGATCCATGGAGCATCTGCAGCCGAACTCCGCCCAACTGGACGACCGCGATCAACTGCTGCTGTCCAACGTGCTATTCCGGCTGGGCGAATGGATCGACCTGTGGCAGGACTGCCGCTCCTTGCAATATGCGATCAAGACCGACGATCAATCGCAATGGCGCGCGGTGTACCGCCACTGGCGTCTGGGTCGGCTGACACCTTTTCTCGACCGTGGCCTGATGCTGTATTCCGTGGCCTCGACCGTACTGGCGATCATCGTCGCTTCAGTACTATGGATTCTGCTGGGGTGGAAGGATGGCGCAAGTGCCGTGGCGCTGGCCGCCGTGTCGTGCAGCTTCTTCGCCGCCATGGACGACCCTGCGCCGCAGATCTATCGGTTCTTTTTCTGGACCATGCTGTCGGTGGTATTCGCCAGCCTGTACCTGTTCGTGGTGCTGCCCAACCTGCATGACTTTCCGATGCTGGTGCTGGCGTTTTCGGTGCCCTTCATCTGCGTAGGTACGCTGACCGTACAGCCGCGCTTCTTTCTGGGGACGCTGCTGACCATCGTCAACACCTCGTCTTTCATCAGCATCCAGAGTGCCTACGATGCGGACTTTCTGAATTTCCTCAACGCCAATCTGGCCGGGCCTGCAGGTCTGCTGTTTGCCTTTATCTGGACCCTGGTGTTCCGTCCGTTCGGTGTGGACCTGGCAGTCAAGCGCCTGACCCGCTTCAGCTGGCGCGACATCGCCAGCCTCAGCGAAGACTCGACCCTGGCCGAACACCGGCGCATGGGCGTGCAGATGCTTGACCGTCTGATGCAGCAACTGCCGCGCCTGACGCTGACCGCGCAGGACACCGGCATCGCTCTGCGTGAACTGCGCGTCGCGTTGAATATGCTCGACCTGCTCGCCTACACCCGCCGCGCGACGCCACAGGCTCAGGTGTTATTGCGCCAGGTGATCGATGAAGTCAGCGGCTATTTCCGGCACTGCACCAGGGCTGGCGAGCGCCTGCCTGCACCACGGGGCCTGTTGATACTCATGGACCGCGCACGTCGCTCGCTGACCGATCAGGACATGAGCAACGACCCGGCCCGCGTCCACCTGCTACACGCGCTCAGCGGCCTGCGCCTGTCTCTGCTGCCGGGTGTGGAAATCGTTACCGTGGCCGACGAACTGACCGAGCAACTGCCGCACAACATCGATGGAGCGCCCTTATGATCGGCGATCTGGACGTCAGCGGGATCTTCGTCCCCACCTTTCTGGCCATGATGGGCATCGCCTATCTCATATTTCTCGGCGTGCATGCTGTGCTGTCGCGCGCCCACTTCTACCGCCTGGTCTGGCACCGGGCTTTGTTCAACGTAGGTCTATACGCTTTGTTGCTCGGCGCCGTGGATACTCTCAGTCGATACCTGATGACATGAAAAAACCGATACTGACTCTGGGCCGCGTGGTCCTGACCCTGCTGGTGGTGACGCTGGCCGCCGTCGTCGTCTGGCGCATGGTGATGTACTACATGTATGCACCCTGGACCCGCGACGGCCACATTCGCGCTGACATCGTACAGATCGCTCCGGACGTGTCCGGGCTGATCCAGAAGGTCGAGGTCACCGACAACCAGCCGGTGCAAAAAGGCCAAGTGTTGTTCACCATCGATCAGGATCGCTTCCGACTGGCCTTGCGCCAGGCCCAGGCCACCGTCGCCGAACGCCAGGAAACCTGGGAACAGGCGCGCCGCGAGAACAAGCGTAACCGAGGGCTCGGCAATCTCGTGGCACGCGAGCAACTGGAAGAAAGCCAGTCACGCGAAGCGCGTGCATTGTCGGCACTGGGCGAGGCCCGTGTGGCGGTGGACGCCGCGCAACTGAACCTGGACCGCTCGGTGATCAGGAGCCCGGTCGCCGGCTATCTCAACGACCGTGCCCCGCGCGAGCATGAGTTCGTCAGCGCCGGACGCCCGGTGTTGTCCGTAGTGGACACCGCCTCGTTCCACATCGACGGCTACTTCGAAGAAACCAAGCTCGATGGCATTCATGTCGGCCAGGGCGTGGACATTCGGGTCATTGGAGACAACGCGCGGCTGACCGGTCACGTGGTCAGCATTGTCGCCGGCATCGAAGACCGCGACCGTACCAGCGGCTCGAACCTGCTGCCCAACGTCAACCCGGCCTTCAGTTGGGTGCGGCTGGCCCAGCGCATTCCGGTGCGTATTGCCTTTGACGATGTGCCGAAGGATTTCCGCATGATCGCCGGGCGGACTGCGACGGTGTCGATCATCGAAGACACTGGGGAGGCCACACGATGAAACGGGCTCCTCGCCTGATGGTGCTGGGTTTCAGCGCCCTGTTGTCGGCCTGCCAGATGGTCGGGCCAGACTATGAATTGCCCAAGGATGGCGCGATCAATCGCCCGGATTTGCAGGGCGAACTGGCGGGCCAGTCGGTGAACACCGTGTCGGCGCCGGTGCCCGCGCACTGGTGGCGGCTGTATCGGGACCCGAAACTGGATGAGTTGGTGCGCCAGGCTATGGCATCGAACACTGACCTGCGCATCGCCGCCGCCAACCTGCAACGGTCACGCTATCAGGGTGCCGAAGCCGATGCCGCAGGTGGTTTCACCCACAGTGCCAAAGTCGGCGCGCAGCGCTTGCAGGAGTCGGGCGAAGCCTTTCTGCTGCCCGATAAAGTGCCCGTGGCCAATGTCGGCGATATCGGCCTGACTACCTCCTATCAGTTCGACCTGTTCGGCACCCTGCAGCGTGGCATCGAAGCCGCGCAGGCCAACATCGACGCGAGTCAGGCGGCGGCAGATACGGCCCGAATCACCGTGGTTGCCGACGTGGTACGCGCCTACACGCAAGTGTGCGCCGCCAATGAAGAGCACGACATCGCCCGCGAGTCGCTGGACCTGCAACAGCAGAGCGTGAAGCTGAACCAACGCCTGCGCGATGCAGGGCGTGGCGATGAAACCCAGGTCACCCGCTCCCAGACCCAGTTCAAATCTCTGCGTGCCGAACTGCCGCGTTACGAAGCGCAGCGTCAGGCGGCACTGTTCCGGCTGTCGATGCTGCTGGCCCGGCCTGTCGAGCAATTGCCTGCAGGCATCAGCACCTGCAATGAACTGCCGCACATCGCGCAGGTGATGCCGGTAGGCGATGGCGCCGCACTGCTCAAGCGCCGCCCGGACATTCGTCAGGCCGAGCGGCATCTGGCGATGTCCACGGCGCAGATCGGCGTTGCGACCGGCGAGCTGTACCCGGACATCAGCATCGGCGCGAATATCGGCACCGTTGGCATGATCGAGAACCTGGGCAAACCGGCGGCCAATCGCTGGGGCTTCGGACCGCTGCTTAGCTGGACCATCCCGTCCAACGGCTCACGCGCCCGCATTCATCAGGCCGAAGCCTCGGCACAGGCGTCACTGGCCCGTTTCGACGGTGTGGTACTCAACGCCATCCGCGAAACCCAGACGGGTCTGGCCCAATACACCGCCCTGCTCGACCGCCGCGACGCCCTTAAAGATGCTGAACAGTCGGCAAAAGAGGCTGCGGACCAGACCCACCGCTTCTACCAGGCCGGCCGGGCCTCATTCCTTGCCGACCTGCAGGCCACCCGCACCTACACCGACGTCCGCGCTCAACTGGCCGAAGCCAACACCGAGGTCGCTATGGGCCAGATCAACCTGTTCCTGGCGCTGGGTGGCGGTTGGGAGAAGGATGAGGTAGCGGGCCAATAACCGCCCTGCGTTCGTTTGAGTCTGTGGTGCGGAGCATGGGTACGATGAGTTGACATCACAACTTGCACTCCAGCCCCCATTACTCCTAGGCTCAGCCGATCTCTGACTCGGAATGCACCATGGACACCTCTCTCAGCCGCCGCGAGCGACTGCATATCGTTATTTTCGAGGCCGACACGCCCGCAGGGCGTCGCTTCGACAAGGTCTTGCTGGTCCTCATCCTGCTCAGCCTGCTGGTCACGATCATCGACAGCATCGAGCGCATTCATCGCGACTACTCACAGGTGTTTGCCTGGGTGGAATGGGGCTTCACGCTGATTTTCGCCATCGAGTATGCCCTGCGTCTGTATTGCTCGCCCCGACCGCTCAAGTACGCCTTCAGCTTTTACGGGCTGGTCGACCTGCTGGCCATCGTGCCGGGTGTGCTGGCGATCTACTACAGCGATGCACAGTACCTGCTGATCGTGCGGATCATCCGTATGCTGCGGATCTTCAGGGTATTGAAACTCGGCACGTACCTGCGTCAGGCCAACTACCTGCTTTCAGCATTACGCGGAAGCAAGCAGAAAATCATCGTATTTCTGGTCGCCGTGTCGACGCTGGTCACGGTGTTCGGCACCTTGATGTATGTGATCGAAGGCCCGGAACATGGCTTCACCAGCATACCCAAGGGCATCTATTGGGCTATCGTCACCCTGACAACAGTGGGCTTTGGCGATATCGTGCCCAAGACGCCAGTCGGTCAGATGCTCTCTTCGCTGGTGATGATCACCGGTTACTCGATCATCGCCGTGCCCACCGGTATATTCACTGCCGAGCTGGCCAATGCCATGCGCGGCGAACAGTTGAAGCATGACTGCCCGGTGTGCGCGAAGACATTCCACGAGCATGGCGCCGCGTTTTGCTCACGGTGTGGCAATCAGCTTTTTCCCAGAGAAGTCAATCAGGCATAAGCACAGACGTTTTTGGTATTTAGGCACTGGGATGCACGACTGATAGTGTCGCGGCATTGAGCCATCAGACAACAATGACCCTCCTTTCAAGGACTTTGCAGTGAACAGACTTTTCGCCGCTTCGCTACTGGCCGCAGGCCTGGCCCTTTCCAGCGCCGCCCAGGCAGCACCGACGCTGCTCAACGTTTCCTATGACGTGATGCGCGACTTCTACAAGGACTACAACAGTGCCTTCCAGAAGCACTGGAAAGCGGAGAAAAACGAAGACGTGATCGTGCAGATGTCCTTCGGCGGGTCGAGCAAGCAGGCGCGTTCGGTCATCGACGGCCTGCCGGCTGACGTGATCACCATGAACATGGCCACCGACATCAATGCTCTGGCCGACAACGGTGAGCTGGTGCCAAAGGACTGGGTCAGCCGTCTGCCGAACAACAGCGCACCCTTCACGTCCGCCACCGTGTTCATCGTGCGCAAGGGCAACCCGAAAGCGCTGAAAGACTGGCCGGACCTGATCAAGGACGGCGTGGAAGTCATCGTGCCCAACCCCAAGACCTCGGGTAACGGTCGTTATACCTACCTGTCGGCATGGGGCTACACCCTAAAGAACGGCGGCGATGAACAAGCGGCGAAGGATTTTGTCGGCAAGCTGTTCAAGCATGTGCCGGTACTCGACACCGGAGGTCGTGGCGCGACGACCACCTTCATGACCAACCAGATCGGCGACGTGTTGGTGACCTTTGAAAACGAGGCCGAGATGATCGCCCGCGAGTTCGGCCGTGATCAGTTCGAAGTGGTCTACCCTTCCGTGTCGGCAGAAGCCGAGCCGCCGGTGAGCGTGGTGGACAAGGTCGTGGACCGCAAGAAGTCCCGCGTTCTGGCCGAGGAGTACCTGAAGTACCTGTGGTCGCCGGAAGGTCAGGAAATCGCCGCCAACAACTACCTGCGTCCGCGTGACCCGGCGATTCTGGCCAAGTACAAGGACCGCTTCCCGAAAGTGGACTTCCTGTCGGTGGAGAAAACCTTCGGTGACTGGCGCACCGTGCAAAAGACCCACTTCATCGACGGTGGCGTGTTCGACCAGGTGTATTCAGGCAAATAAGCCGCCCCGCGCAATGCAAAACGGCGACCTTCAAGGTCGCCGTTTTCATGTGCGGCATTCAGTTGCTGAACTGACGCCCCAGCCCTGCCGGCACGCCGCTGGCGTCGGTCGGCTGCCACGGGCCGTTCGGGCTGGTCGACCAGCTCCAGCCGTTATTCCACTGGTAGTAAGTACGCTGGCGATAGAACGTGTTGCTCTGGTCGTCCATCACGTACACGCCCATGCGCGCATCCCAATGGCTGTTGCCGCCCGGCGGTGGCGCGAAGCTGGCCGATGTTTTCGGGCCTGTGGACGGTGCCTTGACGGGGGGTTTGTTCGGCGCCGGCGTCGGACGCGGAGCGCCGGGCTGCTGACCACCGGGTAATGACTGAATCGGCTCCTGGCTCGTCGGGGCCGGTGGCTGAACCGCACAGGCGCTCAAGCCCAGAGCAAGACCCAACAAGGTGATACGTGCAGTGCGATACATAAGCGCTCTCTTCTTCTCTGGCTGTCTATTTATCAGGGCTGTCGATGATCAGCGCCTGCTGCGCCCCGCTGTCGCTGGCCAGTGGCTGGCTGCGACCGACCCACTCACCGCGGGTCGGTTGCCCTGCGCGGGACACGCGAGCTACCAGTTGGACTTGCGGGAAGTTCGACAGTTTCAGCTGCGGCATCATTGCGTCGGCATCGCTGAGTTCGACCTCGGCGGGCAGCTCGGCAACCGTGATGCGTTTGACCGCCAAAGGCGCCGACGGGCCATCGATAGCGCGGACGAAAATGAACACACTGTCACGTGGCTGAACCTTGTCTTTCAAGGCGGGTGCCAGATCGACCCGCACTTTTATCGAGGCAGGCCTGTTGGCAGCCAGCGCCGGTTTCGCTCCTGCGTTCAGGTTGTCTCTGGCACGGGCGATTCCACCTTCCAATGCAGAACGCGATGGATCCTGCGCAGGCAGTGCGTTTAGCAGTCGGGTCCAGTAATCGACCGCCGCCTGATAGCGCTCGGTTTCAAATGCCGCGATGCCCAGCAACCCCAGGCTGGTGACTTCTTTAGGATCCGCCTTGAGCGCTTCGTCGGTCAGGGCCTGCACCTGCGGCGTGAAATGCTTGTCGCTGGCGAAATACAGCGCCTGCGCCCATTGCCCCAGCAGTTCGGGAGGCCGACCGGCCAGTGCTGCGGCGCGTTCGAACATGCGTGCCGCATCGCCCGGACGGTTCTGAGCCATGTAGCCGCGGGCCAGAAAATACAGGCTTTCGGAAGAATCGGGCTGAGCCTGCACGGCGCGTTCCAGACGCCGGGTCATGTCGGCCAGCGACGTGGGCGGCTGAGAGAATTCGCGGCTCAGTTCGACCCTGTCACTGGCCCCAAGCTGCAGATAAGCCCCCATGCCCAGCACCGGAACCAACACCGCCGCCAGCAACAGCCAGGGCTTGCCAAGCCGTGCGGTTCGAGCCTTTTCAGCACCCTCGGTGTCGGCCAGCAGCTCCCGCGCGGCTTCGTCACGCGCGCTCTGCACCAGCGCGGCTGAAAGAACGCCCTCTTCCTGCTGGCCTTGCAACTCGCTGAGCCGTTCCTGATACAGCGCAACGTTCAGCGCCGTACGGTCCTCTTCACGCTGTGCCCGCTGCCCGCGCAGCACCGGGATCAGCAGGAAACCCAGCGCCACCAACAGCAACAGCCCGGTTGCCATCCAGAAATCGATCATTTTCGGTGTTCATCCAGCAAATGGGCGAGGCGTTGCCGTTCCTCATCGGACAGCGTATCGACTTGCCCGGCAGTCAGGTTGCGACGTCGTCTGACGATCACCGCCATCACCACCAGCCCCCCAAGCAGCAAGCCTGCCGGACCGAACCACAACAGCCAGGTTCTGGCAGTCAGCGCCGGTTTATAGCGCACGAAATCGCCGTAGCGATCGACCATGAAGTCGATAATCTGCTGATTGCTCCGGCCGTCGCCCAGCATGCGGTAGATTTCCTTGCGCAAGTCGGCGGCGATCGGCGCATTGGAATCGGCGATATCCTGATTCTGGCACTTGGGGCACCGCAGCTCTCGGGTCAGCTCGGCATAGCGGGCGCGCTCGGCATCGTCGCGAAAGGTGTAAGCGTCGATGGCTGACTGAGCGATGCCGCTGAGCGCCAGCCCGATCACCAACAGCACAGCGCTTGACAAGCGGCTCATGGTCTCGCCTCGTCCACCAGCGCCTGATACCGCCCGGCAAGTTGCTCACGCCAGACGGTATCGTCGATGACACCGACGTATTTGTGACGAATAACCCCCCTGGCATCGATCAGAAAGGTTTCCGGCGCGCCGTACACGCCCAGGTTCAAGCCCAGCGAGCCTTCGTCATCACGAATGTTGAGGCGATAGGGATCATGAAAATCCTTGAGCCACTTCAGCGCGTCGGCGTTGGTATCCTTGTAGTTGACGCCGTAGATCAGCACGCCCTGCTGCGCCAGCCGGTTAAGCACCGGGTGTTCTACGCGACAGGCGATGCACCAGGTTGCCCAGACATTGACCAGCGCGGGTTTGCCCAGCAGATCGGCGCGGGTCAGGGTGCGTTCGCTCTGCACTTCACGCAGGGAAAACTCGGGGAATGGCTTGTCGATCAGCGCCGAAGGCAACTCGGCAGGGTCCAGGTACAAGCCGCGAAACAGAACGGCTGCCACGCCGAGAAAGACCACCAGCGGCAACACCATGATCCAGCGCTTCATGCGGTGGCCTCCGACAGGCCCAGTGCGTCACGCACCCGGCCTTTGACCTTGATGCGATAACGTCGGTCGGTGGCCGCCAGCACGCCGCCCAACCCGGTCAGCACGCCGCCGAACCAGATCCAGCGTACAAAGGGCTTCACATGCACCCGCACCGCCCAGGCGCCGTCGCTCAGCGGCTCGCCCAGCGCGACATAAAGATCGCGGCTGAAACCGGCATCGATGCCCGCTTCAGTCATCACCGACTGCTGCACGGTGTACAGGCGTTTCTCCGGGTGCAATGCCGTGACCTGTTCGCCATCACGCAGAACCCGGATGGTGCCGCGGTCCGAGGTAAAATTCGGCCCTTCGTAGTGCCTGGCGCCTTCGAACACGAACACGTAGCCGCCCAGTTCGACGGACTGGCCGGGCGCCAGACGCAGGTCGCGTTCGGCGCTGTTCTGGCTCGACAGCACCACGCCCAGCGCGCACACGGCAATGCCGAGGTGCGCCAGTTGCATGCCCCAGTAACTGCGGTGCAGGCTGCGTGCGCCCTTGATCAGGCCATTGTGCCGCGTTTTATCGAGCAGATCGCGCGCGCTCGCCAGCAGCACCCAGGCCGCCAGCATGAAGGTGGCCAGAACCGCCCACTGGAAATCACCCAGCGCCAGCCCGGCGATCACCGCCAGTACCGCGCTGCCGATCAATACCGGAGCCAGCATGCCCAGCAGCCATCTGACCGGCGTGTCTTTCCAACGCACCAGTACGCCCACCGCCATCACCACCATCAACAGGCCCATCAACGGCACGAACAGCGCGTTGAAATACGGCGGACCCACCGACATCTTCGCGCCGCTCATGGCATCGACCACCAACGGATACAACGTGCCGAGCAGAATCATCGAGGCCGCGACCACCAGCACCAGGTTATTGCCCAGCAGCAGCGTCTCCCGCGACCACAGACCAAAACCGACCTGGCTCTTCACCACGGGCGCACGGATGGCGAACAAGGTCAGCGAGCCGCCCACCACCATCAACAGGAAGATCAGGATGAATACCCCACGGGCCGGGTCGGAGGCGAACGCATGCACCGAGGTCAGCACCCCGGACCGCACCAGAAAGGTCCCCAGCAGACTCAGGGAAAAGGCAGCGATGGCCAGCAACACGGTCCAGCTCTTGAACACGCCGCGCTTTTCGGTGACCGCCAGTGAATGAATCAAGGCTGTGCCCACCAGCCAGGGCATGAACGAGGCGTTTTCCACAGGGTCCCAGAACCACCAGCCGCCCCAGCCCAATTCGTAATAGGCCCACCACGAACCCAGGGTGATGCCGACGCCGAGAAAGGCCCAGGCCACCAGCGTCCAGGGCCGAGACCAGCGTGCCCAGGCGGCGTCCAGTCGCCCGCCGAGCAAGGCCGCGATGGCAAAGGCGAAGGCCACGGAAAAACCGACATAGCCCATGTACAGCATCGGCGGATGCACGATCAAGCCGATGTCCTGCAACAACGGATTCAGATCGCGGCCGTTGGCTGGCATCTGCGGCAAAAGCCGCGCAAACGGATTGGAGGTCAGGATCAGGAACGACAGAAAGCCGAGGCTGATCATGCCCATCACTGCCAGCACCCGCGCCAGCATCACCTGCGGCAATTGTCGGGAGAACACCGATACGGCAAAGGTCCAGCCGCCCAGAATCAGTGCCCAGAGCAGCAGCGAGCCTTCGTGCGCGCCCCACACGGCACTGAACTTGTAGAACCAGGGCAGCGCCGTGTTGGAGTTCTGCGCGACGTAAGCGACCGAGAAGTCGTCGATCATGAAGGCGTAGGTCAGGCAACCGAAGGCAAAGATCAAAAAGCTGAACTGGCCCCACGCCGCGGGACGCGCCATGCTCATCCAGAGCGGATCGCCGCGCCATGCGCCGATCAGAGGAATGACGGCCTGCACGAGGGCAAAGCCCAGCGCGAGAATCATGGCCAGATGGCCGAGTTCGGGAATCATCGATCAACCCTGTTTCGATAGGGTGGAAGGCGCAGCAGGTGCGGCCTGGCCGCTGTCGCGCAACGCCTTGCTCACTTCCGGCGGCATGTACTTCTCGTCGTGCTTGGCCAGCACTTCGTCGGCCACCACCTCGCCTTGTGCGTTCAACCGGCCCAACGCGACGATGCCCTGCCCTTCGCGGAACAGGTCCGGCAAGATGCCACGGTAGGTGATGGTCACCGACTTGTTGAAATCGGTCACCACAAAGCGCACGTCCAGCGAGTCTGCCGAACGTTGCAACGAGCCCTTTTCGACCATGCCCCCCGCCCGGATGCGCGTGTCGACGGGCGCTTCGCCATTGGCAATCTGGCTCGGTGTGTAGAACAGATTGATGTTTTCCTGCAGCGCACCGAGGGCCAGCGTCAGGGCCAGACCGATGCCCGCCATGATGGCCAGAATGATCAACAGGCGCTTTCTGCGCAGCGGTTTCACGTGCGTTTCTCCCGACGCACACGACGCGCCTCTTGTTGCAGATGACGGCGACGCGCCGCCACCGGCAGCGCCACATTAACCAGCAGCACCAGCAGACAGAAGCCATACGCCGACCAGACGAACAGGCCATGGCGGCCCATGGCCAGAAAATCGCCGAACGAATCAAAACTCACGACACGCGCTCCGATTGACCGAGGCTGCGCAGGATCTCGGCCTGCACCCACTGGGTACGCGATTCGCGCCGCAACACCTCAAGGCGCATGCGCATCAGCAGCACGGCACCAAAGAAGCAATAAAACCCCAGCGTGGTGAACAACAAGGGCAGCCACATCTGCGCAGGCATGGCCGGTTTTTCCGTGAGGCTGAACGTCGCGCCCTGATGCAGCGTGTTCCACCATTCGACTGAATATTTGATGATCGGGATGTTCACCACCCCGACAATCGCCAGTACCGCACAGGCCTTGGCCGCGCTGTCACGATTGTTGATGGCATTGCCCAGCGCGATTAGACCGAAGTACAGAAACAGCAGAATCAGCATCGAGGTCAGGCGCGCATCCCATACCCACCAAGCGCCCCAGGTTGGCTTGCCCCAGATCGCACCGGTCGCCAGCGCCAGCGCGGTCATCCATGCGCCAACGGGCGCGGCCGATTGCAGGGCAACGTCCGCCAGTTTGATCTTCCACACCAGCCCGATCACGCCACAGATCGCCAGCATCACGTAGCAGGACTGCGCCAGCATCGCGGCGGGCACGTGGATATAAATGATGCGAAAGCTGTTGCCCTGCTGATAATCCGGCGGCGCGAACGCCAGCCCCCAGACCACACCGATGCCAATCAGCAACAACGCCGCGATGCTCAACCACGGCAGCAGACGTGTGCTGAGGCCGTAGAAGACTTTCGGCGAGCCAAGCCGGTGCAACCAGGCCCAACCGATGCTGCTCTTTTTAAGGGAATCGCTTTTCATCACGGTGCATCCAGGGTCTTACCGGGCGCCTGACAGGCAGGCCCCGGAACCTCAATTATTCGCCGACACTGATCTTCAGGCCAGCGGCTATCGCAAAAGGTGTCAGGGTAACCGCAAGTGCGGTCAGGCTGCCCAGCCACAGCAGATGACCGGTTGCGGGCATGCCTTGCAAGGCAGCCTGCAACGCGCCGCTGCCCAGAATCAGCACCGGGATGTACAGCGGCAGAATCAGCAGCGCCAGCAACAGTCCGCCACGTTTGAGCCCGACGGTGAGCGCGGCACCCACGGCACCCAGCAGGCTCAACACCGGAGTGCCCAGCAGCAGCGACAGCATCAGCACCGGCACGCAGCGTCCCGGCAAACCCAGCATCAAGGCCAGTAGAGGCGCGACCAGCACCAGCGCCAGCCCGGAAAAGATCCAGTGTGCCAGCACCTTGACCAGAACCAGAAGGGCCAGAGGGTGCGGCGAAAGGACCCACTGCTCCAGCGATCCGTCCTCGAAATCACTGCGAAACAGCCCATCCAGCGAGAGCAGGACGGCCAACAGCGCCGCCACCCAGACCAGTCCCGGTGACAAGGTTTGCAACAATTGCGTCTCCGGCCCGACAGCCAGCGGAAATAACGCAATCACGATGGCGAAGAACACCAGCGGATTGGCCAGCGCTGCCGGACGCCGCGCCAGGAGTCGTGCCTCGCGCTGCAGCAACAGGATGAAGACACTGCTCATACCGGCCCGCTTCCCGGACTCAGTTGTCGATAACCGGCAGGCTTGAGGTCCAGAACATGATGAGTGGTCAGCACCACCGCGCCACCCCGCTCGCAGTGTTCAGCCAGACAGGCTTCCAACTGGCTGATGCCCTGCTGGTCCAGCGCAGTGAACGGTTCGTCGAGTATCCAGATCGGCGGACCCGGCAGGTAAAGGCGAGCCAGCGCAACACGACGTTGCTGTCCGGCCGACAAGGTATGGCAAGGCACGTCTTCGAAACCGCTCAACCCGACGGTTTTCAACGCCTGATCGAAATCGGCAGGCTCGCCGCCCCCCTGCAGCGCATACAGCCAGGACAGATTTTCCAGTGGCGTCAGCAACTCCTTGAGCCCCGGCGCATGGCCGATCCACAACAGGAGACCGGCCAGCTCCGGGCGCTGACGATCAAGCGCAACGCCGTTGAGCATGACCTGCCCCTCTGTCGGCTGCATCAGCCCGCACAGCAACCGTAACAGGCTGGTCTTGCCGCTGCCATTGGGACCGCAGACCTGCAGCATGTCGCCAGCCTGCATCGCCAGATCGAGGTTCTCGAACAGCAGCCGTCCGTCGCGCTCGCAGGTCAGCGCAGTGGCATGCAGAAGAGGAGTCACAGCAGTCATCGAGCGCTTCCAGTATCGCGTTGTCTCGAAATGCGCCGAAAACAGCACAAACGGAGGAAGTGACAGTTCAAGTAGAGCATCATGCGGCCGTTACATGAAGGGAACTTAATGACGGCCAGAACGCTTTGGGTCGGTAGTATACATACGAGTCCTGACACCCAAGGGGCAATTTCTCAGGTCGGATATTCAATGACAGGCGATATCACCAGCGTTCCCGCAGCGGTCCCGACGACTGCACAGCTACGCGCCAGCGTCACCCAGGCGCAGGTCCTGACGTTGCTGCAAGCGTCGGCCCAGTTGATACCGGAAGGCCAGACCGCCGAAGCCGAAGTGCTGACCCTCAAGCAGGTCGACCAGAATTTCCAGTTACTGCTCAAACTGATACTCGCCAACGGCACCCAGACCAACCTGCCCGTCAGCAGCGCCGTGCCTTTCACACCCGGCAGCCTGTTACAACTGACACAGGCCTCGCCCAACGAGTTGACGCTGACTTTGCAGCAACTCAACAGCGCGCTGAAAAACTCGCTGACCAGCATCGATACACGGCAAATGCCCGTAGGCACGCTCTTGCAGGGCAAGGTGTTGACGACTCAGGTGATCGCTCAAGCGGTCAGCCAGTTGACCAACATGCCGGCGACCGCCGTCGCCGCGCCAGCCACTTATCGCTCTATCGTGATGCTGCTGAACACTGCACTGGCCGGCTCCAGCCTGACCATCGACAGCCCGCAGCCCTTGAAGGTCGGCAGCCTGCTCAGCGCTCAGGTGCAGGGCAATCAGGCCTTGAACTTTGTCGCCCTGCCCGGCCGTTTCGATCAACTGGCTGTGGCACAGCAACTGGCCACCCAGCAGAGCCGTCAGGGCTCACTGGAAAACCTGTTCAATGCGCTGCAAAACCTGCCGCGCAACAGTCCGGCGATCAGCGCGCCGTTGCAGGCCAGCATCAACCAGTTGCTGGACGACATCCCGGATATCGAACAGATGACCTCGCCCAGAACCGTCGCCCAGGCCCTCAACGCCAGCGGCCTGTTTCTGGAGGCGAAACTGCAGGCGGGCATGAACCCTATGCAGGTGCCGGACCTGAAGGCCAGCCTGACCCGCCTGATCGCGCAGATCCTGCCGGGTCTGCCGGATAACACCACCTATAACGCAGCAGCGGCGTCCAATACCCTGGCGCGGGTCATGCCCAACGCCATCCGCAACGCACTGGGCACTCTTGGGCTGGTGGCAGCGCGTACCCAGCCAAGCGTCTTTCCGCTGCCATCACGCTCGGTCAGCGGCGGCGAAAAGGAAGAGGACCTGGAAATCCTTCTCAAGCTCGCCGCAGCCGCCGTTTCACGCGTGCAAAGCCATCAACTTGGCGGGCTGGACCAGACCCGCACCAACGCAGACGGCACTCAGGTCACCACCTGGCAAATGGAAGTACCGATGCGCAACGCTCACGACATCGTGCCGTTGCAGGTCAAAGTGCAGCGCGAGGACAGGTCGGACGAAGAAGCCACGCATGAAAAGGCTGATGGTGACGTTCAGGAAACACGGGAAAAGCTCTGGAAGGTCGATCTGGCGTTCGATCTCGAACCGCTGGGGCCGATGCAGGTACACGCCCAGCTGTTGCGCGGCACGTTATCAAGCCAGCTATGGGCGGAGCGGCCCGACAGCGCAGCGTTGATCGGCCAGGAACTGGGCCATCTGCGCGAACGGCTGATCGCCTGCGGCCTGGCCGTCGGCGAACTGGCCTGCAACCACGGAACGCCACCCCAGGGTCCGCGAACGGCTCTGGAACAACGCTGGATTGACGAGAACGCCTGATGACCCGAACCGATGACACACCGCGCCAGGCGATCGCACTCAGCTACGACGGACAAAGCGCTCCGACCCTGAGCGCCAAGGGCGACGACCAGCTGGCCGAAGCCATTCTGGACATCGCCCGCGAATACGAAGTCCCCATCTACGAAAACGCTGAACTGGTCAAACTGCTCGCCCGCCTGGAACTGGGCGACAGCATCCCCGAGCCGCTGTACCGCACCATCGCTGAAATCATCGCGTTTGCCTGGCATTTGCGGGGCAAGTTTCCCGAAGGCCAGGACCCGGATGCACCGCCGGTGGAGCGGGATATTACGCCGCGTCGGTGAGGCGGGTCAGGTCATCGCGAAATAGTCTTGCGGCTCGTCTGTTGAGTGAAGGTAGGCCGGGCATGGATCTCAAATGGGTGTTTACTTAAGTCACGAGCATGTTTTGGAGAGCTTCGTGATGGACCACACTGCACGCAAGAATACTCATGCCAACCCGATTTCAGCAGAACTGCGATGTAAGCGCTCAGATACCGGGCTGATTTCATTGATCCCGGTACGCAGGGATCTGAAATTCGATTTGCCCCCTGATCGCGTCACGGACTGGCACGGCGGCTGCGTTCAGACCACCCATCTGTTCAACACCATTTCCATCATCACACCGCTGGCTGAGCGATATGTGATTGAGGGGCTGCATCAGTTCCGAAACAGTATCGACGACGCTGATCTGATCGAAAAAATCGACGGACTCGTGGCTCAAGAAGCCATTCATACTCGCGAACATCGGCGCTATAACGCGCTGCTTGATCAGGCCGGGCTACCCGTAGAGGAAGTCATGCGGTGGTGGCAAACATTATTCGACGCGACTCGCAGAACATGGGTAGCCCCATGGTTCAGACTGGCTGCAATCATGATGCTTGAACATCACACCGCCGCTGCCTCCTCAAGGCTACTGAAAATGCCCTGGTTTCTGGAAGACAGCGTAGAAGGTTATCGGGAGCTGTTGACCTGGCATTCTCTGGAAGAAATCGAGCACAAGTCGGTCTCATTCGAAGCGTGGGAGCAGGTGGTGAAACCCGGGTGGCGACATTACGTCTACCGCACCTTCACAACTCTGGTCATAAGCCCGCCGTTCTGGATAGCGTTTTATGCCTCGTTGTTTCGAGTGCTGCAGATGGACAAGCGGTCTGCCAAACCGCTCATGGGTTACTGGCATCTGTTCATGCTGATGTTCGGCCCGAGGGGGCTGATCACTTCCAACGCATGGGTATGGATCCGGTATTTCCTTCCCGGTTATCACCCATGGAAGGAAGACAACAGCGAAGCACTGGCATGTGCTATGAAGGCGTTGGTAAAACGCCGCACAGCACGTTAATGAAAAGACGCCTGTCGGCGCTTACATTGAAATCGGCTTGCGCCCAGCAAACGAGTGCGCCAGCGTGCCGCCATCGACCAGATCCAACTCGCCCCCCAGCGGCACGCCGTGGGCGATTCGCGAGGCGATGAGACCTTTCTGGTTGAGCAACTGAGCGATGTAATGGGCAGTGGCCTCGCCTTCTACAGTGGGGTTGGTGGCCAGGATGACCTCGGTGAACGTGCCCTGCCCGGCGATGCGCTCCATCAGTTGTGGAATGCCGATGGCCTCAGGGCCAAGACCATCGAGTGGCGACAGGTGGCCCTTGAGCACGAAATAGCGGCCGCGATAACCGGTCTGCTCCACGGCGTAGACATCCGTCGGTCCTTCCACCACGCACAGCAACGTGTCGTCGCGGCGCACATCGGCGCATTGCGGGCAGAGTTCTTCTTCGGTCAGCGTGCGGCACAGACGGCAGTGGCCGACACCTTCCATCGCCTGACCCAAGGCCAGCGCCAGCCGCGAACCGCCGCTGCGATCACGCTCCAGCAACTGCAACGCCATACGCTGCGCGGTTTTCTGACCGACACCCGGCAGTACACGGAAGGCATCGATCAACTGGCGAATCAGGGGGCTGAAGCTCATGAAGAAAAGTCCGACAAAAACACAAGACGCGGTTTATACCCGCGCGTTGCCGCCAGCGTCAATTCGGGGTTGAAGGGGTGCGACCAATAGCAGGTGTACACGATGCCTGACTGCGGGAGGCGGCTTGCCGGCGATCTGCCGGGAACCGGCAGCCAAATCTGCCTGTACGGTGCATCAGGTGTAAACGGGGGCCGTCCTCACTCCTTTAACGCCATCTCCAGAAACTCCATCAGCGCCTGCACCCGCGCACTGCGTTGTTTACGGACCGGTACCAGTAAATTGATGGGCGCGCGGGTCAGTTGCCAGTCGGCGAGCACGCGCACCAGTGCGCCGCTGGCGATGGCGTCGCTGACATCCCACTGAGAACGCAGCACGATGCCCAGACCCTGCTCGGCCCAGCGGCGGGCGACAGAGCCGTCGTTGGTCAACAGCGCCGGCTCGATACGCAACGTCTTCTTCGCGGCGCCTTTACTCATGTGCCAGAGGGTCACGTCTTCGTCGTTTTCCCGGATACAGATGCAGCGATGACCTGCCAGTTCATCAGGCGAGGCGGGAATACCCTGCTGCTCCAGATAAGCAGGGCTGGCGCACAGCCAGCGGTTGTTGTGGGCCAGCGTGCGGGCGATCCAGAGGCTGTCGTTGAGGCTGCCGATATGAATCACTGCATCGCTGTCATGCCGGTCCGGCCAGGGTGTTTCACGCAGATCGAGGTGCAGGCGCAGTTGTGGATGCAGTCTGGCAAAGCGCGCCAGCAGCGGCGCGATGCGCTGGCGACCATAGCCGAAGGGCGCGGCCAGCCTGAGCGTGCCGACCAGACGTTCGTCTCGCTGTTTGAAGGACTCAGGAAGTGCTTCCAGTTGCTCCAGCAACTGCGCGCTTTCCCGGGCAAAGCGCTCGCCATCGGCAGTCAGGCTCAAGCGCCGGGCATCACGGTTGGCCAGCGTAATACCCAGTTGCGTCTCCAGCCTGCGTAGCCGCATCGACAATGCAGGTGGAGAGACATTCAGTACCCTGGCCGCCGCGCTGAGTGACTCGCAACGCGACAGGGTCGCGGCCAGACGCAAATCTTCGATGGCAATCATTCACTTCAGCTTAAGGATTGATGAAGCCTGATTGAACCACAGCTTCATCCTCGAACAGTAGAGTGACTGCGTCCCCCGCCACGCGAGCGAAACGCATGTCAGCCGAATTGATGCCTAACGTACCGCCATTCCTCGACACGCCTGTCGCACTGATCGACGTGTCGCGCATGCAGCACAATATCCAGCGCATGCAGCAACGCATGAATCACCTTGGCGTGCGCCTGCGTCCGCACGTCAAGACCAGCAAATCGCCGCCCGTCATAGAGGCGCAACTCGCTGCCGGCGCCTGCGGCGTGACGGTCTCGACACTCAAGGAGGCCGAGCACTGTTTTGCCAACGGCATCGACGACGTGTTTTACGCCGTGGCGATGGCTCCCGGCAAACTGCATCAGGCGCTGGCCCTGCGCCGCAAGGGTTGCCGCCTGAGCATCCTGACTGACAGCATCGTTGCCGCGCACAGCATCGTTGCGTTCGGCCAGGAGCATGACGAGCGTTTCGAGGTGTGGATCGAGATTGACTGCGACGGCCATCGCTCCGGTCTGGCGGCTGATGACGAAACATTGGTGACCGTGGCGCAATTGCTCATCGAGGGCGGCATGCAATTGCGTGGCGTGATGACCCACGCCGGGTCCAGCTACGATCTGGATACGCCCGAAGCACTGCAGGCGATGGCCGAACAGGAACGCGCTCTGTGCGTCAGTGCTGCCCGGCGAATTCGTGATGCCGGACTGCCCTGCCCCGACGTCAGCATCGGCTCGACGCCCACGGCCCTGTCGGCGCAAAGCCTGGAAGGCGTGACCGAGGTCAGGGCCGGCGTTTACGTGTTCTTCGATCTGGTGATGCACAACATCGGTGTCTGCGCGGCCGATGAGCTTGCGCTGAGTGTGCTGACCACGGTTATCGGTCACCAACAGGACAAGGGCTGGATCATCGTCGATGCAGGCTGGATGGCCATGAGCCGTGATCGCGGCACACAGCGTCAGCGCAAGGATTTCGGCTACGGTCAGGTCTGCACTGAACGCGGTGACTGGATCGAAGGTGCTCGCGTCACTGGCGCCAATCAGGAGCACGGCATTATTACCCTGGCGGCCGAGGACAGTGGCGGCATCACCGAGCGTTTCCCGATTGGCAGCCGTCTGCGCGTCCTGCCCAACCACGCATGCGCCACGGGCGCGCAATTTCCTGATTATCACGCGCTGGATGCCGAAGGCAGCGTGCACACCTGGAGTCGCTTGCATGGCTGGTGATCTCGAGCTGATCCACACGCCTGATGCCGCAACGCCGGGCGGGCATTATTCCCAGGCCGTGCGGCATCAGGGTGTGCTGCATGTTTCAGGACAGTTACCCGTGCGTGCTGATGGCAGCCATAGCCTTGACGAGCCGTTCGAGATCCAGGCGGCCATCGCGCTGGATAACCTGCTGGAGATTCTCGCCGCAGGCGGGTGCTGCACCAATGACCTGATCAAGGTCACGGTCTACGTCACAGGCGTCAAACACTGGCCCGCTTTCGACCGAATCTACGCCCGGTATCTAGGCGAGCATCGGCCGGCCCGCGCCGTGGTTCCCGTCCCGGAATTGCACCATGGTTACCTGATCGAGATCGAAGCGCTGGCACGCAGCGTGTCGTGACGATTCACCCACCACAACCAGGGAGACCCCATGTCCAGGCAGCTCAAGCCGGTCACCCAGGCGATCGGCTGACAGCGGGTCTTGCACTGCCGAAACAGCTCCATGCGCTTAGCGGCCCGCATACAGCAGATTATTCTTCGCAGCCTTGAAGATCGGCGCTTTTTATCCAGATCGCTTTGTTAGCTTATTGATATGAAACGGATTGGCCTTCGCAGCCATCCGCCGCAGCCGATCCTCTATTGCTCCAGGGAGCCCGCTGGATGACCACACATTCCCCGAACAGCCATCGCGTCGATCCGCACACAGCGCAGCAGTTTTACATTGATGGTCGCTGGTGTTCTCCAGTAGTCGCGGCCACGCTGCCAGTGATCAATCCGGCCACCGAAGAGGTGGTGGCGCACGTCGCCAGTGGTACAGCGGCAGACGTGGATCGCGCCGTCGCAGCGGCACGAGCGGCCTTTGCCGGCTGGTCCTGCACTCCGGCAGCAGTGCGGGCTCAGGTGATTGGCCGCATTCATGAGTTGATCATCGAGCGCAAGGAAGAGTTGGCGCAGGCGCTGTCGCTGGAAATGGGTGCTTCCATCAGCTCGGCGCGGGCGATGCAAGTGCCGCTGGCGGCCGAGCACGTTCGGGTTGCACGGGATCTGTTGGGCACTTATGCGTTTCAGAGCGTTGAAGGCAGCACTGCGATCCAGCGCGAACCCATTGGGGTCTGCGGTCTTATCACGCCGTGGAACTGGCCGCTGTATCAGATCACCGCCAAGGTTGCTCCGGCCATCGCCGCAGGTTGTACTGTGGTGCTCAAGCCCAGCGAACTGTCGCCCTTGAGCGCATTGCTGTTCGCGCAACTGGTACACGACGCAGGCCTGCCTGCCGGGGTCTTCAACCTGGTGAATGGCAGCGGCCCGGAAGTCGGCGGTGCGATGGCCGCGCACGCTGACATCGACATGATTTCCATCACCGGCTCCAATCGCGCAGGCGCCCTTGTCGCCCAAGCCGCCGCGCCGACCGTGAAACGTGTGACACAGGAACTGGGGGGCAAGTCCCCCAACGTGTTATTGCCCGACGCCGATTTCGCCAAAGCCGTGCCGCTGGGCGTCATGGCGGCGTTCCGCAACGTGGGCCAGTCGTGCAGTGCGCCGACGCGCATGATCGTGCCGAAGAATCGTCTGGCGGAAGTCGAAGCGCTGGCTATCGAAACCGCCAACGCGATCATTGTCGGTGACCCGCAGTCGGAAAGCACAGTGCTGGGCCCGATTGCCAACGAAGCGCAGTTTCATCGCGTGCAGGCGATGATCGAGGCGGGACTTGGCGAAGGCGCAACGCTGATCTGTGGTGGGCCGGGTCGCGTCGAGGGCTTCGAGAAAGGCTTCTATGCGCGCCCCACCGTGTTTTCCGAAGTGAATACGTCAATGCGCATCGCTCAGGAAGAAATCTTCGGCCCGGTGCTGTGCCTGATCACCTACGAGACGGTGGATGAAGCCGTGACCATCGCCAACGACACGGTCTATGGTCTGGGGGCCCACGTGCAAAGCCAGGACCTGCAACAGGCTCGTGCCGTCGCTTCGCGGATTCGGGCCGGTCAGGTGCTCCTCAACTACCCGGCCTGGAACCCGATGGCGCCGTTCGGCGGCTACAAGCGCTCCGGCAATGGGCGCGAGTATGGGGTGCAGGGGTTTGAAGAGTATCTGGAGACCAAAGCGATTGTCGGGTTCGGGACGGACTAAGCCAGGCAGCGAACGTTCAGTCGGTACTCCGGAACGCGGAGCGTGACGTTCGAGAGCGTCCTGAGCGGCGTTGCCATGCTGGAGCGAAACGAACGGAAGTCGCCTTCACGCTGGTTGTGCCCATGCCCTGCGTGGACATGCAGCCCGGGACGCTCCGCATCCCATCTGCCCGGTCACACAGACGTTTCAGCGCCCGGCAAAACCCTGCGCCCAAAAAAATGCCAGGCACATGGCCTGGCATTGATACCCGCGACAGCGACCGTCAGAACGGCAGCTTCATGCCTGGCGGCAGTTGCATGCCGGCGGTCATGGAAGCGGTCTTTTCCTGGCTGGCCTGTTCGATCTTGCGCACGGCATCGTTGACGGCCGCGGCGATCAGGTCTTCCAGCACCTCCTTGTCTTCCTGCATCAGGCTGTCATCGAGATTGATGCGCTTGACGTCATGACGACCGGTCATCACGACGCTCACCAGGCCTGCGCCCGATTGACCGGTGACTTCCGCGTTGGCCAGTTCTTCCTGCATCTTGGCCATTTTTTCCTGCATTTGCTGGGCCTGCTTCATCAGGCCAGCCATGCCACCTTTCATCATGGGATATCTCCTCGAATATGGATGGTTCGTTTGCGCAGCGCGAGAGGCGCCGTGCCGTCAGTTATTGAGCCTGCGCTGCCGGAGCGTCCACAGGCTTGATCGTGTCTTCTCGAATCATTGCGCCAAACTGTTGCAGCATCTGCTGGATGAACGGATCGGCATGAATCGAGGCCTCGGCCTGGCGCTGGCGCTCGGCACGCAAACGCGATGCGGCCTGGGCAGGCGTTTCCTGCTCGGGCTTGATCAGCTCGATAGACAGATTGATCGTACGCCCCATTAACTGGTTCAACGCATCGTTCAACCGACGTTGCTGGGTCGCGTTGAACAGTGCGCTGTGCGCGGGGTCCAGGTGCAGCAACCAGTCGTCGCCCTCCTTGCCCATCAGCGTACAGTTGGCAGCGATGCTGCCGGTCATGCCAGAGATGGGCAGGCCGGGAAACATCTCCAGCCATTCCAGCGCAAGGCCCGTGGCAGGCATCGCAGCGGGCGTCGGCTCGGGTTCGACCGGTTCGGCGTCACCGACGCTCTCATGCGCCAGCTCATCGAGATAGGCGTAGGACGCAGGGTCGATGTCGACATCCGGTTCGACATAATCATCGTCCGGTGGCGGCTCATCGTCGCGGTCCATGGGGGCTGACAGATACGCCGCGTCCGGAATGGCTTCGAGCATGGCGGGCGTGACAGCCTGCCCGGCAACCGGCTGGGGTTCTTCGGCCGGCTGTTCCTGCGCCTGTTGCTCCTCGACCTGCGGCGCGTCCGGAACGGGACTTGCGGGCGCAGGCGTCGGCATGGGCGTCAGATCAGGCTGTTCGCCAAGGGTTTCCAGAACAGGCTCGGCAACCGGCACTTCGGCGGGTTGCGCGACGGGCTCAGGCGTCGCCTCGGCGACGGGCGTTTTCGGCTCGTTCCACGGCAGGTCGACTTCTTCGGCAGGCGCTGGCGGTGCAGGTTGAGCCTGCTCGGGCTCAGGCTTGACCGGCGCAACGTTAACCGGAGCCGGTTCGGGCGCAGGCACCGTCGCCTCAAAGGCGGGATCAGGCGCGGCCATGACAGGCGGTCGGGAAGCCACCGATGCAACAGGTATTGCATCGGCCACTTCATTCCGGGAATCAACCGTGGCCTGGCTGATCCCCACTGGCTTTAGCGGCTGCCTCGGTGCGTTCTCGCTATCGGCCGGCCGGAACGCCAGCATGCGCAACAGCACCATTTCGAAACCGCCACGCGGGTCGGGAGCCAGCGGCAGGTCACGTCGGCCTATAAGGCCCATCTGATAATAGAACTGCACATCTTCGGCCGGCAGCGCCTGGGCCAGAGCAAGGACGCGATCACGGTCGCCATGTCCATTGTCGACACCTTCAGGCAGTGCCTGAGCAATCGCCACACGATGCAATACGTTGAGAATTTCCGAGAGCACACCGTTCCAGTCAGGCCCCTGCTCGGCCAGATGCCGCACAGCCTCAAGCACACCACGCGCATCGCCTTCCAGCAACGCGGTGAGAACGTCGAACACCTGACCGTGGTCCAGCGTACCCAGCATGGCACGCACGTCGGCAGCCATGACCTTGCCTTCACCAAAGGCAATCGCCTGATCGGTCAGGCTCATGGCGTCGCGCATCGAACCGTCGGCGGCGCGGCCCAACAACCACAACGCGTCGTCTTCGAACGGCACATTCTCGACACCCAGAACGTGGGTCAGATGCTCGACCACACGCTCCGGCGTCATGTTCTTCAGGGAAAACTGCAGGCAGCGCGACAGAATGGTCGCTGGCAGTTTTTGCGGATCGGTCGTCGCCAGGATGAATTTGACGTAGGGCGGCGGCTCTTCGAGCGTCTTGAGCAAGGCGTTGAACGAGTGGCTGGACAGCATGTGCACTTCGTCGATCAGGTAGACCTTGAAGCGTCCGCGACTCGGCGCGTACTGCACGTTGTCCAGCAGTTCACGCGTGTCTTCGACCTTGGTGCGGCTCGCGGCGTCGATCTCGATCAGGTCAACGAAGCGGCCTTCATCGATTTCCCTGCACACCGAACAGACGCCGCAGGGCGTCGAGGTAATGCCGGTTTCGCAGTTCAGGCACTTGGCAATGATGCGCGCGATGGTGGTCTTGCCGACACCGCGTGTACCGGTGAACAGATAGGCGTGGTGCAGGCGCTGACTGTCGAGCGCATTGATCAGGGCCTTCAACACATGTGTCTGGCCGACCATTTCGCGAAACGAGCGCGGACGCCATTTACGTGCAAGAACCTGATAACTCATTGAAAACCGTCGCGACTGGTAAGCGGAAGACCGCCAATGCTAGCCGAGCAGGGACAAAATTGCATCCGGTGTCCTGCTTATTGTGGCCTGACGGCTGAATTTGCCTGTTCGTGAACATCATTTCATCAAAGGAGGCTGTTCGCACTGTAGCAATAGCGTCATATTCCGTCGCTACGCTCGCCTGAAATCTTTGGTAACACATAATCCAGACAGGTATTCGCGATGACCGACAGACCCGACGACGAGTCCACTCTCCAGCCTAGCCGTCGTCGCTTTCTGGGCGGCATGGCAGCGCTGGGCGCGGGCGTTACGCTCAGCAGTTACGTCACTGCCGGTGAAAAGCCACCGGCTGCAGCCGAGAAGCCGCTGACCGGCGCAGCACTGGACAAGGCGCTGCGCGATAACGTCAAAACGGTCGTGGTGATCTACGCGGAAAACCGCAGTTTCAACAACCTGTTCGGCAACTTTCCAGGCGTTGAAAAGCCGCTGTCTTCCCTTGAAGCCGCTGATTATGAACAGCGCGACCGCGATGGCAGCCTGCTGGGCAAACTGCCGCCCGCCTGGGGTGGTGTTCTGCAGGTCGGTCCGCAGAGCGTTGATGGCGTTACCTACCCGGCCGGTGTGCAGTTTCAGGAAAACCTGCCCAACGCGCCCTTCGCGCTCAAGGGCCCGAACCAGGAAGACCTGCCGCTGAGTCTGGTCACCCGCGACCTGTGGCATGTGTTCTATCAGAATCAGATGCAGATCAACGAAGGCAAAAACGACCGCTTCGTGGCCTGGGCCGATTCGGGCGGGCTGACCATGGGCAACTACGCCCAGACTCAATACTCGCTGCGGTTGTGGGACGTGGCGAAAGAGTTCGTGCTCTGCGACAACTTCTTTCAGGGCGCTTTCGGTGGCTCGTTCCTCAACCACCAGTACCTTATTTCAGCCACGGCGCCGATCTATCCCGACGCCGCCAACTCGCCTGCCAAATCGCAGATCGCGACGCTGCAAAGCGACAACCCGGAAGACCCGCGCCTCAAGCCGCTGGACAAGTCTCCTGCCAGCGCGATGGAAGGACCGCCGCAGTTCGGTCCCAGCGCGATCACGCCGGACGGCTACGCGGTCAACACCCTCGCGCCGCCCTACTGGCCGACCTGGCTGCGCGATCCGCAGAACCCCGACTATTCCAAACCGGACCTGGCCAACGTGCTGGTGCCGCAGAATCATGAACACATCGGCGACAAGCTGTCCAGGAAAGACATTGACTGGGCATGGTATGCGGGGGCCTGGCAGGTCACGCTGGATGAATTCAAGGACTCCACCGGCATCCCGAAGATCCCCAACTTCCAATACCATCACCAGCCGTTCAATTACTTTGTGAAACAAGGTCCGCAAAACCCTGCCGAGCGTAAGCGGCGATTGCGTGATGGCGGCCTGGGCGACGAGTCGAGTACCAATCGTTTTCTGGCCGACGCCGAAGCAGGCAAGCTGCCCGCAGTCACCTTCTATAAACCTCAGGGCAACCTGAACATGCACGCAGGCTATGCTGATGTGGCCTCGGGTGACCGGCATATAGACCGCGTGGTCAAGGTGCTGCGCAACAGTCCGCAATGGGAAAATATGGTAATCGTGATCACCATGGATGAGAACGGCGGCTGGTGGGACCACGTTGCACCGCCCAAGGGTGACCGCTTCGGCCCCGGCACACGCATTCCGGCACTGGTCATCTCACCGTTTGCCCGCAAAGGCACGGTCGACCACACGATATACGACACCGCCTCCATTCTGCGCCTGATTACCCGCGTTCACGGCCTGGAAAAGCTCGACGGCCTCAAACGCCGGGATGACGCAATGATCGCCCGCGGCCAACAGCCTATGGGCGATCTGACCAACGCCCTGCAGTTCAGCAACCACCACAAAGCCTGAATCGGCCGTCAGGCCTGAGCCTTGTCCATCTCCAGAGCGGTCCGTTTCGACGCTCTGGACTCGGGCAGCGACGCCACATACACCGTGCGTGAAGGGAAGGCAAAGCGCACATCCATGTCGGCAAACGCCTCCATGATTCCCAGATTGATCGTCTGCTGCACATCCATATAAACGTTGTAACTGGGGTCGAGCACGATGTAGACCGTCTCGAACTCCAGCGACGTCTCGCCAAAGCTGCGGAAGTGCGAGCGGTCGAAACGCGCGTTCTTCTGGCGGCGGATGATTTCTTCAACCTTCCTGGGCACTTCACGCACCTGATCCACGGAACAGTCGTAGGTCAGCCTGAAGTCGAAGACAATGCGCCGCTCCTGCAACCGCTTGTAGTTCTGAATGGTGCTGCCGATCATGTCGGCATTGGCCATGACAATCTGCTCGCCGCCCAGACTGCGGATGCGCGTGGTCTTCAGGCCGACGTGCTCGACGGTACCTGAAAGCGAACCCACGACAATGAAGTCGCCGATCTCGAACGGTTTATCCACCGCGATGGCCAGCGAGGCGAAGACATCCCCGAGAATGTTCTGCACCGCCAGCGCCACGGCAATACCGCCTACGCCGAGGCTGGCCACGAACGCCGTGATGTTGACCCCGACGTTGGACAGCATCGCCATCAGCACCGTGGCCCACAACAAGACCTTGGCACCCCAGAGACTCAAGGTCGCCAGCGCGCTGCCCTGAAAGGTGCTGGTGCTGCTGTGCCGTGCAAAATAACGATACAGCGCCAGCGCAATTGCCCGATTTGCCCATAGCCCGACCTGCAGCGCCGCAACCACGAACCACAGGCTGCTAACCCGCCCGAGCCAGCGCTCCGGCAGATCGAGCATGCCGACGCCGATCAGCAGCGATGCCAGCAATATCAGCGTATTGCTGGTGCCGGACAACACCTCAACGGCGATGTAACTCAGATGCGCATTGGGCGCAGAAGATCGCGTGCGGATCTTGCGCAGCACAAACCCGATTGCACCCCGAACCAGCACGAAGCTCAGCGTCGACGCGACGATGGCCAGAATCCAGTTCGCCAGCGATATGCCCAGAAATTGCGAGTCTGTAAAAAAAACGATGATGTCATGTTCCATTCGATCCCCCGGCTGCATTGCTGCGAGACGCCCGACCGAAAAGCCTTTGACACCCGCAGCGACCTGATATGCCCCTTGCCGTAACACGGTTTCAAGCGACGCGTAGAGGATTAGGCGGTGTTGATAATAAGGGGTTCAGTATAATTTTCTGTACATTCATCCAACCGTTACATTGGCGGACAATTTGCAGACAAATAGGCAGACTTGAACTAAGGATCTGCTGAAACCTGCCGATACGCCTCGTTCATGGCGTCCTGCAAGGGGCACCGTAGAGCGCTCGCGACACATAAGCGGGCACTTATCGCACTCATGCACTGAAAGAGTGAGCATCACCATCAACTAACCGAATTGTCGAACAAAAAGACAATTCCTCAACTAAGCGAACGACCGTATTCACGGCTTTATATATATTCATGAGCTGAACCCTTCAGCCATTCACACAGAACAGAATGGACTCAACCATGCTTTCGGTATCGACAGCACTTTCCAGCTTTTTGCACATGCATCAGGTGGACAACGCAACCTTTCACTTCAACCATCCACCCTCAGCAGAACTGCTCGACTCCGTCAGCCGCTGGTTCGACCAGCCCAAGAGCAAATCCCGCAAACGCATCAGCGGACCGTTGCTGGTGGGCGACACCCGGCTGTTTGCCAAGTCCCAACTGCTCGAAAGCCTGAAATCACGCCTGCGCGTGACACTGGGGCGACAGACCGCCGACGGCCGCTATGACTGGGCCGTGGAAGAACTGCATAACACCCTGGCCGCCAGCCAGCGCGGAATACCCTCACCCTCCATCATCGGCTTCGGTTACATACGCCGCGGCTTGGGGCTGGTGCAGGAAACACTGCTGCTCACCGAGCTGCTGGACGGGTATTGCGACGGCCAGGACTGGCTCGAGCAAAACCCCGAACGCGTTCACTGGTTTGTGGAACATGCACTTGAGTTACTGCGGCGCAGCAATGCCAAGGGCATCTACCACATGGACTACTCCGCGCTGAACATCATGCTGGACGAGAACAACGCCGAACCGATGAAAGTCATCGACATGGAAAACTGCTTTGTCGGCCCGACACCCTACGCTGCCGAAACGCTCGCCTTTCAAACGGGCTTTCTTTACAGGCGTGGCTTGTACAAGTTCATTACCGAAGCGGACTACGACAGGCTGGTTTATCGAATGACCCAGCGTGACAACGTCGTAATGAGCCGCTTCGACGCGCTTTACAACGTGTGCAAACACGAGAACATAGGCCGCAAGGAACGCCGCCGGATATTTCTTGAGGGTGAGCTGTAGGCAGACAGATGCACTGAGCGTTGGCGTCGATTATCCAGGGAGCGGATATCGATGGCTGAGGCGAACGCATGAGCGGACGAAAGATTCAGATCGGGTGATTCAGAAAGGTCAGGTGCGTTGCTGCGTCGAGGACCGACAGAGGTTCGTTAAGGTGGTGCCCCCACCAGCCACACCCCGGCACACAATGTTCCCGCTGTGGCTGCTTCCTTCCGGATCTGACCAGGTTCACGGGTAATCGTTGCGGGGGGACCGATGGGGTCACCATAACGACGCTCACCAGTTGGCGAGCCGCGCCATTGTACCGGTCTGGAGCGAGTTTACAACCACTGGTTTCGATAAAAATTTCGATCAGGCTCAAGCACTTGTGTGACGGGGCCGGGACGAGCTTCGAGCGCTGGAAGAGAGGCAGAATGATCCTGTACTCTGCCACTCCGATCATTATCAGCCACCAGGTTGCCCATGCAGACTCGACTGGTCAGCTACGAAGCACTCACGCCGACACAATGCCAACAGCTCGAACGCCTCCAGATCGCGCCGGAACAGATCCAGTTCTCTGGCGATATCCATGCTGCGCTCAATACCCTGCTGGTCAATCCCAGCGCCGACATCGCGGGCTTCGTATTTTTGGTCGATGAAGTGCCCAAGGGCTTTTTCATGCTCAAGCGTGGGGGTTGCCTGCCGCACTGGGCACTGGAAGAGGCCACTGCGACCTTGCATGCGTTGCAGATTGATCGGCGAGAACAGGGCAAAGGTCTGGGCAAGGTGTGCCTGAAGGCGTTGCCAGCGGCACTGGGCTTGAAATGGCCGGATATCCAGCAACTGATGCTGTCGGTGGATGCCGACAATGCGGCGGCTATCGGGTTGTATGTCGGGCAGGGCTGGATCGATACCGGCGAAGCCTATCGCGGACGGATAGGCTTCGAGCGCCGACTGGTATTGAAGCTTTAACGCCAGCGCCCGGTTCTGCGGGAGGCGCGCTTTCCCTGCGGCTTACTGAGCCTGCAACACCTCATCCGCCTTGCCGCCGGCATCCTGGATCACCAGATGGATGAAGTGCAGTTTGGCAATGACCGCGGGCGGCAGTACAAACGGGTAGAAATCCGGCTGGCCCATGCTGCGTGACAGCTCGTTGAGCATCCCGGCCAGTTCGATCCAGGCGTTGACGAACGACAGGAATGCCGGGCCGCCGGGGTGCTGTGGATCGAACAGCGTTTCCAACGGGAACGGCTGATAGTCGAGCTCCATGTCGCGAGCGCTCATGCCGAACCCCAGCGCCGTGTCGACCGCATCCATCATGTGCAGGTAATGCGCCCAGGTCTCGGCCCAGTCTTCCCATGGGTGCATGGTGGCGTACGCACTGACGAAGCTTTCCTGCCAGTTGTCAGGTGCACCGTTCTTGTAATGATGATCCAGCGCATCGGCATAGCTGGCGCGCTCATCGCCGAACAGGTTGCGGTAGCTTTCCTGCCAATACGTATTGGCGATCAGCCGATCCCAGTAATAATGGCCGACTTCATGGCGGAAATGGCCGAGCAAGGTGCGATAGGGTTCATGCATCTGCACGCGCATGGCTTCGCGGTGTGCGTCGTCCGCTTCTTCGATATTCAGCGTGATCAGGCCGTTGGCGTGACCGGTGGTGGGCAGCTTGCCTTCCAGATCGACGCCAACAAAGTCGAACGCCAGACCCGTTTCTTCATCGATTGTCTTGGGAATGACCTGCAGCCCCAAGGAAATCAGCTGCGCGACCAGACGCCGCTTGGCAGTCTCGACCTTGCGCCAGCGCTCGCCATTTTCCGGGACGGACAGGTCCGGGATGGTCCGGTTGAGGCTGCAGGCAACGCAGAACTCACCCATGTTGTGGGCCGGAAACAACCAGTTGCAGGCCGCAGGCGTGTCCAGGTTCGCGCAACGTCGATAGAGACCTGCATCCGGCTCATCGCTCAGGCGCCACGTAGTGGGCTCAGGCCCTGGCTCCAGCGCCGCAATACGCCCCTGCTCAGGCAGGTAACCCAACGCCGCCGAACACGCCAGGCATTGGGTATTGGGAAAAAACACCGACTGTCCGCACTGACACTGCCAGACTTTACTGTTGCGTTTGGTCTCACCGACGAAAGGCGCAGTGATACGTGAACTCAATTGCTCGAAAAAGCGATACATGGCGATCTCCCGTGGGCCTTGCATGGACTAGATCATGCGAGGGCTTCAGGGGTTCAAAATATTATTCGGACAAGTGAATGAAGGCGAAAAACGGCGGTTCTCCGGGCCAGAGTGATGCTTTCATTTGAACAGCGATGACCATGCCCATCGCGCCGGATGGGCATGCATCCCGTGACGCTCAGCGTCACAAATGGCAAGGAATGCGAGTTCAGTGAGCCGGGCGCATGGCTCACGCCACACTTTCGCCCAGCTCGGTCAGACGCTTGAGCAACTCATCTTCGTCCAGCACTGTGAGCTCCAACTCTCGGGCCTTGGTCAGCTTCGACCCCGCGCCCGGCCCTGCGACCACGGTATGTGTCTTGGCTGAGACCGAGCCGGACACCTTGGCACCCAGACGTTCAAGCTTCTCCTTGGCGACGTCGCGGCTCATGCGTTCCAGCGTGCCGGTCAGCACCCAGGTCTGTCCGGCCAGCGGCAGCCCTTCGACTGCCTTCTTCTCGCTGCGCCAATGCATGCCGAACTCCTTGAGCTGGGCTTCGATGGCGCGTGCGCGCTCGGCGTTGGCGGTGTCGTCAAAGAAATCGCGTACGGCCTTGGCCTGTTTCTCGGGCAGCGCCTGGCGCATGTCCAGCCAGTCTGCGCCGATGATCGCGTCCAGCGTGCCGAATTTCTCGGCCAGCTTCAGCGCCGCACCTGGCCCTACCGAAGGCACGTGGAGTTTGTCGATCAGGCCGTCCAGTGTGGTGCTGGCGGCAAATTCGGCGCCCAGTTCGCCCTGATCCTGCAGTTGCAGGCCACACTCGCCCAACAGCGCGTCGATCACGTTGCGGTTGTGCTCGTCCTCGAAGAAGCTATGGATCTCGTAAGCGACTTCCATGCCGATGTCCGGCAGGTAGGTCAACACTTCCGGCAAGGCCTTTTGGACACGGTCCAGCGACGCCAGCGAACGCCCCAGCACCTTGGCCGTTTCCTCGCCGACATCCGGGATGCCGAGCGCATAGATAAAGCGCGACAGCGTCGGCTGACGGCTGTCGGCAATCGCCTTGAGCAGTTTTTCACTGGAGATTTTGGCAAAGCCCTCCAGATCGATGATCTGTTCGTACTCCAGCTTGTAAAGATCGGCGGGCGAGCCGATGAGTTTTTCGTCCACCAGTTGCTCGATGGTCTTGTCGCCCAGGCCTTCGATGTCCATGGCACGACGCGACACGTAATGGATGATTGCCTGCTTGAGCTGCGCGCCACAGGCCAGACGCCCGACGCAACGGTAAACCGCGCCTTCGCTGACGGTTTCCCTGCCCTTGCTGCGCTTGATCAGTTGGGTGCGTTCGACGTGCGAGCCACACACCGGACAGGTCTGCGGGACCTCCACAGGCCTGGCCCCCTCAGGACGGCGCTCCATCACCACCTGCACGACTTGCGGGATGACATCACCGGCCCGACGGATGATTACTGTGTCGCCGATCATCAGTCCCAGACGCGCCACTTCATCCATGTTGTGCAGGGTCGCGTTGGCAACCGTCACACCGGCGACCTTGACCGGCTTGAGGCGCGCAACCGGCGTCACCGCCCCCGTACGCCCGACCTGGAACTCAACGTCCAGCAGTTCGGTCAGCTCTTCCATGGCCGGAAATTTGTGAGCGATCGCCCAGCGCGGTTCACGGGCGCGAAAACCCAGTTCACGCTGATCAGCGAGCGTGTTGACCTTGAACACCACACCGTCGATCTCGTAGCTCAATGACAAACGTCGCTCGCCGATATCGTGGTAATAAGCCAGACACTCTTCGATGCCGTTGGCGAGCTTGAGCTCGCGACTGACCGGCACACCCCATTCCTTGAGCTGATTGAGTACACCGACGTGGGTGTCGGCCACTTCTGCGGATATCTGCCCCAGGCCGTAACCACAGAACTCCAGCGGACGGTTGGCCGTGATCTTTGAATCCAACTGACGCAGGCTGCCGGCTGCGGCGTTGCGCGGGTTGGCGAACGTCTTGCCGCCGACTTCCAGCTGGCTGGCGTTGAGCCGCTCGAAACCGGCCTTGGACATGAACACTTCGCCCCGCACTTCCAGCACTTCAGGCCAGCCGGTGCCATGCAGTTTGAGCGGGATATTGCGCACGGTGCGCACGTTGACGCTGATATCTTCGCCGGTCGCCCCGTCCCCCCGCGTCGCGCCACGTACCAGCGCTCCGTCGCGATACAGCAGGCTGACCGCCAGGCCATCGAGCTTGGGCTCGCAGCTGTACTGAACCTTGCGGCTGCCCTCGGGCAGGTCCAGACCTTCGGTCACCCGTCGGTCGAACTCGTGCATGTCGTTTTCTTCGAAGGCGTTGCCCAGACTGAGCATCGGCATTTCATGCCGCACCTGAGTGAACGCCGACAGGGCGGCGCTGCCGACCCGCTGCGTGGGCGAGTCAGGTGTGACCAGATGCGGGTTCTCGGCTTCCAGCGCCTTGAGTTCGTGGAACAGGCGGTCGTACTCGACATCGGGAATGCTGGGCTCATCCAGAACGTGGTAGCGGTAGTTGTGCTGATCCAGCTCTGCGCGCAGTTCCAGGATTCGGGTTTCGACGGCCTTCATACGGTGTTCTCTCGAAAAGCAAAAGAGCAGCCTGGGCTGCTCGATCGGGTGGTTTTGTTGTACCGGTCTCCAGCCCTTGCCGAACGCAGCGATTGCGGTTCGCCAAGGGCTGGCACAGCAAACTCAGCCGCGACGCTGAGTCAGGGCACGGCGCTCGAATTCGACGATGCGCTGGCGGTAGTGCTCGATGGTTTGCGCGGTCATCACGCTGCGCTGGTCATCTTTCAGCTCGCCGTCCAACTCATGAGCCAGCTTGCGTGCTGCCGCCACCATGACGTCGAACGCCTGCTTCGGATGACGAGGACCTGGCAGACCGAGGAAGAAGCTCACGGCACGGGTGCTGAAATGGTCGATGTCGTCCAGATCGAAAATGCCAGGCTTGACCGCGTTGGCCATGGAGAACAGCACTTCGCCGTTACCTGCCATGCTTTCGTGACGGTGGAAAATGTCCATTTCGCCGAAACGCAGGCCGCTTTCCAGAATGTTCTGCAGCAACGCAGGCCCCTTGAAGCCACTTTCGCTGCGCGAGATCACGCTGATGACCAGCACTTCCTCGACCGGCGGCAGGTCTTTCTCTTCGGTGATGATCTGGGTCGGCTTGTCGTCCGGGAAGTCATCGTCACGGCCGGTGAACAGGCTTGGGCCGTCCATGTCCAGATTCAGGTCGCCCTGATGCGGTTCGCCCTTGCGCTTCCTGTCACTGTTGCCGCGCTTGCTCTCGCGAACGTTCTCGCGGGCATTGTCTCGCGGACTGGCGCTCATCGACGGCAGGTCGTGCTCGTCCAGTTGAGGTTCTTTATGGGTATCCAGCACACGAGGCGGCCCCAATACCTCGGCCGAGCCTGGTTCCTCGTCGTCCGGCAGGTTGGAAAAGCTCCGGTCAAGCCTGAATTTCAGTTTTCCCTTGCCGCCGCGCATACGGCGCCAGCCATCGAAGAGAATACCGGCAATGACAATTATGCCGATGACGATCAGCCACTCGCGCAGACCGATTTCCATGTAATCCAGTGCCTCTAATGAAGAATTCTGAAAATAAGGGCCTAAACCCCTTTAATACGTGGTGCCAAGTCTATGTTCTGACTGGCATTTTGCCCACGGAAAAATAAAAAGTAGCCGCTAAACTAGCACGACCAAAGGTAACTTTACACCGTCTGTTACACCTCTTTGGTGCGCAAATTGATATCTACCGCACGACCGTCACACTTTCAGGCATCCACAGGCCGTTTTCCCTCATGAAGCACAGGTCCCGACCTAGGCATCCACCAGCGCCATGGCCTCTTCCACATCCACCGCAACCAGCCGCGAGCAGCCCGGTTCATGCATGGTGACGCCCATCAATTGATCAGCCATTTCCATGGCGATCTTGTTGTGGGTGATGTAGATGAATTGCACGGTTTGTGACATTTCCTTCACGAGCCGGGCATATCGACCGACGTTGGCATCGTCCAGTGGTGCATCGACCTCGTCGAGCATGCAGAACGGTGCCGGATTGAGTTTGAAAATGGCAAAAACCAATGCCAGTGCAGTCAGTGCCTTTTCCCCGCCGGACAGCAAATGAATGGTGCTGTTCTTCTTGCCGGGGGGGCGCGCCATGATTGTCACCCCTGTATCGAGTAAATCTTCGCCCGTCAGTTCCAAATAAGCGGAGCCACCACCGAAAACTTTTGGGAAAAGTGCCTGAATTCCGCTATTTATCTGATCGAAGGTCTCCTTGAAGCGATTCCGGGTTTCCTTGTCGATCTTGCGGATCACGTTCTCCAGTGTCTCCAGCGCCTCCACCAGATCGGCGTCCTGAGCATCCAGATAGCGCTTGCGCTCGGACTGCTGCTGGTACTCGTCGATGGCTGCGAGGTTGATGGCACCGAGGCGCTGAATACGTCCGGCGAGACTTTCCAGTTGCAGCTCGGCAGCCTGTTCGCTGGCCTCGGGTGTCAGCGTGGCGAGCACGCCGTGCAGATCGTAGCCGTCTTCATGCAATTGGTCCTGCAAGGCTTTGCGGCGCACCGTCAGGGCCTGCCATTCCAGACGCTGCTGCTCGAGCTGCCCGCGCAGCAGCTGCGACTGCTGCTCAGCCTGCGTACGGCGCTTCTCGGCGTCGCGCAGTTCGCGATCAGCGTCTTCCAGCGCGTTCTTGGCGATGCGCATCTCGTCATCGACCACCATGCGCCGCTCGAGCAACTCTTCCAGTTTGAGCCGCAACTCTTCCAGCGGCGCCTCACCCTCTTCCAGATTGAGGCTCAGTTGTTCGCGCTTCTCCGTCAGGCGCTCGGACTGCATCTGCAGACGCTCCAGCGCCTGACGTGTCGAGTCGTGCTGCGCCTTGAGCGAACCCAGACGGACTGCCAACTGATGGCTGCGGTCCTTGTGCAGACGGGCTTCCTGACGCACACGGTCGAGCCGCTCGCGCAGACTGTCGCGCTGGGCCTGAAGCACTTCGCGTTGTTCGGTGTCCAGCGCCATGGCGTCGAGTGCGTCCTGCAATTGCAGACGTGACTCGCCCAGGTGCTCATGTTCAAGCGCACGTTGCTCGCCGAGTTCGGCCAGCTCTTCATCCAGACGGGTGCGGCGCAGGGTCAACTGTTCGACCTTGGCCTTGGCCGCCGACAGCTGTGCCTTGAGTTCGCTCTGCTGGCGGGTCTCGTCCTGCACACGACGGCGCAGTTGCTCTCTCGATTCTTCCTGCTGCGCTTGCTGTTCGCGCAGGCTCGACAGCTGTTCTTCCAACGCCGCCAGCGTCGCTTCGCGTTCATCACGTTCCAGACCGAGCTGCTGCAATTCCTGACCACGGGCCAACACGCCGCTCTGTGCTTCGCTGGCACGTCGTACCCGCAGGAAGTGACGCCCGACCCAATAGCCGTCGCGGCTGATCAGGCTCTGTCCCGTTGTCAGTTGACCACGCCGGGCCAGCGCCTCGTCCAGATCGTTGACCGGGATCACCTGTCCCAGCCAGGCCGACAGGTCGATATCGCTTTCCACCTTGTCGAGCAGGCTGCCTGCAATGCGCTGCGTATCGGCTCCGGCGCTCAACAGGCGCAGATCACCCTGCTGAAAGTTCGCCACGTCCAGCCCGTCGAAATCATCGACCAGTACAGCCTGCAGATCGGCACCGAGTACCGTTTCGACCGCCATTTCCCAGCCTGCGTCCACCTTGAGGTTTTCCGCCAGACGCGGACGCTGATCCAGTTGCTGATCGCGCAGCCACTCGGCGGTGCCGGTGTCAGGGTCGAGGGCGGCCTGCTGCAAGGCTTCCAGCGAGGCCAGACGCCCGTTGAGGCGCTGCAATTCGCCCTGCGCCTGCTGCTGATCCTGATTGGCGCGCTGCAAGGCTTCACGCAACTGCTCAAGCAGCTCTACCGCCTGCTCTTCGCCCAAGTGCAGTTCTTCGAGGGTCATGTCGCGGGTGGCGAGGTCTTCGCTCAGTTCCAGAATCGCCGCGTCTTCAGGGTCGGCAGCCAACAACTGACGTTCCTCGCCCAGACGCCGCTGACGCTCGGCCAGCCGCTCCATGCTTTGCTCCAACTGCTGGATGCGCGACTGCTGAACCTGCGCCTGACGTTGCGGCTCGGCGGACTGCTGATTGAAGACGTCCCACTTTTCCTGCCAGCCATGCATGGCCGCTTCGGCGTCTTCCAAAGCAATGGCCGACTCTTCGGCCGCCGCGCTGGTCATCTCCTGCTCGGGTTCGAGCATTTCCAGCTCTTCGCTGAGCGTGGCCAGCAAGGTGGTGTCGTGCCCCAGATGCGACTCGGTTTCCTGACGCGCGCGCTCGGCTTCACGCAGGTCGTCCTGCAACTGGCGCAGACGCTGCTGGCCGTGCTGAATGCTTTGCTCGACCCGGGCAATGTCGCCACCCACCGAGTAGAAGCGCCCCTGCACCAGATTGAAACGCTCGGAGAGATCGTGATGGCCGTCGCGCAATCGTTCGATGCTGGCGTCGGCACTGCGCTGATCGGCGACCAACGCTTCGAAGCCGACCTCCTGGCCGCCGATCACGGCTTCGCGCTGACCGACCTGTTCATTCAGTGCCTGCCAGCGCAGGGCAGACAACTGCGCCTTGAGCTGGCGTTCTTCGGCCTTGTATTCCTGATATTTCTCGGCGGCCTGGGCCTGACGATGCAGACGCTCGAGCTGGCGCTCCAGCTCTTCACGCAGGTCGGTCAGGCGCGCCAGATTCTCATGGGTGCGGCGGATCCGGTTCTCGGTTTCACGGCGACGTTCCTTGTACTTGGAGATGCCCGCCGCTTCTTCAATGAAGTTACGCAGATCCTCGGGCTTGGCTTCGATCAGCTTGGAGATCATGCCCTGTTCGATGATCGAGTAGCTGCGCGGCCCCAGGCCGGTGCCGAGGAAGATGTCGGTGATATCACGACGACGGCATTTGGTGCCGTTGAGGTAGTAACTGTTCTGGCTGTCGCGGGTCACTTTACGGCGAATGGAAATTTCCGCATAGGCGGCGTATTCGCCCACCAGCGTGCCGTCGGAGTTGTCGAACACCAGCTCGATGCTGGCCTGACTGACCGGCTTGCGACTGGTCGAACCGTTGAAGATGACGTCGGTCATCGACTCGCCGCGCAGATTCTTGGCCGAGCTTTCGCCCATGACCCAGCGCACGGCGTCGATGATGTTGGATTTTCCGCAACCGTTGGGGCCGACAACGGCAGCCATGTTGCTGGGGAAGTTCACCGTGGTGGGGTCGACGAAGGATTTGAACCCCGCCAGCTTGATGCACTTCAGACGCATGGGTTCAGCCTGCCGTCAGTGCAGCGAGCACCAGTTGACAACTGCGCTGGCCGTAGTTGATGAGCACCACACGAACCTGCGCCAGATCGCGCGCAACTACGGCTGCAAGCAATTGCCCGAACAGCTCGAGGTAATCACTCATCTCTGCCTTGCGCTGCTCGAGGGCCAGGAAGTAGCTGCGACTCATGGACGGCTGCAGATTCTCGATGGTTTCCTCCAGATACGGGTTATTGGCGAATGGATACGCCGCACGCATGACATTAAAGCTTTCCTCGACGAACGCCTTCACATCCTGGCTCTCCAGACTGGCCCGCAGACGCTGCTGGATGGCCAGAAACGGAGCAAGGTCCGCCTCGGTCTTCCAGTGTTCGGCCACGGCATTGGCCTGCAGAATGTACAGCTCACTCATCAGCGTGCACAGGCTGGTGACATTGTGGGCATTGAGCACCGTGACCTGCGCACCACGACGCGGCAGGATCGCCACCAGATGACGGCGCTCCAGAATCAGTAATGCTTCGCGCACTGAACCACGACTGACGTTCAACGCCTGCGTGACCTTTTGCTCCTGAATCCGCTCTCCAGGCTTGAGTTCACCGCGGATGATCCGTTCTGCAAGGTGATGGGCTATCTGCTCAGCGAGGCTGTCCGGGGCCTTGAACGTCATGAGTATCCTTCAAAAACCAATTCTTCGTACAAGAGGCGGAGTGTATCGCAACCCAAGGGCATGGCGCAGGGCCATAATCCTCGAATCCGGCACGAAACACGCAAAACCTCGACCATCGCCTGACAGGCGATTCAACAGGTGTGACGTCTTTGATCGGCAGAGGTGCCGAAAACCTGATTTCCTGACTCGAAAGTCAGAAACAAATTGACCCAATAAACAAAGCTGATAGATTCATCGACATGTCCGATGGAAGCCAATTGAGGGCATTACGCCGTGATTCAGTTCCTTTTGAACCAAGAGCTAAAGACCGAGCGAACCCTCGATCCGAACATGACCGTGCTGACCTACCTGCGCGAGCAGGCACACAAGCCCGGTACCAAGGAAGGGTGCGCCAGCGGTGACTGCGGCGCCTGCACTGTTGTTGTGGGCGAGCTGCACATCGACGCGACAGGCGAGCAACAGCTGCGTTATCGCAGCCTCAATTCATGCCTGACGTTTGTGGCGTCGCTGCACGGCAAGCAGTTGATCAGTGTGGAGGACCTCAAGCACCAAGGCCGCTTGCACAGCGTGCAACAGGCCATGGTCGAGTGCCATGGCTCGCAATGCGGTTTCTGCACGCCGGGTTTCGTGATGTCGCTGTTTGCCCTGCAAAAGAACAGCGATCAGGCCGATGCGCATCAGGCCCACAAAGCACTGGCCGGCAATCTATGCCGTTGCACGGGTTATCGCCCGATTCTCGCCGCTGCCGAACAGGCGTGCGAACGGCATGAGCCCGATCAGTTCGACCAGTGTCAGGCACAGACCATCGAACGCCTGCGCGCCATCACCCCGCAACAGACCGGCGAGCTGAACGACGGCGAAAAACGCTGCCTGATCCCGCTGACGGTGGGCGATCTCGCTGACCTGTACGACGCCCACCCTCAGGCTCGCCTGTTGGCGGGTGGCACTGACCTTGCACTGGAAGTCACCCAGTTTCACAAGCCACTGCCGGTCATGATTTACGTGGGACACATTGAGGCGATGAAACGCGTCGAGCGTTTCGAGGATCGGCTGGAGATCGGTGCCGCTACGCCGTTGACCGATTGTTACGCCGCACTTGAGGCCGAGTACCCCGATTTCGGCGAACTGTTGCAGCGCTTCGCATCGCTGCAGATTCGCAATCAGGGCACGCTGGGCGGCAATATCGGCAACGCCTCCCCTATCGGCGATGCCCCGCCGCTGTTGATCGCCCTAGGCGCGCAGATCGTTCTGCGCAAAGGCGAGACTCAGCGCACCCTGGCGCTGGAAGACTACTTCATCGATTACAAGGTCACGGCGCGCCAGGAAAGCGAGTTCATCGAAAAAATCATCGTGCCGACTGCGAATAATCGCCAGGTATTCAAAGCCTACAAAGTCTCCAAACGGCTGGACGACGACATTTCCGCCGTCTGTGCCGCATTCCGCCTGCACATCATCGACGGTGTCATCGAGGAGGCACGCGTGGCGTTCGGCGGCATGGCGGCGATTCCAAAGCGAGCGACTGCGTGCGAGCAGGCGTTGTCCGGTCAGCGCTGGAACAGCGAGACCGTCGAGCACGCCTGCGCCGCACTGGGCGATGACTTCATACCGCTGTCGGACTTCCGCGCCAGCAAGGAATACCGTCTGCTAAGCGCCCGCAACCTGCTGCGCAAGTGCTTCATCGAGCTGCAGACGCCTCACACACCAACGCGGGTGACTCACTATGTCTGACCACGCCCCGCTCACCCAGGCCGAGATGGCAGCTCTGTTCGAGCAAGGAATCACCACCGGCGCAGGTCGCAGCGTCAAGCATGACAGCGCCGACAAACATGTCAGCGGCGAGGCCGTGTACATCGATGACCGGCTGGAGTTTCCCAATCAACTGCACGTGTATGCACGGCTTTCGGACCGCGCCCATGCACGTATCATCAGCATCGACACTGCGCCGTGTCATGCCATCGACGGCGTGCGGATCGTCATCACTCATGAGGACATTCCGGGCCTGAAAGACATTGGCCCGTTGTTGCCCGGCGATCCACTGCTGGCCATCGACAAGGTCGAGTTCGTCGGCCAACCGGTGCTGGCCGTGGCCGCACGCGATCTGGACACCGCCCGCAAGGCCGCGATGGCCGCGGTGATCGAATACGAAGACCTGGAGCCTGTACTGGATGTGGTGCAGGCCCTGCGCCAGAAGCATTTCGTCCTCGACAGCCATACCCACAAACGCGGGGATTCGACGACCGCCCTGCAAGGCGCGACCCATCGCCTGCAAGGCAACCTGCACATCGGCGGGCAGGAGCATTTCTATCTAGAGACGCAGATCGCCTCGGTGATGCCCACCGAAGATGGCGGCATGATTGTCTACAGCTCGACCCAGAACCCCACCGAAATCCAGAAGCTGGTTGCCGAGGTGCTGGACGTCCCGATGAACCGGATCGTGGTCGACATGCGGCGTATGGGCGGCGGCTTTGGCGGCAAGGAAACCCAGGCGGCAAGCCCTGCGTGCCTGTGCGCTGTCGTGGCGCGCCTCACCGGCCAACCGACCAAGATGCGCCTGCAGCGTGTCGAAGACATGATCATGACCGGCAAGCGCCACCCGTTCTACATCGAGTACGACGTGGGTTTCGACGACAACGGTCGTTTGCAGGGTATTGAACTGGATCTGGCAGGCAACTGCGGTTATTCGCCTGATTTGTCGGCCTCCATCGTCGACCGCGCCATGTTTCACGCCGACAACGCCTATTACCTGGGCGAGGCCACGATCAACGGCCATCGCTGCAAGACCCACACCGCGTCCAATACGGCCTACCGTGGCTTCGGCGGTCCGCAAGGCATGGTCGCTATCGAAGAGGTCATGGATTGCATCGCCCGCTATCTGGGCAAGGACCCGCTGGCGGTGCGCAAGGCCAACTACTACGGCAAGACCGAGCGCAATGTCACTCACTATTACCAGACGGTCGAGCACAACCTGCTGGAAGAAATGACGGCCGACCTGGAGCAGAGTTGCGAATACGCCGAGCGTCGTGAAGCGATTCGTGCGTTCAATGCCGGCAGCCCGATCCTGAAGAAAGGCCTGGCGTTGACCCCGGTCAAATTCGGCATTTCGTTTACCGCCAGCTTTCTCAATCAGGCCGGTGCGTTGATCCACATCTATACCGACGGCAGCATTCACCTCAACCACGGCGGGACCGAAATGGGCCAGGGGCTCAACGTCAAAGTGGCGCAGGTAGTAGCCGAGGTGTTTCAGGTGGACATCGAGCGTATCCAGATCACCGCCACCAACACCGACAAGGTGCCCAACACTTCGCCGACCGCTGCATCCAGTGGCACTGACCTCAACGGCAAGGCCGCGCAGAACGCAGCCGAAATCCTCAGACAGCGGCTGGTCGAGTTTGCCGCGAAACATTTCAAGATCGAGGAAAACCAGGTCGAGTTTCGCAATGGCCATGTGCGGGCTGGCGATACCCTGCTGTCATTTGCCGAGCTGGCTCAGTTGGCGTGGATGGGTCAGGTCTCGCTGTCCAGCACAGGCTATTACAAGACGCCGAAGATTTTCTACGACCGCAGTCAGGCACGGGGGCGGCCCTTCTATTACTTCGCTTTCGGCGCGGCCTGCGCCGAGGTGATCGTCGACACCCTGACCGGCGAGTACAAGATGCTGCGCACCGACATCCTGCATGACGTCGGCGCCTCGTTGAACCCGGCCATCGACATCGGTCAGGTCGAAGGCGGCTACATTCAGGGCGCGGGCTGGCTGACGACCGAAGAGCTGGTGTGGAACGCCAAGGGCAAATTGCTGACCACAGGTCCCGCGTCGTATAAGATCCCCGCTGTCGCCGACATGCCACTGGAGTTGCGGGTCAAGCTGGTGGAGAACCGCAAGAACCCTGAAGACACGGTGTTTCATTCCAAGGCCGTGGGCGAACCCCCATTCATGCTGGGCATCGCCGCGTGGTGCGCGATCAAGGACGCCGTTGCCAGCCTGGGCGACTATCGCCACCAACCTCGCATCGACGCGCCTGCAACGCCGGAAAAGGTCTTGTGGGGCTGCGAACAGATGCGCGAGCTGGGGAAAACCGCATGCATGTGATCCTTGATGAGGGTTCCTCACAGAGCACGGGCAGCCTCAGCACCGGACCGGTGGGGTGCGCCCGTGAATAACTGGATAAGCGCCCTTGCCGAACTTCAGGCCCGCGGCGAGCCGGCGGTTCTGGTGACGATCATCGAGGAGCTGGGTTCGACGCCACGCAATGCCGGTTCGAAAATGGTGGTCAGTGCCGAGCGGATTCATGACACCATCGGTGGCGGACACCTGGAATACAAGGCCATGGAGATCGCCCGTGAAATGCTCGCCAGCGGCACGCGGCAGACCCGACTGGAACGCTTCAACCTGGGCGCAAGCCTCGGTCAGTGCTGCGGCGGCGTGAACGTGCTGCTGTTCGAACCCATGGGCGAGCCGGTCGCGCAGATTGCCGTATTCGGTGCCGGGCATGTAGGCCGCGCGCTGGTGCCACTGCTGGCCAGCCTGCCCTGCCGGGTACGCTGGATCGATTCCCGTGAGAACGAATTTCCGGAATCGATGCCTGATGGCGTTACGAGGATCATCAACGACGAACCGGTCGATGAAGTCGCGAATCTGCCCGCAGGCAGTTACTGCATCGTCATGACCCACAACCATCAACTCGACCTTGAATTGACCGCCGCCATTCTGAAGCGTGGCGATTTTGGCTATTTCGGTCTGATCGGTTCGCGCACCAAGCGGGTCAAGTTCGAGCACCGGCTGCGTGAACGCGGTTTCGACGCGGGCCTGCTGCAACGCATGCGCTGCCCGATGGGTCTCGCCGAGGTCAAAGGCAAGCTGCCCATCGAGATCGCTGTGTCCATCGCCGCCGAGGTCATCGCCACCTACAACGCAGACTTTGGCCAGCAAAGCGCCAACACCCAACCTATCGCCAAACTGCTGCCCGCCTCGCGCCGCAGCAGGTCGTCATGAGATGCCCATGAGTTCAGTTACGTCCGTTAAAGCCTATCGCGCCGCCATCATCCACAGCATTGCCGACCCTGCCGACGTGGGGCCGGACGCGTCCTTCGAATACTTCGCAGACGGCCTGATGATCGTCGAAAACGGCTGCATCACTTCGCTCGGTCACGCAGGCGACATGCTGGATACGCTGGATGACGATGTCGAGCTGATCGAATACCCGGACGCCCTTATCACTCCAGGCTTCATCGACACCCACATTCACCTGCCGCAGACCGGCATGATCGGCGCGTATGGCGAGCAGTTACTGGACTGGCTCAACACTTACACCTTCCCCTGCGAGCGCCAGTTCGCCGATCCTGAGCATTCGGCGCAGGTCGCGGATATCTTCATCAGGGAACTGCTGCGCAACGGCACCACGACGGCGCTGGTGTTCGGCAGCGTGCACAAGGCGTCGGTCGAGGCGTTCTTCAGCGCCGCGCAACAGCTCAACCTGCGCATGATTGCGGGCAAAGTCATGATGGACCGCAACGCACCGGACTATCTGGTGGACACCCCCGAGTCAGGCTACGCCGACAGCAAGGCGCTGATCGAACGCTGGCATGGTCAGGGTCGTTTGAGCTATGCCGTCACACCGCGTTTCGCCCCGACCAGCAGTCCCGAGCAACTGGCGCTGGCCGGTCAACTGCTGCGCGAACACCCCGGCCTGTACATGCAGACCCACATCAGTGAAAACCTGCAGGAAGTCGAATGGGTCAAAGCGCTATTCCCCGAAAGCAAGCACTACCTGGACGTCTACGACCACTTCAACCTGCTGAGCGAACGCTCGGTGTTTGCCCACGGCGTGCACCTGTGCGACGAGCAGTGCGCAAGACTGGCTGAAACCGGCTCGGCCATCGCCTTTTGTCCCACCTCGAACCTGTTTCTGGGCAGCGGCCTGTTCAACCTGCCGATGGCCGAGAAGCACAAAGTCAATGTGGGGCTAGGCACCGATGTGGGGGGTGGCACCAGCTTTTCGATCCTGCAAACGCTGAACGAAGCTTACAAAGTGATGCAACTGCAGGGCGCACGGTTAAGCCCGCTCAAGTCGCTGTATCTGGCGACACTCGGTGGTGCTCGGGCATTGCGCCTTGAGGACAAGGTCGGCAGCCTCAAAGCCGGCAACGAAGCCGACTTCGTAGTGCTGGACTACAACGCCACACCATTGCTGTCCTACCGCTTGAAGCAGGCGAAGGACATTGAGGAGATTCTGTTCGTGCTGATGACCCTTGGCGACGACCGGGCCATCAAGGAGACGTGGTCGGCGGGTGAGCGGGTGCACGTGCGGGAGTGATTGCAACGTGCCCACTGTCTGGATCGGGTTCGTTCAGTGAACCAGCCGTTGCCCGGCGGAACCTGACCGCGTGTCACCCCAACGCAAGACCTTCCGCCGCCACCGGCACGACCAGAATCCCCGCCCGCAAGCCGTTCTTCACCTTCGGGTTCGGAAAGATGATCCGGGCCCCCTCTTCCTGCACTACCCAGCGTGAATCACTCACATCTTCGGCGAGCACGAAGCCTTTTTTCAGTGGAGAGAAGTTCTCCACGTCATCGGCCAGATGAAACTTGAACGCGTCACTGCGCTTGATCACTTCCCGCGCCACGCTGAACAATTGCAGGCCGTCGAGCGAGTCGTCCGGCTCAGGTTCGGTGCCTTCGATCAGTTGCTCCAGGCTTGCGCGCAACGGACCAAGATTGACCTGCTGGTTCTGACCGAACGGCCGGGCCTTGCCCAGTTCCAGAGTGAAGGCTTCAACCCCCAACTGATCGTAGGTGTAGGCGCTGAACACGATCGACGGCTTGTTCTGCAACAGCACTGCGCTCATGCCAGCAGCGCGCAAACGGGCCAGTTCGCGGCGGGAATGCTTGCGGCCTTCTTTCCATGGATACAGCGCAAACTGCTCGATTTTCGAACCGCGGATCGCGGTGTGCAGGTCGTAGTGCAGCCGATAGCGGTCCGGCAGCTTGAAGAAGCTGGCTGCCAGCCGCTCCAGCTCACAGGCCCGCAAGGCCTCGGAGCCGCCGCTTTGTTCGTGACGGCCATTGAACAGCCGGTTGACGTCCTGCTCGACAAACCGTGTGCCGCGCCGCATGGCCTCGGGGTTGCCGAACAGGAACAGAATACGTGCACGCGGTTTCAGATCGCCGCGCGCAATACCGCGGATCAGTTGATCAAGCAGCTCGATGGGGGCTGTCTCGTTGCCGTGGATACCGGCTGACAGCAGCAGGTCAGTGCCGTTGTCACGAGCCTCGGGCGGGCGGACTTCCAGTGCCCCCTCGCCCAGCCAGCGCATGCGCACGCCTTCGACGGTCAGTTGAGTCTTTTCCGCCGGCTCACGTCCGGCCAGGGTCAAATCAAGTAGTTTGCCGAGAGCGAGCATGGCGCTTCCTTACGGGTTGTTTCAGTGGTTGCAGTCAGGACCGTGCACATGGCCGTCTTCTTCGGCACCCATGTCGGCCGGTTCCATTTCCAGCTGCAGGCTGACCAGATTAGTGGCCAATGGACGCAGCAGCAGGTTGGCGTATTCGGCGTCGTCTTCTTCGACATCAACACCGATCAGCAACTGGCCGCGGCCGTCCTGCTGAATCCACAATTCCTTGCCCTGCCAGATGACGGCAACGCGGGTGCAGGAAGTTTCCAGCTGGGTGCCATCGGTGTCTTCGAGGATTAACTGCAGGGCGTCGCTCATGTTCGGGGTACTCTTGAGAGGGAAAATCATGCGCCGGGCAGTGGCTCGGCGCGCAGGTTTCAAACAAGTTGAAAAGGATAAACGGCGCCCAGTTTAAGGATTTGCGTCAGTTCATCCAATGCCGTTCGGCATTCGGTCAGCAATCGGGGATCGGCCAGGTCATTTTCGCTCATGCGATCACGGTAGTGGCGGTCGACCCATTGGGTGAGGGTTTCGTACAGCGGCGCGGTCATGATCACGCCGGGGTTGATCGCGGCAAGCTCGGTTTCATTGAGCGCAACCCGCAAACGCAGGCAGGCCGGACCACCACCGTTCTGCATGCTCTGCTTGAGGTCGAACACCTTGACCTCGGCGACCGGGCTGTCATCGGTGATCAGGCGCTGCAAATAGTTCCAGACGCTGCCGTTGGCCTGGCATTCCTGCGGCACGATCAACAGCATCGAGCCGTCGGGGCGCGACAACAACTGGCTGTTGAACAGGTAAGAGCGCACCGCATCGGACACCGAGACCTCGGCACGCGGCACGCAGATCGCTCTTAACTGGCCGCCGACACGGGCGAGCTTGTCACGGAGTTCATTCAACATCGACTCGGTGTGAAGAAACGCGTCTTCGTGATAGAACAGCACCTCGCCGTTACCCACCGCGATCACGTCGTTATGGAACACGCCCTGATCGATCACCGACGGGTTTTGCTGGCCGTACACCACACCTTCATCGCTCAGGCCGTGCAGACGTGCGACGGCTTTCGACGCTTCCAGCGTCTGCCGGGCCGGGTATTTCTGCGGCGCGGGATAACGGGTGTCGAAGGCGCTGCGCCCGAACACGAAGAACTCCACCCCGGCCTCGCCGTAGTCCCGGCAAAACCGCGTGTGGTTCGCCGCGCCTTCGTCGCCGAACTGGGCGACGGCAGGCAAGGCAGCGTGATGCGCAAAGTGCTGCGAATCGGCGAACATCGCGCCCAATACGCGACTGGTAGTCGGATGTTCAATGCTGCGGTGGTATTTGCAGTTGAGGTTGGCGGCCGTGAAATGCACGCGGCGGTCGGCCGTGTCGGCACTCGGGCTGACGGTGGCCGCGTTGGCGACCCACATGCTCGACGCCGAGCAACTGGCGACCAACAGCGGCATGTCCTGCCGGGCGGCCTTCTCGATCACCTGTTGGTCGGTGCCGGTGAAACCCAGTTGGCGCAGCCCCGCCACGTCAGGACGTTCCTGCGGTGCGAGCACACCCTGCGTGAAGCCCAGGTCCATCAGAGCCTTCATTTTGGCCAGGCCTTGCAACGCCGCCTCACGCGGGTTAGAGCACTGCTGGCTGTTGCTCTGGGACGCAACGTTACCGTAGGACAACCCGCCGTAGTTGTGGGTTGGCCCGACCAGACCGTCAAAATTCACTTCACAGGATTTCATCGGCAAGGCTCCGTGGATCTGTTTTTATAAGCAATCGTTCGTGCACTGTCAGCTCAGCCTGATGCCCGGAGTCAGCGTGGCCGGCAGCGTCAGGCTGCCGGTTTCAAGGGATGCCACAGGATACGCGCAGTAATCGGCAGCGTAATACGCACTGGCGCGATGATTGCCGGACGCGCCCACGCCGCCGAACGGCGCGCTGCTGGCCGCACCGGTCAGTTGCTTGTTCCAGTTGACGATACCGGCGCGACTTTCCAGCCAGAACTGCTGATAGCGCTCCTCGGAGTCCGACAGCAGACCGGCAGCCAAGCCGTATCGGGTGTCGTTGGCCTCAGCGATTGCAGCGTCGAAATCGGCGTAGCGAACAACTTGCAACAGCGGGCCGAACAGCTCTTCGTCGGAACGCTCACTGACCGCCGTCACATCAATGATGCCGGGCGTCAATAAGGCGGACTGGGCCAACGGCTGACGCATCTCCAGCAGCGACACCGCGCCTTTGGCCAGCAGAATGCGCTGGGCGTCCAGCAGACCGAGCGCGGCGTCCAGCGAGATCACTGAGCCCATGAAAGGCGCAGGCTGCTGATCGAACGAGCCGACTTCGATGGTTTCGCTGACCGCTACCAGCCGGGCCAGAAAGGCATCGCCCCAATCTCCTTGAGGCACCAGCAAGCGACGCGCACAGGTACAGCGCTGACCCGCAGAAATAAAGGCCGACTGGATCACGGTGTACACCGCCGCGTCCACGTCCTGAACCTGATCGACCACCAGTGGGTTGTTGCCGCCCATTTCCAAAGCGAGGATCTTGTCCGGACGGCCTGCAAACTGCAGATGCAGCGCATTGCCGGTGCGGCTGGAACCGGTGAAGAACAGACCATCGATACCCGGATTGGCCGCCAGTGCGATGCCGGTTTCGCGATCCCCCTGCAGCAGATTGAGAACCCCGCCAGGCAGACCCGCTTCGATCCAGCATTTGACGGTCAGCTCGGCCACTTTCGGCGTCAGTTCGCTGGGCTTGAACAGCACGGTATTACCGGCCAACAGCGCTGGCACGATGTGGCCGTTGGGCAAGTGACCGGGAAAATTGTAAGGGCCGAACACGGCAACTGCGCCATGCGGTTTGTGACGCAACACCGCAGTCGCGTCGCCCAGCGGGCCGCTTTTTTCGCCGGTGCGCTCGCGATAGCTCTGCACCGAGATGGCGACCTTGTTGATCATGGTGGTCACTTCGGTGGCCGACTCCCACAGCGGCTTGCCGGTTTCCTCACCGATGCAGCGGGCCAGCTCGTCGGCGTGATGCTTGAGACGCGCCGCGAAAGCTTCGAGCACGTCGATACGTTCCTGCAACGAGCGCCGCGCCCAGCCCGGAAAGGCCTGTCGCGCAGCCTGCACTGCCAGATCGACCTGTTCGGCCGTCGCCCCCTGACCTGACCATAGCACCTGCTGGGTCACAGGGTTCAGCGACGTGAACGTTTCACCTTGCCCGGCCTGCCAGGTGCCTGCGATATACAGCGTACTCATCAGACGCCCTCCCGCGCCGCCGACAGCGGCACTGCCCGCACGTTGTCGCCAGCGCTCATGCGCAGGCGTCTGGCGGTCGTCGGATCGACCACGAGCGTGCCTGCGGCAAAGCGCGCCGGGCCGACCGTGATGCGGCAGTCTTCGCGCTTGCGGTTATAGATCAGAAATTGTGGCGCATCGTCGCCCGGCGTGCCGATGGCCAGGACCAGCGCCTGACTGTCGTGCACCGCACGGATCTTGCCGGTTTCGCATTCGATGGCAGGGCCCGCGTCGAAGATGTCGACGTAACCTTGATAACTGAAGCCTTCAGCCTTGAGCATGGTCAGCGCAGGCTCTGTGTCGGCGTGTACCCGGCCGATCACGTTGCGCGCATCTTCGGAAAGAAAGCAGGTGTACAGCGGAAACTTGGGCATCAGCTCGGCGATGAACGCCTTGTTGCCGACGCCGGTCAGGTAATCGGCCTGACTGAACTCCATCTTGAAGAAGTGCCGCCCCAGGCTTTCCCAGAACGGCGAACGTCCGCTCTCGTCGGACATGCCACGCATCTCGGCGATGATCTTGTTGCCGAACAGCTTCGGAAATTCGGCGATGAACAGCATGCGCGCCTTGGACAACAGGCGGCCGTTGAGGCCGTTGCGTGCGTCACTGCGCAGGAACAGGGAGCACAGCTCCGAGTTGCCGGTCAGGTCGTTGGCCAGAAACAGCGTCGGGATCTCGCGGTAGATGCTCAGTTCCTGAGAAGCACTGACGGTCAGGCCGACCCGGTAGTTGTACCAGGGCTCGCGCAGGCCGACGGCACCGGCAATGGCCGAAATCCCGACGACATGCCCTTCATCGTCTTCGAGTACGAACAGGTAATCCGCGTCGCCCCGCTCGGCTTCGCCTCGAAAGGTCTTTTCAGCCCAGCCGACGCGATGCGCCAGGCGCTGCTCATTGGCAGGCAGGGTCGTCAGACCGGCACCGGTGCTGCGCGCCAACTCGATCAGCGCGGGCAGGTCACTGCTGCGTACGGGACGAACGATCATGTTATCTCCTCAGCGGCTCTCAAGAGCCTCGAAACTCGCTTATCAGCATTCGCAGGTCTGGCTCAGACCGCCACGATCCGCACACTGGCACCTTCACCCACACCCAGCGCCTCGGCGGCCTGCAGGCTCAGCACTACCGGGCGACCGGGCGCCCAGTCCAGCTCCAGCAGTACGGCGCGGTAATCCTGAAGCAGGCCATTGGCGACCAGATACGAACGCCCGCCCCGGCCGACATCGCTGGCATTGCCGCTGTTGGCACCGGCTTCGATCTTGACCGGCACCAGACGGCTCTGGGCAATCGAACGAATGCCGGAGACCCGTGCGTGAAGGGTCGGGCCACCGTCGAAAATGTCGATGTAGTGATCGGTTTCGAAGCCCTCGCGCATCAGGATGTCGAATGTGATCTGCGCACGCGGATGGACCTGCCCCATGGCTTCCTGCGCCTCGTCGGGCAGCAGCGGCACGTAGATCGGGTAATGCGGCATCAGCTCGGCCAGAAAGGTCCGGCTTTTCAGCCCGCACAGGCGCTCGGCAGCTGCGTAGTTGAGGTCGAAGAAGTTGCGACCGATGGCGTCCCAGAACGGCGAGTCGCCATTTTCATCGCTGTAGCCGACGATCTCGGTCACCACCGAGTCGGCGAAGCGTTCAGGATGGCTGGCGACGAACAGCAGGCGGCCACGGGAATTGAGTTCCGACCATGGCGTGCCGACCAGTTCGGGCACCACGTAAAAGCTGGTCAGCAGGCTGTTGCCGGTGAGGTCGTGACACTGCGACAGCACGTGAATCTTGTTGTGGATCTTCAGCTCGCGAGACGCATGCACAAAAGTCTCGTTGCGAAAGCTGTAGAACGGCTCGGAGTAACCGGCCGATGCGACGATGCCCGAACAGCCCACCAGTTGTCCGCTCTCGCTGTCTTCCAGCACGAAGAAGTACGTCTCTTCGCCATTGAAACTGACCTCTGCGGCGAACGAGGCCTCCGAAGAGCCGATCTTGTCGCTCAGGCGGCCAGCATCGTCGGGCAAGGACGTGACACCAATCGGGCTGTCGGCGGCGAGGCGTTGAACCTCGGCCAGATCAGCCATTTGCGCGGGGCGCATCACCAGCATGGTGCCACTCCTTGTAGATCCACAGACCGGAACGACCGGCACTAAAAAAAGCACCACGCGACGTCATGCCCGCAGGGTGCCGAAAAGAGGCCGGTGCCCGCCTTGGCGAACACCGGCAGATAACGCGTTGAATCAGGACGTCAGCTTGGCGACAGCGCGCTCGAAGCGGTTCAGGCCTTCGTCGATGTCGGCGTCTTCGATCACCAGACTTGGCGCGAAACGAATCACGTCAGGACCTGCCTGCAGAATCATCAGGTCCTGGGACTCGGCCGCATTGAAGAAGTCCTTGGCCTTGCCTTTCCAGGCATCGGACAGCACACAACCGATCAGCAGACCCAGACCACGAACCTGGGTAAACACGCCGTATTGCTGGCCGATCTTTTCCAGACGGGTCTTGAAGCGCTCGTGCTTGGCCTTGACTCCCGCCAGCACTTCAGGAGTGTTGACGACGTCGATCACCGCCTCGCCCACAGCGCAGGCCAGGGGATTGCCGCCATAAGTGGTGCCGTGTACGCCGACAGCCAGGTGTTTGGCCAGCTTGTCGGTGGTCAGCATGGCCGCCAGCGGGAAGCCGCCGCCAATGCTCTTGGCGCTGGAAAGAATGTCCGGGGTCACGCCGTAGTGCATGTAGGCAAACAGATGGCCGCTACGACCCATGCCGCTCTGCACTTCGTCGAACACCAGCAGCGCCTTGTGCTCGTCGCACAGCGTGCGCGCGCCCTGCAGGTATTCCAGCTCGCCGGGCAGCACACCGCCCTCGCCCTGAATCGGCTCCAGCACCACCGCGCAAGTCTTGTCGGAGACTGCCGCTTTCAGCGCATCGAGATCGTTGTACGGCACATGGGTGATGCCGGTGATCTTGGGGCCGAAACCGTCGGAATACTTCGGCTGACCACCGACGCTCACGGTAAACAGCGTGCGACCGTGAAAACTGTTCACCGCAGCGATGATTTCGTACTTCTCCGGACCATACAGATCATGGGCCACACGACGGGCCAGCTTGAAAGCGGCCTCGTTGGCTTCGGCACCGGAGTTACAGAAGAACACGCGATCGGCGAAGGTCGCATCCACCAGCTTTTTGGCCAGACGCAACGTCGGCTCGTTGGTGAACACGTTCGACACATGCCACAGGTTGTTGGCCTGCTCGGTCAAGGCACCGACCAGCGCCGGATGGCAGTGGCCCAGGACGTTGACGGCGATCCCGCCCGAAAAATCCACCAGCTCACGGCCCACCTGGTCCCAGACTCGGGAACCCGCGCCACGTACGGGAATAAACCCGGCCGGCGCGTAGTTGGGGACCATTACCTGGTCGAAATCGGCGCGTTGCACCGCAGCATGCTCAACGGACATCGGAGTCTCCTGATGAGGAACGCCCGCCTGAAACTGGCGAACGATAGAAAGATTGTAAGGACAGATTCGGCTTCGACCTTGCCGCCAGGCGACAACTTGTTACAGCGCAAAACCGTGTTTTTTCAAGGTTTTCGGCAATGCGACATATTGCGTCACAAAGGCGCAGTTTAAACCGTTTGAGGGGCGGGTGTCTGGCCCGGCGCCGTTTCGATGCGGACACCATTCACAGCGTTGTGAGAGGCAGCTTGCCGGCGGTGGGGTTTATTCAGTTGCAGGTATGGCACTTTGAAAACCGGATCGCCGGCAAGCCACCTCCCACAGTGCGGTGTTTTATGCGCCACAGCGCTCCCCCAACAGAAAACAGTGCGTCCTTGACAGGTTATGCTTGAACGCTCAGCCGCGCTCGGCCGGGACCGGCGAAAGTTCGAACGGGCTGCTGCTGCGTCGCTGGTTGCGGTCTTCACGAGGCGTGGCGCCGAAGAAGTTGCGGTAGGCGCTGGAGAAGTGCGGCCCGGAGGAAAACCCGCAGGACAGGCCGATCTGGATGATCGATTTGCTGGTCTGCATCAGCATCTGGCGCGCCTTGTTCAGGCGCAGTTCCAGGTAGTACTGACTGGGGACGCGATTGAGGTACTGCTTGAAGATGCGCTCCAGTTGACGACGCGACACGCAGACATGCTGGGCAATCTCATCGGTGGTCAGGGGCTCTTCGATGTTGGCTTCCATCAGCAGCACCGCCTGGGTGAGCTTCGGATGGCTGGAGCCCAGTCGATTCTGCAACGGAATGCGCTGACGCTCACCGCCCTCGCGAATACGCTCCACCACCAGCTCTTCGGACACTGCCCCCGCCAGCTCCGCGCCATGATCACGGGACAGTACCGCCAGCAAAAGGTCGAGCACCGACATGCCGCCGCAGGCCGTCAAGCGGTCGCGGTCCCAGTCGAACAAGTGACTGGTGGCAATGACTTTCGGGAAGCGCTCGCTGAAATCGTCCTGCCAGCGCCAGTGGACGGCGGCGCGATAGCCGTCGAGCAGCCCGAGTTGCGCCAGCGGGTAAACGCCTGCCGACAGACCGCCGATCGAGCAGCCGGCACGCACCAGTTGCTTGAGCGCACTGCCCAGCACCGATGCAACCGGGGCTGGAGGTTCATCGGCCAGCAGAAACAGCTTGTGCAGCCCATCCAGACGCCCGGCCCAGGGGTCGCCCGGCAATTGCCAGCCGCCATCGGCGACGGCAGGCTCGACCTGCAGAAACGACAGTTCATAGACTACTTCAGGGTGCACGCGCTGGGCCACGCGCAAGGCTTCCTCGGCGAGCGCCAGGGTCAGGGCTTTGGTGCCAGGCCAGACAAGGAAACCTATTCGATGGGCAGTCATTGGGACATCCGATACGTATCGCCGCAAAAGCCAAGCCCATTGACAGGCTCGATCTGGAATCTCCAGGTCATGTCGCGTGTCGCGCAGCATGCCCTGTTCTACTGCAAAAAGGCACCGCCGGGGCGGTGCCGCTCATCACTTCAAGCTGCCAGACAGAAACTGCTGCAGGCGTTCGGTCTGCGGGTTAGCCAGCACCTCACGCGGGTCGCCGCGCTCCAGTACCACGCCCTGATGCAGGAATACCAACTGGTTGGAGACTTCGCGGGCAAAGCCCATTTCGTGAGTCACCACCACCATGGTCCGGCCTTCCTGCGCCAGCCCCTGCATGACCTTGAGCACATCGCCGACCAGTTCCGGGTCGAGCGCCGAAGTCGGCTCATCGAACAGCATCACTTCAGGCTCCATGGCCAGCGCACGGGCAATTGCCACGCGCTGCTGCTCGCCACCGGACATGTGCCCCGGATAGGCATCCTTGCGGTGTCCGACGCCGACCTTGGCCAGGTAGTACTCGGCCTTCTCCAGCGCTTCCTTCTTCGGAACGCCCAGCACATGCACCGGCGCTTCGATGATGTTCTGCATAGCGGTCATGTGTGACCACAGATTGAAATGCTGGAACACCATGGAAAGGCGCGAGCGCATGCGCTGCAGCTGCTTGCCGTCCGCCGCTTTCAGGCCACCGTCCTTGTTCGGGACCAGCTTCAGTTCTTCACCGTTGAGCAGGATCCTGCCGGCATGGGGCTGTTCGAGCAGGTTGATGCAACGCAGGAACGTGCTTTTGCCCGAGCCGCTGGAGCCGATGATGCTGATCACATCGCCAGCGCTGGCCGTCAGGGACACGCCCTTGATCACTTCGTGGCTGCCATACCGCTTGTGCAGGTCCTGGACTTCCAGTTTGTTCATGCTTTGGTTTCTCACGGAACGATCAATCACTGAGCAGGCGTCCCTGGCGCAGCGCCGTGCGCCCCGCCACTTTGGCCAGCCAGAAACCGGGTTGAGCGTAGCGAAGCCGCTCGATGGCAAACAGCACACCGGCAGTATTCGCGCAAATGGTGCTGACCTGATCGGACAGCGGATCGATGACTTCGAACAGTGGTTCGCCGGGCTCGACCCACACACCAGGGGCACGCAGGAACGTCACCACACCGGGATGAGGCGCGTAGAGCAGCTCCGTGCCTTCGAACGGCATGCCTTCGCAAGCCTGGTGCGCGGGCTGAGGCCAGTCGCCACTGATAAAACCCTGCTCGGCCAGAAACGCCAGAATGCCTTCGGCATGGGCCTGGGCTTCAGGCTTGCCAGTGTCGGCCTGACCGCCCAGCTCGATGGTGGTCGCCAGACAGGCGAGCGGAATCTGCGCCTGCGGGAAGATCCGCGATAATCGCAGCCACGGCAGCGAACAGGCTTCGTCGAACGAGCTGCCGCCCGAATCTTCGGCCAGCAACCCGACCTTGACGTTCAGGTGCGCCGCCAACGAACGCCACTGCGGCCAGTGCTGGGGCAAGGCGTACATGTGCAGCGCAGCATCCGCGTCACAGTGCAGATCCAGCACCACGTCAGCCACGCAGGCGTGCTTGAGCAGAATCCGTTGCATGCCCTGCAACTCGCATTGCGGCGCAGGCAGACGCTCGAGCACGGTGCTCATGGCTTGACGAATCAACCGGGTATTGGCACGCGGATCGTCGCCCAACTGCCCTTCCAGCCATTCGGCAACCGGTTCGCTCAATTCAGTGAAGTCGCGGTTGAAGTTCTTGCCGCTGCCGAACTCGAAACGCCCCTGGTGCGCGCCTTGCAACAACTGGCCCAGGCCCAGCGGGTTGGCAACCGGGACCAGTTCGATGACACCTTTGAGCGCGCCCTGCCGCTCAAGCTCGGTGAGGCGTTTCTTCAGCTCCCACGCAGTGCGCATGCCCGGCAGTTCATCGGCGTGCAGACTGGCCTGAATGTAGGCCTTGCGCTCGCCGGAACCAAAACTGAACACGCTGAGATGGCGCTGGGTGCCGAGGGTACTCCACGGCAATAAGTGATCGACTCTTTGCATTTCAGACCTTCCGTGGGGCCATGTAGCCCAGCCAGCGACGTTCGGCCATCTTGAACAGTCGCACCAGAATGAATGTCAGGCACAGATAGAAAACGCCTGCGGTGATGTACGCCTCGAAAGGCAGGTAGAACTGGGCGTTGACCGTACGGGCCGCGCCGGTGATATCGATCAGGGTCACGATGGACGCCAGACTGGTGGTCTGCAGCATCATGATCACTTCGTTGCTGTACTGCGGCAGCGCCCGGCGCAAGGCCGAGGGCAGCAGAATGCGGCGGTACATTTTCGTGCGCGACATGCCCATCGCCCGCGCCGCTTCGATTTCACCGGCAGGCGTTGCCTTGAGGCTGCCTGCAATGATCTCGGCGGTGTAGGCGCTGGTATTCACGGCGAAGGCCAGACACGCACAAAACGTCGCGCTGGACAGCCATGGCCACAGAAAACTTTCGCGCACGGCTTCGAATTGAGCCAGGCCGTAATAGATCAGAAACAGCTGCACCAGCATCGGCGTGCCGCGAATCACGTAGGTGTACAGCCAGGCCGGCATGTTCACCCACGGATTTTTAGACACCCGCATCAGGCCCAGCGGCAAGGCCGCGAGCAGACCGAAGCCCAGGGAAATCGCCAGCAGCTTGAGGGTCACCAGCAGACCGCCGAAGTACAGCGGCAGGCTTTCCCAGATGACGTTGTAGTCGAAGATCATAGGTCAGCCGCCCTGACGCCTACGGAGTAGCGTTTTTCCAGATAACGCAGGGCCAGCAGCGAAACGCTGGTAATCACCAGGTACATCGCTGCGACCGCGAGAAAAAAGGTGAAGGGTTCGCGGGTGGCATCGGCCGCCTGCTTGGCCTTGAACATCATGTCCTGCAGACCGACCACGGAAATCAGCGCGGTGGCCTTGGTCAGTACCAGCCAGTTATTGGTGAAACCGGGAATCGCCAGACGGATCATCTGCGGCACCAATATGCGGAAAAACACTTTGCCGCTGCTCATGCCATACGCCATGCCAGCCTCGGCCTGCCCCTTGGGGATGGCCATGAACGCGCCACGGAACGTCTCGGACAGGTAAGCGCCAAAAATGAAGCCCAGTGTGCAGATACCGGCCGCGAACGGGTCGAGATCGATGTAATCCTCAAAACCCAGCATCGGCGCGACACGATTGAGCAGATCCTGACCGCCATAGAAAATCAGCAGAATCAGAACCAGATCGGGAATACCACGGATCACGGTGCTGTACAGATCGCCCATCCAGGCCAGCCAGCGCACCGGCGACAGACGAAGCGCCACGCCGATCAGACCGAGAACGATCGCCAGGGCCATCGATGACAGCGCCAACTGCAACGTCAGCCAGGCACCTTCGAGGATCACAGCCCCGTAGCCTTTCAACATCATGTGCGGTCCTCAAGCGTGGAATAAAAAATGGCGCAAGCCAGCGAGTCTGTTTGCGCCATTTCGGTCAGTACCCTGCGGCAGTTTTATTTGCCGTAGATGTCGAAGTCGAAGTATTTGTCCTGGATTGCCTTGTACTTGCCGTTGGCACGGATTGCAGCAATGGCGGCATTGATGCGGTCAAGGTTGGCCTTGTCGCCCTTGCGCACAGCGATGCCGATGCCGTCGCCGAAGTATTTCGGGTCAGTGAACGACGGGCCGACGAATGCATAGCCTTTGCCAGCGTCGGTTTTCAGGAAGCCGTCCTGCAGCAGGGTCGCGTCAGCCACTGTGCCGTCCAGACGTCCGGCACCGATGTCCAGATAGATTTCGTTCTGCGAACCGTATGGCGTCACTTCGACACCCAGAGGCGCCAGCGTTTCACGAGCGAAGCGCTCATGGATCGAACCACGCTGCACGCCGATCTTCTTGCCCTTGAGCTCAGCCAGGTTGTCGCTGACCGTGGTGCCTTCCTTCATGACCAGACGAGCCGGGGAATTGTAGTACTTGCCGGTGAAGTCCACGGACTTCTTGCGGTCTTCGGTGATGGACATCGAAGACAGGATCGCGTCGATCTTGCGGACTTTCAGCGCAGGGATCAGGCCGTCGAATTCCTGCTCGACCCACGTGCACTTGGCTTTCATTTCTTCACACAGCGCGTTGCCGATGTCGTAGTCGAAACCGACGATGCTGCCGTCCGGTGCCTTGGAGGCAAACGGAGGGTACGCGGCTTCAATACCGATTTTCAGCGGCTTTTCGTCAGCGAATGTCGGCTGGGCAAGCACGGACAACGCCAGCGCGCCAATAAGCATGAGCTTTTTCATTTACAGAACTCCATCGGTAAAGCACGACAAGTGGCAGAGTGGGCAGCGCCCATTATGCGAAAGGACCATCCAGAGAGAGCGACATCAGGCATCCGATACCGTGTTTCGGGTCACCGGCCTCTGACGAGTGAGGGGCATTTTAACGACAGGCTCGAAGTCGATATTTCTTCAATGCGACAACAAGTTACAGAAGCGCCTGAAAAGCACCCCACCCCTGTTGACGAAGCTGGAATCCCGTGATCCAGCAATACAGGCTCAACCTGTTGAAGCGGCAAAAAGCGCGCCCATTATTGGCAAAGCCTTCTAATCCGGCAAGCCCAGCGTGTGATCGATTCGGAGAGCAGCCTTGGGGATCAGCTTATTCCTACAAATAACGGAACGAATGTCCCACAAGGAAGCAGGCGGAAGAAACGGCGGGTAGACACGTAACAGGTCGATATATCCCGGCCGGAATATTCGACGCTACGCAAATCAATGCCAAGCGACTGAAGGCATACCCACAGCCCGTTGGTGACAGCAAGACTTGTGCAGAACGATGAGCGCGGAGTGGGAAGTATCACTGAAGTGCGCCGCGCCGCTGGGAACACGAGGGTTGCGGTAGGCATTCCCGCGCAGGCGCGCGGGAATGGACCAAAATTGAGCAGGACTGCCTGTCAGGCAGCGCTCATGGTCTTGTGAGTGTCGATCAGGTGCTGCACGACGCCCGGATCGGCCAGGGTGGAGATGTCGCCCAAGGCGTCGTACTCGCCGGTCGCGATCTTGCGCAGGATGCGGCGCATGATTTTGCCCGAGCGGGTTTTCGGCAGGCCCGGCGCCCACTGGATGAAGTCCGGCGAGGCAATCGGACCGATTTCCTTGCGCACCCAGTTGCGCAGTTCGACACGCAGCGCTTCGTCAGCCGTTTCACCGGCGTTGAGCGTGACGTATACATAGATGCCCTGCCCTTTCAGGTCATGCGGCACACCGACCACAGCCGCTTCGGCGACTTTCGGGTGCGCGACCATCGCACTTTCGATTTCGGCAGTCCCCATACGGTGGCCGGAGACGTTGAGTACGTCGTCCACGCGACCGGTAATCCAGTAGTAACCGTCCTCGTCACGACGCGCACCGTCACCAGTGAAGTACATGCCACGGAACGTCTTGAAGTAGGTATCGACGAAGCGGTCGTGATCGCCGTACAGGGAGCGCGACTGGCCCGGCCAGGAATCGAGAATCACCAGATTGCCTTCGGCTGCGCCTTCGATCAGGTTGCCCAGGTTGTCCACCAGCGCCGGAATCACACCAAAGAACGGACGCGTTGCCGAACCAGGCTTCAGCGCGGTCGCACCTGGCAGCGGGCTGATAAGAATGCCGCCAGTCTCGGTCTGCCACCAGGTATCGACGATCGGGCAGTTTTTCTTGCCCACGGTGTCGTAGTACCAACCCCATGCCTCCGGATTGATTGGCTCGCCCACCGAACCCAGCAGGCGCAGGCTGGAACCGTCAGCGCCTTCAACCGAACGCGTGCCCTCGGCCATCATGGCCCGAATGGCGGTCGGTGCGGTGTAGAGGATGTTGACCTTGTGCTTGTCGATGATTTTCGACACGCGGGTGATGTCCGGGTAGTTCGGAACGCCTTCGAACAGCAGTGTGGTGGCGCCATTGGCCAGCGGGCCGTAAACAATGTAGCTGTGGCCGGTGACCCAGCCCACATCCGCGGTGCACCAGTAGATCTCGCCTGGCTTGTAATCGAACACGCGCTCGTGAGTCAGTGCCGCGTAGAGCAGATAACCGGCCGTGGTATGCAACACGCCCTTGGGCTTGCCGGTGGAACCGGAGGTGTAAAGGATGAACAGCGATTCCTCTGCGCCCATTTCTTTCGGCGCGCAGGTGCTTGATGCCACTTCCAGCAACGCGTGATACCAGATGTCCCGGTGACGGTTCCACTCGATCTCGCCACCGGTGCGCTTGCAGACAATAACCTTCTGCACGCTGCTGGTTTCCGGGTTGGTCAGGGCGCGGTCGACGTTGGCCTTGAGCGGGGTTTTCTTGCCGCCTCGCAGGCCTTCGTCAGCGGTGATGACCACTTTGGAACTGCAATCGATGATGCGGCCGGCCAGCGCTTCCGGCGAGAAACCGCCGAACACCACCGAGTGAATCGCTCCGATCCGGGCGCACGCCAGCATGGCGACCACAGCCTCGGGGATCATTGGCATGTAGATAGTCACCACGTCGCCACGGTGCACGTCCTGGCCGCGCAAGGCGTTGGCAAACTTGCAGACTTCGGCGTGCAGTTCGCGGTAGGTGATTTCACGGTGTTCGGACGGATCGTCGCCTTCCCAGATGATCGCGATGCTGTCGCCGCGCTCTTCAAGATGACGGTCCAGGCAGTTATAGGCCACGTTCAGCGTGCCGTCGGCGAACCATTTGATGTCGACGCGGTGATCGTCGAAGGAGGTCTGTTTGACGTTTGTGAAGGGCTTGATCCAGTCGAGGCGCTTGGCCTGCTCACGCCAGAAGCCATCGGGGTTGACCACCGACTGCTGGTACATGGCCTTGTAGGTTGCCTCATCCGTCAGCGTGTTCGCTGCGACTTCTGGGCGGACGGGGTACAGGGAAGCTGCACTCATCTTGGTTACCTCGGTGGATAGTTGTTGTTTTATGAGTCCGTTGTATCCCGACCTACCTGACAGGACCATTCGACGTTGGTCTTACCGGCCTGGGCAGCCTGATTCACGTCTGCACACACGGCATGACCGCAGGCACCATTAAGGGATTGTTACCGTTTCGATGAAAAGGCTTATCAAAAGCCTTTATATATGTCGCCTGGCCAGAAGCCTAGAATCACTTCCGCCAACATGGCAAACACCAACAGCCCCCCACAGGCACGGTTCAAATCCATCGTAATGTTTCCTGAACGCAATCATTCGTCAGGCGCATTCGCTCGCACTCAAGAAGGTAATCAGCAATGAAAGCTTCATTCGCGATTCTGGCACTTTGCGGTCTCAGTACACTGGCCATGGCCGAAGAGTCGCAAACCAAGGTCGCCGCTCAACAGGCACGCGTCGAGGAATATACCTATGGCACTCACCTGGATATCGCCAGGGTTATTTCCACCAGCCAGATCCCCAATGTCTGCCAGGTCGTCCCGGCCCGCATGGTCTACGAAGACTCGCACGGCAAGCAGCACATCATGAGTTATCAGGTCATGGGTAACGGTTGCAGCAACGGCTGACACGTGCTCGATTGGCGCGACGCCTCGCAGGTTATTGTGCAGATCATCATGCGAGGCGCCTCCTGAAACACGCCTGTTACAGGCGCAGGTTTTTCAATAACGCGCGGCGTTATTCAATCTGCTTGCCTACCTCATATTCACGCAACTTGTTGGCAATGGTTGTATGTGAAACGCCCAGTCTTTTACCCAGTTGTCGACTGCTGGGATATTGCGCATACAGTTGTTCCAGCACCGACTTCTCGAATCGCCCGATAATGGCGTCAAGTCCGCCATCCAGCGAAACATCGGTCAATGTCTGTCGCACGCCATAATCAGGTAGCCGAATATGTTCGGCCTGTACCTGAGCGCCGTCGCACAATGAAACAGCCTGAAACAACACATTCTCCAACTGTCGCACATTGCCCGGCCAGTGATACTGACTGAGACGCTTCATGGCGGCAGGTGCAATCCCCGGCAACCCACAGCCGATCTGGCGACTGGCCTGATCGAGAAAGTGCTCGACCAGAGGCGTCAGGCCATCCAGGCATTCGCGCAGCGGCGGAATGTGCAGCGTCAGCACATTGAGCCGGTGGTAAAGGTCCTGTCGGAAAACACCCTGGGCGCAGAGCTCGGACAGATCGACCTGCGTCGAGCACATCACGCGTACGTCGAGGTACATGTCCTCGTCGCTGCCCACCCGGCGAAAGCAGCCATCCTGAATGAAGCGCAGCAACTTGGCCTGCATGCGTGCGCTCAGCTCGCCGACGCCATCGAGAAACAGCGTGCCGCCCGCCGTCAGCTCCAACAGGCCCAGCCGTCCTTCCACGCGCGCGCCTTCGAACGCTCCGGGGTCATAACCGAACAGCTCGGTCTCAGCCATGGATTCGGACAGTCCCGCGCAATTCAGCGCCATCAGCGGCGACTGACCGCGCGGGCTGGACAGGTGGCAGGCGCGAGCCAGCAGCTCCTTGCCGGTTCCAGTCTCACCCTCGATCAGCAACGGCGCATCCAGTGGAGCCATGCGGCGCGCCTCACGCACCACCGCAGCCATGACTTTCGAACTCTGGAAGATGCTGTCAAAGCCGCGCAATTCCTGCTTACGCACGTGATAGATGCGCTCGCCTACCCGGTCGGCCCGGTGCAGCGTCAACACTGCGCCGGCCATCGCCTCGCTGTCGTCATGCTCCGACTGCAACGGCGCGATATCGGCCAGAAACACATCGCCACGCACCTTGATGCGCAGGCCGTTGATCCGCGACTTGTTGGCACGCACCAGCGCGGGGAGATCGAAATCCTCAGCGTAACGTGACAGCGCAATGCCCGGCACCTCATCGACCCGCACACCGAGCAACTGGGCTGCCGCCCGATTGGCGGCCACGATGGCACCGGCCATGTCGATGGACAGCACCGGGAACTCCAGCGCGCCCAGCAAGGCGTTCAGCTCCATGTGCCGCCGTTCGCTGGGCATCAATCCGACGCGCTTGACGCCGAACACCCCGGCGATTGCCTCGAACCGGGGACGCAAGGCCTGGAACTGCAGGTTGATCAGGTTTGGACAGTGCAGGTAGATGGCATCGCCATGCTCACCGCCCACCTCACCCCTGGCCACGTTGACCCCGTAGGCGACCAGCAGGTCAAGAATGTCTCGAAGAATACCGATGCGATTCTGGCAATGGACCTTGATACGCATGGATGCTTGTTCCTCAGGGCGTTTTTTGTTGTAGCGCGAAGTTTACCGTCAAGAATACGTGACAGCCCAGCACAATGACGGACCAGGAGAACCACGATTCATCTACTCGACAAAGCATCCGTAAAGTTTTCGTTACGCAAGAAAGGAAAAATCATTGAGACCGCGCAGCGCAGTCCACTGACGTTGCGCGGGATTTGCGCTATTTCTGGGTCATTGCGCTTTGCATAGAAAACAGCTCATAACAACAACAGCGCTCTTCAGGAGACCAGCATGGCCCAGACGCACTACGTAGCGCGTGAGCCCGACGCAGAGGGCTTCATCGATTACCCGGCCGCCGAACATGCGGTGTGGAACACGCTGATCACCCGCCAGATGAAAGTCATCGAAGGCCGTGCCTGCCAGGAATATCTGGACGGCATCGAGCAGCTTGGCCTGCCCCACGACCGGATTCCGCAACTGGGCGAAATCAACAAGGTGTTGGGTGCGACCACTGGCTGGCAGGTCGAACGCGTGCCTGCGCTGATTCCGTTCCAGACCTTTTTCGAACTGCTGGCCAGCAAGCGCTTCCCTGTCGCGACGTTCATACGCACTGAGGAAGAACTGGATTACCTGCAGGAACCCGACATCTTCCACGAGATTTTCGGTCACTGCCCGCTGCTGACCAATCCCTGGTTCGCCGAATTCACCCACACCTACGGCAAGCTCGGCCTGAGCGCGACCAAGGAACAGCGGGTGTACCTGGCCCGCCTGTACTGGATGACCATCGAGTTCGGGCTGGTGGATACGCCACAGGGACGCAAAATCTACGGCGGCGGCATCCTGTCTTCACCCAGGGAGGCGGTGTACAGCCTGTCGCCGGCGCCTGAGCATCAACCCTTCGATCCGCTTGAAGCGATGCGCACGCCTTATCGCATCGACATCCTGCAACCGGTGTATTTTGTTCTGCCCGACCTCAAGCGCCTGTTCGATCTGGCGCAGGAAGACATCATGGGGCTGGTCGAGCGCGGTATGCAGATGGGTCTGCATGCGCCAAAATTTCCGCCCAAACCTAAACACCACGCGGCCTGAACGCCTGATCGGCAGCCGCGCGTCATAAGGAATCCTGTTCATGACTACACTCAACCAAGCCCACTGCGAAGCCTGCCGTGCCAACGCGCCGCAAGTCAGCGACGCAGAGCTGCCGGAACTGCTCAAGCAGATTCCGGACTGGAACATCGAAGTGCGCGACAGCGTGATGCAGCTGGAAAAAGTTTTCCTGTTCAAGAACTTCAAATTCGCCCTGGCCTTTACCAACGCGGTCGGGGAAATTGCCGAAGCGGAAGGCCATCACCCTGGCCTGTTGACCGAATGGGGCAAAGTGACCGTGACCTGGTGGAGCCACTCGATCAAGGGGCTGCATCGCAATGACTTCATCATGGCCGCCCGCACCAACGAGGTGGCCAAGGACGCAGAGGGACGCAAATAATGCATTTCAGGGACATCCAGCGCGTACCGGGCGATCCGATCCTGGGTCTGATCGAGGCTTACGCCAACGACGCGAACCCCGACAAGTTCGACCTGGGCGTGGGTGTCTACAAGGATTCACAGGGCCAGACGCCGGTACCGCGAGCAGTGAAAGCGGCGGAACAGCGGCTGGTCGACCGGCAGATGACCAAAACATACATCGGCAGTCACGGCGAGCCGCGCTTCGGCACGCTGATCAGCGAACTGGTGCTGGGGATCGATTCGCCGCTCATCGAGGCAAAGCGTGCAGGCGCCACCCAGACGCCGGGCGGTACCGGCGCGTTGCGTCTGGCGGCAGACTTCATCGCTCAATGCCTGCCTGGCAAAGGCATCTGGCTGAGCGACCCGACCTGGCCTCTGCATGAGACTATCTTTGACAAGGCTGGCCTGAAGGTTGGCCATTACCCCTACGTCGGCAGCGACAACCGGCTGAACGTAGATGGCATGCTCGACGCGCTGCGTCAGGCTCCTCAGGGCGATGTGGTGTTACTGCATGCCTGCTGCCATAACCCGACCGGCTTTGACCTGTCTCACGATGACTGGCGTGCAGTGCTGGAGATCGTACAGATCCGCAAGCTTTTGCCGTTGATCGACTTTGCTTATCAGGGGTTCGGCGACGGACTGGAAGACGATGCCTGGGCGGTTCGCCTGTTCGCCGAAACGCTGCCGGAATTGCTGGTCACCAGTTCATGCTCGAAGAACTTCGGGCTGTACCGCGAGCGAACCGGCGCGCTGATCGTCTGCGCCGACGATGCGCAAAAGCTGATGGATGTGCGCAGTCAACTGGCAAGTATCGCGCGTAATCTTTGGTCGAACCCACCGGATCATGGCGCGGCGGTGGTGGCCGAAATTTTGGGTGATCCCGAACTGAAAAGCTTGTGGGCCGACGAGGTTGAAGAAATGCGCCAGCGCGTGGCGCAACTGCGCAGCGGACTGGTCGAGGCCCTGACGCCGTTGGGGCTGGCTGAGCGTTTTGCTCACATCGCACAGCAACGCGGGATGTTTTCCTACACCGGTATCACCCGCGAGCAGGTCACCCGGCTGCGTGAAGAGCAAAGCGTGTACATGGTCAATGATGGACGAGCCAACATGGCCGGTATCGATGCCAGCCGCCTGGACCAGCTGGCGCAGGCGATTGCGGCGGTTTGCAAAGGATAAGGGGCAATGCTGGGTGCGTCCTTGCTTCTGACACAACGGTTTCGGACAGCAAACACCTCTCATCCTTTATCGCCCCCTGAGAGACTGCATTGCGCCAGAACGGTGTCGGCCCAGCGGCACAGATTGCAATGAGCCACCTCATAGAGGCTTATTGCCAGCCAATCCGCCCAAGACAGTAAAATCCCTTTTTTGTTTCGCCACTCAGCCCATCAGTTGAAAAAAAACTCGGGATTGTCATTTTCAGTGGGGTATCCTGCGCAGGCTTTTTTAAAGCACGGTTCTATCTGCAACCCCTTGCGAGGAGCGATGACGATGCATGAAATCCCTAACTTCCCACCAGGCCAACAGGAACCAAAGCAGTCGACCCTGGCTCAACAGGAGCTTGGTCAACCTGCCGCAATGAAAGCTGCACCCTCGGCTCAAGACAGCCAGAAAGCCCGAAGCAAAGACTGAAGGCGTTTGTTTTCAGGCGTATCGAAAAACGGTTCTGCCGAGTTTCAATACGCCTGGAAAACCGGTAGAGGCAAACGGACACACCGATGAGCGAATTCACTGAAACCCAGGCCAGCGCACTGATCGGCACCGCCGAAAAGATGATCGAGATATGGTCGCGCCTGAGCCCGGAAAAGCAGCAAACTCTGCTGGCCCGCTTCGGCACTCAGGAAAATGCCCTGGCAGCACTGGTCACTACGCACCTCGTTGCGCCTTCCGGCTCCTGATCCTCCAATCTGCTCCCCAGTCTAAAAGCATCCCCCTGCCCTGCAGATTTATTGCAATCTGTTACCAGCATCGTCCGATGCGCCGTATGATGTTCATATCGAGAGCTTGCTAAGGGTTTTTCCCGCACGCTTTTCCATCGCACCGCTTTAACGCCACACGTCCACTTCATGATCAGAATGAAACCTCTCTCCATGCCCGAGACAACGACTGCTGCACCGCAAACCCCGATGGCCATAACGCTGACGGTGGTGTCCATCGTCATGTTCACCTTCATCGGCTATCTGAACATCGGCATCCCGTTGGCCGTTTTGCCGGGTTATGTCCACAGCGATCTGGGTTTTGGCGCAGTGATAGCCGGTCTTGTCATCAGCGTGCAGTACCTCGCCACCGTGATCAGTCGCCCTTGGGCGAGCCGAATCATCGACAACCTGGGCAGCAAGAAAGCCGTGCAGATAGGCTTGGCCGGGTGCGGTGTGAGCGGCGTGTTCATGCTGGTGCCCGTCTGGCTGCAAGCGTGGCCGATGGCAAGTCTGGTGGTGCTGCTGATCGGTCGGGTGATTCTGGGCAGCGCGGAAAGTCTGGTGGGTTCCGGCTCTATTGGCTGGGGCATTGGCCGGGTCGGCGCACAGAACACGGCCAAGGTGATTTCCTGGAACGGCATCGCCAGCTATGGCGCGCTGGCCATCGGTGCGCCATTGGGTGTCTGGATGGTGAAAGAATTGGGCCTGTGGACGGTTGGCGTCAGCATCATGCTGTTGTGTGCCACCGGGTTGCTGCTGACCTGGAAAAAACCGGGGGCGCCCATCGTACACGGCGAGCGCCTGCCGTTCATGCATGTGCTGGGGCGCGTCTTTCCTCACGGCATGGGCCTGGCGCTGGGCGGTATCGGCTTCGGCACCATCGCGACCTTCATCACCCTGTATTACGCCAGCAATCACTGGCCAAACGCCGCTCTGTGCCTGACCCTCTTCGGGGCCAGCTTCATCACGGCACGTTTGCTATTCGGCAATCTGATCAATCGGCTGGGCGGCTTTCGCGTGGCGATTGCATGCCTGTCGGTTGAAACGCTGGGCCTGTTGCTCCTGTGGATGGCCCCCACGCCCGGCCTGGCGCTGGCCGGTGCGGCACTGACGGGTTTCGGCTTTTCGCTGGTGTTTCCGGCGCTGGGCGTGGAGGCGGTCAATCTGGTTCCGGCGTCCAGCCGTGGCGCGGCAGTGGGTGCCTATTCGCTGTTCATCGATCTGTCGCTGGGCATCACCGGGCCGCTGGCCGGGGCAATTGCAGCCGGTTTCGGCTTTGTCTCGATCTTCCTGTTCGCCGCGCTCGCATCGCTGAGCGGGCTGGGCCTGAGCATTTATCTGTACCGTCAGGCGCAGGCCCTGAGGCAGCAACAGGCAGATTGATTGCGCTTCAGTTCAATCGGCCCTGACCTTCTTCTTGCCCAGCAGGTGCGAGAACACGGCCTGCAAGTCATCCGAACTCGCGTCTTCGTCCAGGTTGAGCTTGCTGTCGATGTGATCCATGTGGTGCATCATCAACTCAACCGCCAGCGCCGCATCCCGTGCCTCGATCGCGTCAATCAACCGGTTGTGCTCATCGTAGGAACAGTGCGTGCGGTTGCCGGTTTCGTACTGCGCAATGATCAACGATGTCTGGGAAACCAGACTGCGCTGGAAGCTGATCAGCGGCGCATTTCGAGCCGCAACGGCCAATTGCAGGTGAAACTCGCCAGACAGGCGAATGCCTGCTCCTCGATCCCCACGGGCAAAACTGTCGCGCTCATCGCTCACCATCTGACGCAACAGGGTGAGTTGCGTGGCCGTGGCATGCTCGACAGCCAGCTCGGTGATGGCCTTCTCCACCATGCGCCGGGCAAAAAATACCTGACGAGCTTCCTCGACACTGGGACTGGCGACCACCGCCCCCCGATTGGGGCGCAGCAGCACGACGCCTTCATGTCCGAGACGCGACAGTGCACGGCGAATGATGGTGCGGCTCACACCGAATATGTCGCCCAGCGCCTCTTCACTCAGCCGGGTGCCTGGCGCCAGACGCTGTTCGAGGATGGCGTCGAAGATATGCGCATAGACGATGTCGTCCTGAGTCGGGCTATTGCCAGCGCTGGCAGGTCGCGTCGGTTTCTTGAGAGGCAGGGACTGATCGTTCATGGGCACTCGGGCGCGGATGGATGACGGCGTCGCAACGCGCGCATTGTACACAGGGCAAAACCGGAAAGGCTTGCCCACGTCCGACGACCTGAGCCGCGCACAGAAAAAAGCCCGCAGTGTGCGCGGGCAAGCGAGTATCAGCTGCCCCGGTACGTCGAGTAGCTGTAGGGCGAGATTAACAGCGGCACATGAAAGTGCGCCTGACCTGCGTCAATACCGAAGCGCAACACCACCACATCGAGAAAGGCCGGCTCGTGCAGCACCACGCCTCGCGCCCGGTAGTAATCGCCCGCGTGGAAATGCAGTTGGTAGACGCCGGATCGATACTCATCATCTTGCAACAGCGGCGCGTCGCAGCGTCCATCGCTGTTGGTGACGGCGCTGGCGACCTTGAGCATCTGCTCGCCTTCAACGCGGTACAGCTCGATGACAATGGCGGCACCCGGACAGCCATGCGCGGCATCCAGAACGTGTGTGGTCAATTTTCCCAAGGCGCAGCTCCTTGCCGAGATGATTGCGACGAAACCGCACCAACAGAGTGCTCGTCGTGGCGCAGTTGTCAGCGATTAAGACACTTTTCAAAAATCCTGTACATGCTCGGGCCGAAACCATCAGGCCTTGCATGCCCTGATCCGGCCGGATTGCACCGATTTCAGTGAAGCGAAGGAAATCAATCAGGTTTTTCCGATTAAGCTGACCAGTCAGGCAGGTTTCTTGCTTGTACTGATCCTGCAGAGGCTTCGTACAGTTGTCATCGCGCTTGATGACAGAGAGCGAGGTTACAATTTCAAAAATAAATTGTATACAATCCTCGCACTGCGGACGCCCTGCCTCTACCGCACCCGACCTGATTTCACGCCTATCGCCTATAAGGAAGCCAGCAGTGAGCGCCGAATACCCACGCGACCTGATCGGATATGGAAACAACCCGCCTCACCCTCGCTGGCCGGGCAACGCACGTATCGCGCTGTCATTCGTGCTGAACTATGAGGAAGGCGGCGAGCGCAATATCCTGCATGGCGACAAGGAATCCGAAGCGTTTCTCTCCGAAATGGTCGCTGCGCAACCGCTGCAGGGCCAACGCAACATGAGCATGGAATCGCTCTATGAATACGGCAGCCGCGCAGGCGTGTGGCGCATTCTCAAACTGTTCAAGCAGTTCGATATCCCGTTGACGATCTTTGCCGTGGCGATGGCCGCGCAACGTCATCCGGACGTGATCCGCGCCATGGTCGCCGACGGTCATGAGATCTGCAGCCACGGCTATCGCTGGATCGATTACCAGAACATGGACGAAGCCCAGGAGCGCGAACACATGCGCCAGGCAATCCGCATCCTTGCCGACATCAGCGGCGAACGTCCGCTGGGCTGGTACACCGGGCGCACTGGTCCAAATACGCGTCGGCTGGTGATGGAGGAAGGAGGCTTTCTCTACGACTGCGACACCTACGACGACGACCTGCCCTACTGGGAACCGAACAACCCGACCGGCAAGCCGCATCTGGTGATCCCTTACACGCTGGACACCAACGACATGCGCTTTACCCAAGTGCAGGGTTTCAACAACGGTGAGCAGTTCTTCCAATACCTCAAGGACGCGTTCGACGTGCTATATGCCGAAGGTGAAGAAGCACCGAAAATGCTTTCCATCGGCCTGCACTGCCGACTGATCGGACGGCCTGCCCGCCTTGCCGCACTCAAACGGTTCATCGAATACGTCAAAGGCCATGAGCAGGTGTGGTTCACGCGCCGCGTCGACATCGCGCGTCACTGGCATGCCGAGCATCCGTTCAACGCCGAGGCGGCACAATGACCGACTTCTCGAATGTTGCCCCGTCGAAAATGGGTCGCGACGCATTCATCGCCACCTTCGGCGATATCTACGAACACTCTCCCTGGGTCGCGCAGCAGGCCTACGAACACGGGACACTGGCGGCACTGGACCAAATCGAAACCCTGCATGAGCGCATGAGCGACATCCTGCTCAGCGCCACGCGGGCGCAACAACTGGCACTGATCAACGCTCACCCGGACCTGGCCGGCAAGGCCGCCGTCAAGGGCGAATTGACCCAGGCCAGCAGCAATGAACAGGCAGGCGCAGGCATCCACCTATGCACGCCGGAAGAGTTTCAGCGCTTCACCGAGTTGAATGAGGCTTACAAGGCCCGCTTCGGCTTTCCGTTCATCATGGCGGTCAAGGGCAGCGACAGGCACAAGATACTGGCGGCGTTCGAACAACGTCTCCATCACTCGCCGGAGGCCGAGTTCGCTTGCGCCCTGGCCGAGATCAACAAAATCGCACTGTTCCGTTTGCAGGCGCTTCAAGCGCCTCGCTCATCCAACGTTTAAAAGGCAGACAAGAAGCATGAAAGTTTACGCCGCACCGTTCGAGAAGTTCGTGAACCTGGCTGATGCGCGTCTGGGCACGAAGGTTCTGTCCGTGACCGACGACTGGTTCGCCGACGCCAACCGCCTGTTCCAGCCGACGCCTGCGGTCTGGAAGGAAGGCGTGTTCGACGACAACGGTAAATGGATGGACGGCTGGGAATCGCGCCGCAAACGCTTCGAAGGTTACGACAGCGCGGTGATTCGCCTGGGCGTGGCTGGCACCATCAAGGGCGTGGACATCGATACCTCGTTCTTCACCGGCAACTTCCCGCCATCCGCCTCGCTGGAAGCCTGCTTTCTGGCTTCGGGCGAGCCGGACGAAAATACTGCATGGACCGAAGTGCTGCCGTCCGTGGAGCTGAAAGGCAACAGCCATCACTATCACGAAATCAGCCACGATCAGCCGTTCAGCCATTTACGCTTCAACATCTACCCGGACGGCGGCGTGGCGCGCCTACGGGTGCATGGCGTGCCGCATCGCGACTGGACCACAGTCGGTGATGGTGAGCAGATCGACCTGGTGGCGGCGCTCAATGGCGGTCGTTCCATTGCCTGTTCGGACGAACACTACGGCAGCATGAGCAACATTCTCAATCCGGGCCGTGGCGTGAACATGGGTGACGGCTGGGAAACCGCCCGCCGCCGCACGCCTGGCAATGACTGGGTCATCGTGGCGCTGGGGCATCCGGGCGAAGTCGAGAAAGTCATCGTCGACACGCTGCACTTCAAGGGCAACTACCCGGACAGCTGCTCGATCCAGGGCGCGTTCGTGAAAGGCGGCACCGACAGTCAGATCGAAACCCAAAGCCTGTTCTGGCGCGAACTGCTGCCCAGTCAAAAACTGACCATGCACGCCGAACACGAGTTCGCCGAACAGATCAAGGCCATCGGGCCGATCACGCACATCCGCCTGAACGTGTTCCCGGACGGAGGCGTCAGCCGGCTGCGGGTGTTGGGGAAAGTGTCGCGGTAAGCTTCAGTGTTGATCGTGCCCATGCTTCGCGTGGGCATTCAGCCCGTGACGTTCTTCGTCATACTCTGGAGCGGACGCAGAGCGTCCTGAGCAGCGTTACCATGCAACGCGTGGCAACGATCATGGAATTCAAAACAGAAGAACCCGCATGCGCAAACTGATAATCGAGCCGTTGACCAAGGACGCCTTTGCGCCGTTCGGTGATGTGATCGAAACCGATGGCAGCGATCACTTCATGATCAACAACGGTTCGACCATGCGCTTTCATCGTCTGGCAGAGGTGGAAACCGCTCAGCCGGACGACAAGGCGATCATCAGCATCTTTCGCGCCGAGGCGCTGCCGATGCCGTTGACCATCACCATGCTGGAGCGTCATCCGCAGGGCAGTCAGGCGTTCATACCGCTGCTCGGCAACCCTTTTCTGATCGTGGTCGCGCCCCTTGGCGATGCACCTGATTCAGAGCTGACCCGTGCCTTCGTGTCCAACGGCAGGCAGGGTATCAATTACCATCGCGGCGTCTGGCACCATCCGGTGCTGACGATCGAAAAGCGGGATGATTTCCTGGTGGTTGATCGCAGTGGAACCGGCAATAACTGCGATGAGCATTACTTTGCAGAGCACCAGTTGCTGGTGCTCGATCCCGACTCCCAGGAAGGGCCTGAGCACCCGTGAAGTGGTGACAGGTATTTAGGTAAGCACCGTGGCGGCACATCTGATGGAATGGCTGAATCTGGGCGTACGCTGGATTCACATGATTGTGGGCGTCGCCTGGATCGGCGCATCGTTCTACTTCGTCTGGCTGGAAAACAACCTCAATCGCAAGAACCCCCGTGACGGGCTTTCGGGTGATCTCTGGGCCATCCATGGGGGTGGCATCTATCATCTGGAGAAATACAAGCTCGCCCCGCCGACCATGCCGGAGAACCTGCATTGGTTCAAATGGGAAGCCTATTCAACCTGGCTGTCGGGCGTAGCCCTGTTGTGCGTGGTGTTCTATGCCAACCCGACGTTGTACCTGCTGGCACCGGGCAGCAGCCTGTCGGGCGCAGAAGGCGTGCACATCGGACTGGGTTCACTGTTCGTCGGCTGGTTCATCTACAGTTTTCTGTGCGACTCGGCGCTGGGCAAGCGCCCTGCTCTGCTGGGCCTGATCCTTTTCATGCTGCTGGTCGCAGCGGCCTACGGGTTCAGCCAAGTGTTCAGCGGTCGCGGCGCGTACCTGCACGTCGGGGCGATCATGGGCACCATCATGGTCGGCAACGTGTTCCGCATCATCATGCCGGCACAGCGCGCGCTGGTCGCGGCCATCGCCGAGAACCGCACGCCGGACCCGAGCCTGCCGGCCAAGGGACTGCTGCGTTCACGGCACAACAACTACTTTACCCTGCCAGTGCTGTTCATCATGATCAGCAATCACTTTCCGAGCACCTACGGCAGTGAATACAACTGGCTGATTCTGGCGGGCATCGCTCTGCTGGCGGTATTGGTGCGGCATTACTTCAATACCCGGCATGACAGCCATCGCTTCGCCTGGACACTGCCGGTCGCCGCCCTGGGCATGCTTTGCCTGGCGTACGTCACCGGACCTGCGCAACCGCCGCAGGCAACAAAAATCGTCTACCAACCGTTGCCCGGCACGGCCGTGGGCGGGCATCGCGCCGATGAGAAGCCGCCGGAACCGGTCGCTGCACCAGCCCAGCCGGAACCCTCCAAGACAGCCGGTGCAGGCTTCAATCAGGTCCACGACGTGATCCGGCAACGCTGCACTGTCTGCCACTCGGCCAGCCCCACCAGCCAGTTGTTCAGCGTCGCTCCTGCCGGTGTGATGTTCGATACGCCGCAGCAGATCCAGCAGCAGGCGCAGCGAATCAAGGCCCAGGCCGTCAACTCACCGATCATGCCATTGGGCAACATCACTCAGATGACCCAACAGGAGCGCGAGCTGGTTGGCGCCTGGATCGATAAAGGCGCGAAGCTGGACTGAGTCACTCGGGCGGCCCGCTGCACAACGGCCGCCCCGTTTTTGCCCCAGCCGCCCTGCGCTGGAGCACTTGAGGCGGATGACGCGAGCCAGTATCCTCCGCCGCCGCTGCAAAAACAGGCCGATACCTGCCTTTTTAGTCGAATCCGATTGCCCACCCCGCCAACAGGCCGGGCATTGCGGTGCCTGGAACTCCAGAAAACAACCAAAACCGACATCAATATGGCGGTTTTCGTATTACGTCAGCTTTTTTTTCGGCGATTGGCGCAGCTCTTGCTAACTAGTGGAAGTTGACCAAACAGACAAATTATTACACCCCTGGACAAGGTGCCATTCAGAGCACCGGTCTGCTCGATCATGATCTTACTCAAGGGATACACCGAATGAATCGCACACTTTCCAGCGTGTTACTGGCCAGCAGTCTGCTGGCCGCAGCACCCGCCATGGCCGGGGATATCTTCCAGTGGCAGAGCAACAGCCTGACCTATCTGAATGGACGGGACTTCACCGTCAACCCTGAAATACAGCAGACCTTCACCTTCGAACATGCGGACAGCTGGAAGTACGGCGACAACTTTCTATTCGTCGACAAGATCTTCTACAACGGCAAGAAAGATGCGAACGCGGGCGACAACACGTACTACGGTGAAATCTCTCCGCGCCTGTCGATGGGAAAGATATTCGGACAGAAATTCGAGTTCGGCCCCATAACCGATGTGCTGCTGGCCGCCACTTACGAGTTCGGTGAAGGCGACAACGAGTCCTACCTGATCGGTCCTGCGTTCGACCTGAAGATACCGGGCTTCGATTACTTCCAGCTCAACTTCTATCAGCGCCACACCGACGGCAATCGTCCGGGCGATGGCGTATGGCAGATCACACCGGTGTGGTCGTACACCATTCCGGTAGGCAAATCGGATGTATTGATCGACGGCTTCATGGACTGGGTCGTCGACAACGACGAGACATCACGCGGCACTTACCACTCCAACCTGCACTTCAACCCGCAGATCAAATACGACCTGGGCAAGGCGCTCAACTACCCGGAGCGGCAGTTGTACGTCGGTATCGAGTATGACTACTGGACCAACAAATACGGGATCGAGGATACCGGTTCGTTCGACACCGACCAGAACACTGCGAGCCTGCTGGTAAAAGTGTTTTTCTGATAACACGTCGGAACGCGGAGTGTCCCGAGCGGCATTCCCACGTGGAGCATGGGAACGATCAATACACCGATCGTGCCCACGCTCTGCGCCCCTTTGCCACTCCACGCCCGCTCGGTGCTACGCCCGCGCAGCCTTCCACGCCTTGCCGGCGAAGGTGACGATCACCACCAATACCGCACCGGCGATAATGCCCGCGACGGCATCGATCAGCGTCGGGATGATCACTGACAGGCCTCCCACCGCACCCGCAGCGCTTGCCGTTATGCCTTCGACCCAGTGATGGGCGAATGGCAGGCCGTGGACCAGAATCCCGCCACCGACCATGAACATGGCCGCCGTGCCGAGGATCGACAGCAGCTTCATCAATACCGGAGCGAGCCACAGCAGGCCAGCGCCGAGTTTCTGTGCGAACGAGCTGGCGCTCTTCTTGAGGTACAGACCCAGATCATCCAGCTTCACAATACCGGCCACCAGACCGTAGACACCCACCGTGATCAGCACCGCCACGATGACCAGCACACCGACCTGATCCATGAACGGCCGCGCCGCTACCACGCCCAGAGCCAGTACAATGATTTCCGCCGAAAGAATGAAGTCAGTACGGATCGCGCCTTTGATACGCTCCTTCTCGAACGCCACCATGTCCACCGACGCATCGGTGGTGGCCTGTTTGCGCTGTTCGTGTTCATCGGCGCCTTCCTTGTGCAGCCATTTATGGGCGATCTTTTCGAAACCTTCGAAACACAGAAACGCACCGCCAATCATCAACAACGGCAGGATCGCCCATGGGGCGAAGGCGCTGATCAGCAGCGCAGCAGGCACCAGAATCGCCTTGTTGAGCAGAGAGCCCTTGGCAACGGCCCAGACCACCGGCAATTCTCGGTCGGCCGACACGCCTGTGACCTGCTGCGCATTGAGCGCCAGATCATCACCCAGCACGCCTGCAGTTTTCTTCGTGGCCAACGCCACGTCATCCAGCAGGGTGGCAATATCGTCAAGCAGGGTAAGCAAGCTTCCAGCAGCCAAAATCAAAATCCTTGAGCAAGTAGAAAAACAAAACGGCGCGTATTGAATCACAGGCTACAGTCAGTCACATCACTCTGACTCGCAGCGTGCGGGAACGTTTGGTCGCACGCACTCAAGTCTGATGCCTTACAGCAATTATTTCCAATACCTCACCATACCCGTACTGTTCTGATTGCCGCTCTTGAACAGGGAGCGATCATGAACAGCATTTTCTGGCCCAAACGACAACAACATATTATCCGGGCCGTTCGGCTCGAGAAGCCTGAGAAGTTTTCCCCGGCGCTGACCGGCGCATTGAACCAGCTTGTGCGGCAGGCCAATCTGATTCGTGAGCTGGAGCGCGCAGGCGAGAAGGATTCGATGCTGGTGCAGACCATTCTGGTGACGATTGCCAACCAGTTGGCGACGGCATCAGGGCAACTGGAAGACGAAGCGTCCCGTGATGCGATGGGCCTGATCGCCGAAGGGTTGATGGGTTCCGTCTGGATCAAGGACACCGGTGCTCAACTGGCGGGGCTCGATGAGCAGGAACTGGTGAGCTACGTCGGCCCCTTGTCGACCTGGCTGGGAAAATCCCGGGAGACCGGCTTTTCGGCATTCTTCGGCACGCCGAACTTCAGGCTTCAGGCCGTATCGGATATCGTCGATCATTACCTCGACGCCAGCGTGGCGAGGCTCTCCCGGCAGCTCGGTGCCGAACTTCAACAGTTGCCTGCGTGCTCGTACAAGATCATCGACCTGATCGCCATCGGCGGCGAGGCTGATACGTTCCCCAAACATTTCGCCTACTTCATGCCTGAAGATCAGGGCATCAAGTATTCACCCGTCAAACGCACCATTGTTTTCGCCAACACCTACCTGAATCTTTACCAGCAGATTTCGCGGGAGCAGAAAAGCATCTTTGGCTGGACCGATGATGACCTCCCCGCCGATCAGGACATCGAGCGCTACCTGATGAGCTGGTTCCGGGGCCACGATCTGGGGCACTCCATCGTCTTGCCTGCCACCGACTACCGTCGCCTGAGCCGTCGTGACCGCTGGGGCTCGATGGTCGCTCAGGAAGCAGTGGCTGATGTGTTCGGCTTCCTGCTCGCCCTTTCTCCCGATGTCGCCGACTGCCTTGAACTGGAATCTGACAGAATGGTGCGGTTCTATGTTCTGGAGCTGTTCCGCTACCTGCGGCGCGGCCCCGAACAGTTTCCGGACTCCGGTGCCGCCTACGCGCAGCTTAAAATGCTCGAAGACGCAGGCGTGCTTTCAGTGATTGCGCCAGGCAGCATCCGCATCGATTGTGCAGCCTTTCCGGCCGCCATGATGCGCATCGCCAGAACACTGCTTGATGCCGTAATGTCCGACAACCTGGAAACCTTCGAGCGTTTTCTGCGAACCTATGGCGTGCACCACGCCAAAAACACGGATGTATTGTTCGGACTGTCGCTGTGCGAAACATCCCTTTTCTATGAACAGTCCTTGCTGGAGAGCGAGTAAGTGGAGTTTTACAACGGTTTTTTACTGAGTCTGTCGCTGTGCCTGGAAATCGGCCTGGCCAACATGGCCATGATCACCCTGTCGATGCAGCGCGGCTTCAGGCAAGGTGTCTGGCTGGGCTTCGGGACCTGTATCGGCGACATGGTCTACGCGATTCTCGCCCTGGCGGGCATGGCGGTGTTGCTGCAGTACGAGGCGGTACGCTGGGCACTGTGGCTGGGCGGTTCGGCGGTGCTGGCCTACCTGTGTGTCAAGATGGTCGCCAGCGCCGTACGGGTAAAAACCGGGGTCAGCGGCTCGGAAACGCAGTGGGGGCGCACCAACTTCGCGCTGTTTTCCAAAGGTATCGTGCTGGCGATGTCGTCGCCCAGCGCGATCCTGTGGTTCGCCGCCGTCGGTGGCGCAATCATCGCCAAACAGGGCGTCGACATGAACAGTTCGATTCTGTTCCTCTCGGGTTTTTTCAGCGCCGGGGTCTTCTGGACGCTGGTGCTGTGCGGCCTCGCCTACCATGGCGGGCAACTGCTGGGCGAGAAGATGCTGAGATGGACGTATATAGCATCGGCGCTGATCTTCGCCTATTTCACGTTATACGTGGTGGTTTCCGGCTACATGGAGTTTGTCAGCCCTCAGCCCGTCTTTGAGCATTGAGGCGTAACGCATCGGTGAAATACCCATCACCTTGCGAAACGAATTGCACATGTGGCCCTGGTCGTAGAAGTACAACTCGGTAGCGACCCGGGCCGCTGCATCCCCCCGACGCAGCCGTTTGCGCACCTCGATCAGCCTGAGCTGTTTCAGGAACTGCATCGGCGCCAATGACTTGGTCATCTTGAAGCTGCGCACCAGGTGGAACTTCGAGATGCCCGCCATGGCGCTGATATCCTGAAGATCAATGTCTTCGTACAGATTATCCTGCATGAATTCCACGACCCTGGCAGCCATGTCGGGCTCCGCAATCACCGGGCCCTCGCCGCGAAATCTGGAAAGCTCGGCCAGCAATTCGTAGGGCGCTTCTTCGCGTCGCGATGCATCATTGGCCGCATGCAACGTGACAATGGCGTTGAACAGCGCATCGTCCTTGAGCGCGCCTTCATCGAACAGCGGCCCCTGCACCTCGCCGAACACCGACGCGACGTGCGCTGCATCGAGGTGGACGCTGATGAAGCGTGCGCCTGTCGAGTCGAACAGGGAGGACTGCACCGTCATGGGGTTGTAGAGCGTGACCTGCCCAGGCTGTACGTCCTGGGATCGACCGTCATACCAGATCCGTTCGCTGCCGGAGAGGTTGGCGCTGATCACATACTCTTCGTGGGTATGGCGGGGAAACTCGGCGTTGTGGGCCGACACCAGCGAGCATTCTGCAAAGGGTTGTTTCGATAAGGCTTCGATGATCGGCGTCATGTTGTCATTCCTTGAATGGCACGCGATGTCCTGTCCCTGCGCAAGCAGGCGAGATTATCAGCGGCCCCCTGATCAGGCAATGCGCTCGCGTGCCCGTCGTCGGGCTATGTGCAGCGCGAGCCTCAGAGCGGAATGTGAGTGGTCGACAGCACCTGACGCAAGCCCATGAACGAACGGATCTGCCGCACGCCCGGCAAATACAGCAACTGTTCGGCATGCAAACGGTTGAAGCTCTGGCTGTCTCTGGTGCGCAGCAGCATGAAGTAGTCGAACTCGCCGGTGACCACGTGAAATTCCATGCACCCGGATACCTTCTGCGCCGCCGCTTCGAACTGCGCGAAAGAATCCGGCGTCGAGCGGTCCAGCACCACGCCGATCAGCACCACCATGCCGGCCTCCAGCACTTCACCGTTCAACAGCGCCACCACGCCCTTGATAACGCCGCTTTCCTTCAGTCGCTCCACGCGCCTGAGACAGGCCGGCGGGCTGAGTTTGACCTTTTCCGCCAGCGCGACATTGGAGATGGACGCATCACGTTGCAGTGTCTTGAGAATGGTGCGGTCAATCCGGTCCAGCGGCGGCGTCCTGTCTGGCGCGGGCCTTTTGCCGTGTTCATTTATTGCTTTCATATTCATTTCCACGAAATAAATAAACGTTTCATTGCGCTGACACTAACGATAATTCACTAATTGAACAATTCTTTGCAACCACGATTATCCAGCTATTTCCTATGATAGGACCTGTCTCAGGCACAGCGTCAACGCCTCATGCCTGGCCTCACCTCTCAACGGAGACTCGATATGAACCTGAGCAAGTTCAAGCGCTACCCTCTGACATTCGGCCCCTCGCCCATCACGCCGCTCAAACGCCTGAGCGAGCACCTGGGTGGCAAGGTCGAGCTGTACGCCAAGCGAGAGGACTGCAACAGCGGGCTGGCCTTTGGCGGCAACAAGACGCGCAAGCTGGAATACCTCGTACCTGAAGCCATCGAGGGCGGCTACGACACGCTGGTGTCGATTGGTGGCATCCAGTCCAACCAGACCCGCCAGGTCGCAGCGGTGGCGGCGCATCTGGGCATGAAATGCGTGCTGGTCCAGGAAAACTGGGTCAACTATTCCGACGCGCTGTACGACCGGGTCGGCAATATCGAGATGTCCCGCATCATGGGCGCCGATGTGCGTCTGGATTCGGCAGGTTTCGACATCGGGATTCGTCCGAGCTGGGAAAAGGCGATGGCCGATGTGGTCGAGAGCGGCGGCAAGCCCTTCCCCATTCCGGCAGGCTGCTCGGAACACCCATACGGCGGGCTCGGTTTCGTACGCTTTGCCGATGAAGTGCGTCAGCAGGAAGAAGAACTGGGCTTCAAGTTCGACTATATCGTGGTCTGCTCGGTCACTGGCAGCACCCACGCCGGTATGCTGGTGGGCTTTGCCGCCGACGGACGCTCGCAGCGGGTCATCGGTATCGACGCCTCGGCCAAGCCGGACAAGACCCGCGAACAAGTGCTGCGTATCGCCCAAAACACCGCGAAGCTCGTCGAACTGGGCCGCGAGATCACCGCCGACGACGTCGTGCTCGACACCCGATACGCCTACCCGGAATACGGCCTCCCCAACGACGGTACCCTCGAAGCCATCCGCCTGTGCGCGCGCCTTGAAGGCGTGCTGACTGACCCGGTCTACGAAGGCAAATCCATGCACGGCATGATCGACATGGTCCGCAACGGCGAATTCCCGGAAGGCTCGAAGGTCCTCTACGCCCACCTGGGCGGCGTTCCGGCCCTTAACGCCTACAGCTTTCTGTTCAAGGATGGCTGAGGGCTGATTGCAAGCCTTTGTGACGTTACCGACAGCCCGCGAGTATCGCGGGCTTTCCCATTCGATACGCTTATGTCAAAGCGTCCAGGACTTGAAGCACCTGGTCTTTGCTGACAGTAACTTTCCCTCCTGACCCGATCCGCAACATCGATTTCCAAAATTCGACCAACCAGTGAACGCTCGACGCACTTGTACGCTCTAACCGCGCAAGCTCCGCCTATTTACCAGAGCGTCAAAGTCGATGGATAACCTCCACTCTTCTCAATCAAACAACACGGGCGAACTGTGCTTTCCCGAAGAGGGCGCAGAGATCGGGGCGCTTCTGCAAACGGCGGTGATGAATCAGTCGCCTCTGGGGCATCCTTCCCAATGGTCCGGTTGCCTGAAGAGTCTGATCGCCACCGCCCTTCCCGTGCATGCACAGATCGTTCTGTTCTGGGGCCCGCAGTTCATTGCGTTGTACAACGATGCCTATGCGCCGAGCATTGGCGACAAACACCCTCGCGCGCTGGGCCGTCCGGCCGTCGAGAACTGGGGTGAGTTGTGGGACGATCTGGAGCCGCTGCTGCGCGGCGTGCGTGAAACAGGAAAGACGTTCTCGGCCAAGGACCGTCCGTTCTACATAAAGCGCTTCGGTGCCCGGGAAACCGTTTATTTCAATGTGTCCTACTCCGCTGTTCGCGAGACTGACGGTTCGATTGGCGGCGTGTTGTGTATCGTCACGGAAACCACAGAGCGTGTGCAATTCGAACGGCGTCAGGCGTTCCTGATCGAGCTGGGCCGGACGCTGCCCTCCACCTCCGATCCGTGCGCCATAGAGCGCCACGTGCTGAGCCGTCTGAGGGAAGAATTGGCGCTTCAGCACATTGCACTTATCGGGATTGACGATGACGGTGCTCACCTGAAGACACTGTCGGCAGACCCGAATGATTCATCGTCCGCGATCCCGCACTTGCCCGAATGGACGGACAGCATGTCAGCGGACCTGCGCGCCAACCGCGCTGTGCTGCATGAAATCGCAGCGAGTCCGATCATCCCGGCCAATACGAGGATGGCCCGCTACACCGTCACCAGGCCACCCTGCACCGTCTACGTGCCGGTGGTCCTGCATGGCAAGCTGGAAGCGGTGCTGACCATTCAGCCGTCGATCACGAGCACCTTTGGCGATCATGAGCTGCACCTTGCCCAGGAAGCCGCAAAGCAGGCCTGGTTATGGATCAATCAGGCGCGGGCCGAACGCGCACTGCGCGACCTGAATGAAAGCCTTGAACAGCGCGTCGTGACCATGCTCGCCCAGCGCGAAAAAGCCCTCGCCCAGTTGCACGAGTCACGCAAGATGGAGATGGTCGGCCAGCTCAGCGGCGGCGTCGCGCACGACTTCAACAACCTGCTGACACCGATCATGGCGTCACTGGAACTGGTTCGCCGTCGCGTGGAAGACCCGCGTTCCACGAAGCTGCTCGACAGCGCCATGCTGGCCGCCGATCGTGCCCGCACACTGGTGGGCAGGCTGCTGACCTTCGCACGGCGCCAGACGCTCGTCCCGGAAGCGATCAGGCTTGATGGTCTGGTGGCAGAACTGAAAGACCTGATCGAGCGCTCGCTGGGGCCGATGATCGTCATCGAAGTCGATATTCCCGACAGTCTGCCGGCAGTGTTCGTCGATCCGCACCAGCTGGAACTGGCGATCCTCAACCTGACGGTCAACGCGCGTGACGCGCTGGACGACGGGGGACATGTGAAGATCAGTGCGCGGTCCGAATCCCTTGAAGCGAAATTCGGCAATCATGTACGGCTGACCGTCAGCGACAACGGCTGCGGCATGAGCGAAGACACCCTCAGGCATTGCGTGGAGCCGTTCTACTCCACCAAAGGTGTGGGCAAAGGCACCGGACTGGGTCTGTCGATGGTTCAGGGACTGGCTTTGCAGTCGGGCGGCGAGTTCGACATTCGCTCCAGACCCGGTCAAGGCACCCAGGTCAGCCTCTGGCTTCCAGTGGCCAGCGGCCCGGTCATGCAGGCGGAATCCAGAGCGCTGGAAACTCCGCAGATCAAGGGTTCGGTTCATGTGCTGCTGGTCGATGACGAAGACCTGGTCAGGGACAGCACCGCTCACCTTTTGCAGGATCTGGGTTATCAGGTCACCGAGGCACCGTCCGCCGCAGTGGCGCTCGATCTGTTTGACGCAGGCCTGAGACCGGACGTGCTGGTCACCGACTACGTCATGGCCGATATCACCGGTGTTCAACTGGCCCGGCAGTTCCGCCAGCGCATCAACGATCTGCCCATTCTCATCATCACCGGCTACACCAATGCCAAACCGGTGCCGACGGATGATTTCGAGATTCTGGCCAAGCCGTTCCGCCGTCAGGACATTGCTTCGCGTCTGGCTCAACTTGTCCAGAGCGGTGCTTGAGCAAATGCCTGGCCAGAGCCGAACGCTAGAGCCGGAATGACTGCCGCATGGCATTGCCCAGAAGGTCCACCGCTTCATCCATCCGCGAAACCGGTGATCTCAGAAACACCACGTCATGCTCGGCAATGTCGGGCAGCCCTTCCAGTATCTGCATGCCTTCGGTGACGCGGGAACGGTCGATCAGACTGATCCCCAGCCCTGCTTCCACGCAAGCTTTCACTGCCTGATTCGAAGGGCTTTCCAGCACGATACGCACCTTGCGGCCACACTCGGCGAGCGATTCGATCATCGCTTGCCGATACGGACATTGCGCCGCATGCACGGCCAGTGGAAGCACGTCAGACATCTGCAGAGACTGCCCTTGTGGCCCGACCCACACCGGCCGGGTCGACACCAACCTCTTTGCATCGTCGCCCGCCTCGCCCCTCGGCAACGCCACCACTGCCGCCTGAAGCTTGCCGCGCTGCACCTGCTCGCGCAGGGTATAGCTGGGTGCGGTTTTCAATTCCAGCACCACATTGGGCCAGGCTGCGGTAAAGGTCGGCAGAATGTCGCGGATCACATGGGTGGCATATTCATCCGGGACACCCAGGGTGATACGTCCGGCCAGTCGGGTCCCATGCAGGTCGGCCAGCACTCGGTCGTGAGTCGCGAGAAGCTCGGTGGTGGATAACAACAGCCGTTTGCCCAGCGCGGTGAGAGAAACAGACTGGTTGTCGCGATTGAGCAAGCGACCGCCAGCAACGGCCTCAAGCCGCTGGACGTGTACGCTCACCGCGGCCGGGCTTTTATGCAGCTGCTCAGCCGCAGCCGAGAATTTGCCGATCCGGGCAACCGCATGAAAGGTTCTGATCAGTTCGATATCGAGCGTCGGCGTCATGATTCAATCTTTGTGAACAACTGATGTGGTTTATTTTGATTTATTAGACTACTCCCGTTTCGTAGCCTGTGGGCATGAACCAGCACTTATCGATAAAACACAGCGAGACCCTTCGACCCGGCCTTCGGCGATCCATTCCGTTACCGCTGCTCGAAGCAGGACTGATCCTGACCTGGAGTTCCGGATTCATCGGCGCCCGTTTCTCGATTGATTACGCACCGCCCTTGTTGGTGGTGTTCTGGCGCTGCGTGCTGGTCTGTCTGATTCTTTTGCCCTTCGTGTTCCGGCAGTTGCAGCGGACCTCCCCTGCCGTGTTGCTGAAAAACGCAGGCATTGGTCTTTTGGCCATGACCGGCTATCTGGCGGGCATCACACAGGGCATCGCGCTGGGCGTTCCGGCCGGGCTCGCAGCGCTGTTCGCCGACCTGCTGCCCATCGGGATGGCGCTGCTGGCGGCGCTGTTTCTGGGCCAGCGACTGGCCTGGCGCGTCTGGACAGGTCTGGTCATCGGTCTGTCAGGCGTCGTCATCGCAACACAAGGCGCGCTGGCCTGGGGCAAAGCGCCGCTATGGGCTTATGGCCTGCCGTTGCTGGGCATGCTCTCGCTGGCCGTGGCGACGCTCTGGCGCAAACGGTTGACCCCATCGCAAACCATGGGGCTGCTGCCCAATCTTTGGCTGCAATGTTGCGTGTCCGGCATCGTGTTCGCGGTTGTCGAAGGGGTTCAAGGCGGACTGGCACCGATACCCGGCACAGGGTTTGCGCTGAGCGTGGCATGGACTGCCGGCTTGTCCACCCTGGGTGGCTATGGGCTTTACTGGGTGTGCCTGCGCCGCGCTTCCGAAACGCGCGTGGCCAGCGTGTTGTACCTCAGCCCGCCAGTGACCATGCTGCTGGCCTGGATAATGTTCGACGAGCCGCTGTCCTGGCAGATGGTGTCAGGCATGGTCGTGTCGGGAATCGGTATCTGGGTGGTGATCAGGACGGAGCGGCGCAAGGCTGAAGCGGCCAGGTAGATAGGCCGCCCTTTGTCTCTGACACTGCGCGGTATCAAAGCGAACACCGGACTCTGGGTGGGCTTGCGACCTCGCCGCAAGCCCATTTTCCAGACGTCAGATACGGAACCGCGCCACCATGTTCTGCAGATCACTGCCGAGACGCGCCAGCTCAACAGTCGAGGCGGCGCTCTGTTCGGTCGCTGCTGCCGACTGATCGGCGATGTCGCGCACGCTGAGCACGCTGCGGTTGATCTCTTCGGTCACGGCGCTCTGCTGCTCGGCGGAGGCGGAAATCTGCTGGCTCATCTGTTCGATGGTGCCGATTGACTGGTTGATTTCCACCAACGCCTGCTCGGCCTGACGCGCCAGCACCACAGTGCCTTCGGTGCGTTGCAGGCTGGCGTCCATCAGGCCCGAGGCTGCGCTGGTGCCCTGCTGCAATGCCTGAATCAGCGCTTCGATTTCGGTGGTGGAATTCTGGGTGCGCTGCGCCAGCGAACGCACTTCATCGGCCACGACAGCAAAACCGCGACCCTGCTCGCCTGCGCGTGCTGCTTCGATGGCGGCGTTGAGCGCAAGCAGGTTGGTCTGTTCGGCAACCGCCTTGATCACGTCGATCACGCTGCCGATCTTGCCGCTGTCTTCGGTCAGGCGTTGCATGGCCTGGCCCAGTTCCTTGACCTCCCCCGCCAACTGACCGATTTCCCGTGTCGCGTGCTGCACCACGCTGCTGCCGTGGGCCGCACGTTCGCTAGCCTGTTTCGCAGCCTTCGAGGCGTCTTCGGTGTTGCGGGCAACTTCCTGAACAGTCGACGCCATCTCGTTCATGGCCGTGGCAACCTGATCCACTTCGTTCTTCTGCTGGGCGACGCCAGCGCTGGTCTGTTCGCTGCCCGCCGAAAGTTCTTCGGCAGCGGTCGCGATCTGAGTGATGCCGTTGCCGATGCCGCCGATCAGTCCACGCAGCGACACGGTCATGTGCTGCATGGTGTTCTGCAGCAGACCCAGCTCGTCCTGACGCGTGGTGGCGGTGTCGTGGGTCAAGTCGCCTTCAGCGATGCGGCGAGCGGCAATCACCGTGTCACTCAACGGCACAGTGATCTGCCGGGTAATGATGACGGCCGCGAAGACGCCGATCAGCAACACCACCAGGGCCACGCTCAAAAGCTGCATCACAGCGGTGTTCTGTTCACCTTTGGCACTGACCACCTGCGCGGCCGCCAGCTCATCGGCACTGGCCGCTGTAGCGATGGACTGTTGTTGCAGGGTGCTGCGGATCTGATCAGTCTGCTGCAGCATGTCGGAGATAGACGCCATCAGCACCTTGTACTGCTTGAGCGCGTTTAACGCCGTGTCCACTGCGTTATTGGCTTCCACCGGCAACTGGCTGCGTGCAGCGGCCACCTGAGCGATCAGTGCGTCGGCAGCGTTGTAGGTCGCCTGACGATTGTCGGCAGTCGGAATGCTCAGATAGCGGCGAAATATCAGGCGAAAGTTGGTCATGCCATTGCGCAGGTCTCCAGCGATCTTGACCTGCTGAATGCCCGTCTCGCTCGGCGCACGCACGGTGTCGTCGATGGTTTTCTGCAGGAGGTTTTCGAAGGTCGCACTGACCTCGTCAGAAACCTTGATCAGCGGCTTAAGCGCGTCATCGACTTTCTGGTTGATGCTGACCAGCTGATCGAATGTCTGCTTCAGACCGCCGACCTGTTCCTTGATGCTCCTCAACTTCTGCAGGTTGCTCGATACAACGAACACGTTCAGTCCCTGCTCGACGCTACGGCTCAAGGCCTCCAGCGCACTGCCATACACCTGCACACCGGCAGCGGTGGGTCCGGTTGCATAGGCTTGCGCAGCAATGCGTGCGTTCAGGACATCGTCCTTGATTTCGGCGATTTTGCTGCTTTTGCCCAGACGTTCGATCAACAGGTTGGTGCTTGAGTAACCAATGGCCGTCACGGTCAGCACCCCCAGCAGAATCGCCGCGAAGCCCAGGGCGAGCTTTTTACTGACGTTAAGATTGTCCAACCATTTAGCGCTCATAGCATGTGTGCCTCGATTTTTCGGAATGCACGGGAATCGGCGCCTGGTGGGCTAACTTGATGGCTAAGTTGATCGACAGAACTGATCAATTCATAGGTATGCCGCACAAGGCCCGGTTTACGGGGCCTTCAAGAATATTAATATTTATTTAAATTATCGGGATTAATCGTTTTCAGACGACTGGTAACAGGTTGCTGCATCTCAGCACCTGCTGATTCATGTCCGATGGCTGTCTATCCGCGCGGCGCTTTCGATGCAGGCAGTCAGCGCCTGGGCTTTAAGATGGCACTCCCCACAGATGCGGCGGTCCTCTGTTAACACCCCTTACTTCATAACGGAGCCCTCATGATCACTGTTCACCACCTCAACAACTCGCGCTCGCAACGCATTCTCTGGCTGCTGGAAGAGCTGGGTCTGCCCTACGAGATCAAGCGTTACGAGCGCGATACCAAGACCAACCTCGCGCCCCCCGAACTCAAGGAAATCCATCCGCTGGGCAAGTCGCCGGTCATTCAGGACGGCCCTCACGTGATGATCGAGTCGGCCGCCATCATTGATTACCTCATCCGCCGCCACGGCGAAGGCCGTCTGCAACCGGACCCTGCCGGTGCGACGTATGACGAATACGTGCAATGGCTGCACTTCGCCGAAGGCTCGGCAATGCTGCCGCTCATGCTTGACCTGTACGTCGGACGCCTGGGCGATGCAGGCGCACCGCTGCACCCGCGTATCGAATCGGAAGTGGCCAACTACCTCGGCTACCTGAACGACACGCTGGGTCTGACGCCTTATCTGGTGGGCGAAGAGTTGACCGGGGCCGATATTCAGATGAGCTTCATCGGTGAAATCGCCAAGGCACGTGGCAAGCTGCAGCCTTATCCGAACCTTGCTGCGTGGGTCGACAAGCTTCAGGCCCGGCCTGCGTATCGCGCGGCACTGGAAAAAGGCGGCGAGTATTCGTTCGCAAAATAATGGGGCGAGTCAGCCAGGCGTCCTGTGACGCCTGGTGACTGTTCAACAGGCTTCAGCGATTGTTGCGCAGTATCGAGAAATTCAGCGCGGCTGCCACGCACAGCCAGACCAGATAGGGAAACAGTATCAGTCCGGTGATCACATCCAGACTGAGCGCCATGACCAGCATGGCTGCCACGACCAGCCACAGCAGAGTAATGATCACCATCCCGGCAAAGGGTTTGTGCGCACCGAAGAACACCGGCGTCCATAAAGTATTCAAAGCGATCTGCGCGGCCCAGAGCGCCAGTACTGCCTGACTTCCGGGTATCAGGCTCAGACGATAACCGGCCCAGGCGAGTAGCAGGTAGATAATTGTCCAGGCCACCGGGAACAGCCAGTTCGGCGGTGTGAAGCCGGGTTTTTTCAGCGATTCGTACCACTGTCCGGGCTGGAAAATAATGCCGGTGCTCGCGGCGGCCGCGCAGGCGAGGAGAAAAATGAAGAAGGTCATCGTCGGTCCTTGAGGGGGATAGGGGTCTGGCGCTTACCCTTCAATGACTCGCTTGCCGTGTCAGAAATTCAATACGTCGGTGAGGTTTGTCATGTGGCGCTGTAAACACCCGGTCGTGGGAGGCGGTTTACCGCGACGATTTTCCTGACATACCGCGTCGACTGCATCGCCGGCAAGCCGCCTGCCACAACCATTTCTGCAATCAGCACGTTAGGCGATAACCCGCCACTCAGAACCGGCACTCAATGACTGATCATCCACGGCCGCCCCGCCGCCTTGCCTTTCAGCGCGTGCGGATTCGCCTTGGTCGGGACCGGTCGGGTGGTGGGACCGCAGCAACTGCAACCGCTCGGATGGCCACGGCTTTCCTTGTATTGGTCGAGCGTTTTCGGCTCATGAGCGCTTCGCTCGTTGCGGGCGATGGCGCTGCGGGTGTTGCCCGCCATGGTGCTCAGGCCCGGTGCCGAAAGGATCACGCGCATGCTGGACGCGCCGCACTCGGGGCACTCACAGGGCAGCGCGCTCTCGGCCATGGGCCGCAGTGACGTGAAGTCGCCGCAGTGTGGGCAGTCGTACTCGTACATGGGCATGCTGAATTCCTCTGAATTGAGATCGACGCAGTGCGAATGGACGCCGCTCGTCTTTCACGAGCGGCGTCCCGCACAACCTACTTGTCCTGAGCGATCGGCAAATCGACAGTGCCGTCGATGAACTTCGTCGGTCCGTTGGCATTGGGGTTGATATCGAACTTGAAGATCTCCGTCGGCAGCCACAGCGTCGCGCAGGCGTTGGGCACGTCCACTACGCCGCTGATGTGGCCCTGAACCGGCGCCGAACCCAACAGCGAATAACCTTGCGCAGGCGAATAGCCGAACTTGGTCATGTAATTGATCGCGTTCAGGCACGCCTGACGGTAGGCGACGTTGACGTCCAGATAATGCTGCTGGCCCGCCTCATCGACCGAGATACCTTCGAAGATCAGGTAGTTGTTGTAGTTCGGCACGATGGGGCTGGGTTTGAAGACCGGGTTCTTGATTCCGTACTTGGCCATGCCGCCTTTGATCAGCTCGACCCGCATGTGCACCCAGCCGGCCATTTCGATGGCGCCGCAGAAGGTGATTTCACCGTCGCCCTGGCTGAAGTGCAAATCCCCCACCGACAGCCCCGCGCCATCGACGTAGACCGGGAAGAACACTTTCGAGCCGCGGGACAGGTCCTTGATGTCGCAGTTGCCGCCGTGTTCGCGGGGCGGCACGGTGCGTGCGCCAGTCGCGGCCGCCATGTCACGGGCCGGCCCCTTCAGCTTGCCCAGATGGGCAGTCGCGGCAAACGGCGGGCAGGCCAGCACGGGAACGCGATCAGGGTCGGTGTCGATCAGCTCCTGTTCGCGGCGGTTCCATTCGGCGAGCATCTTGTGGTCGGGCAGACAGCCGATCAGACCGGGATGGATCAGACCGGCAAACTCGACACCCGGGATATGCCGCGAGCTGGTCATCATGCCCTTGAAATCCCAGATGGATTTCTGCGCCAACGGGAAGTGTTCGGTCAGAAAACCGCCGCCGTTCTGCTTTGAAAAAAAGCCGTTGAAGCCCCATTGCGAATCCGCGCGGGCACCGATATCCAGCAGATCCACCACCAGCAGATCACCGGGCTCAGCGCCATGCACGCCGACCGGGCCGGACAGGTAGTGCACAGTGGTCAAGTCAACATCCCGTACATCGCTGGCATCGTCATCGTTCTTGATCGCGCCTGCGGTCCAGTCGTAGGTCTCGAGGATGAAATCGTCACCCGGTTTGACCCAGCAGGCCATCGGAATGTCCGGGTGCCAGCGGTTGTGAATCTGCTCGTTTTCGGTGACGGGCTGGTTCAGGTCGACTTTGATCAGGGTTTCGGTCATGGCGGTTCTCCTGCGGTCTCGGGTCAATTCGATGGTTAGGTAAGGTCACTGCAGTTAATAAAGAGGGGACACGGGTCGCGGGCTACACCGACAGGTAGCGGCTGATCGTCGCTTCGTCGACATTGGCGCGGGCTTCCTCGACCACGAAGCGGCCCTTCTCGATCACCAGGAATCGGTCGGCGATTTCCAGGGTGAACGACAGCACCTGCTCGGAGACCACAATGGTCAGGTTGCGCAGGCTGCGGATCTCTTTGAGGGTGCGGGCAATGTCCTTGATGATCGACGGCTGAATGCCTTCAGTGGGCTCGTCGAGCAACAGCACCTTGGGGTTGGTCGCCAGCGCACGGGCGATTGCCAGTTGCTGTTGCTGCCCGCCGGACAGGTTGCCGCCACGGCGCCCGCGCATGTCGAACAGCACCGGGAACAGTGCGTACAGGTCCTCCGGCACCTTGCCGTTGGCTGACGCGGGCAGTCCGGTCTGGATGTTTTCCAGCACGCTCATTGACGGAAAGATCATGCGGCCCTGCGGTACGTAGGCCATGCCGTGCTCGACCCTTGAATGGGTTTCCAGCGCGGACACATCAACGCCGTCCACCTGCACTTGCCCGCCCCATTGCGGCAGGATGCCCATCAGGCTCTTGAACAGCGTGGTCTTGCCCATGCCGTTACGGCCCATGACGGCGACGATTTCCTGTTTCTCGACGTTGAGGTCCAGGTCATGAAGAATCTGGCTCTGGCCATAGCCACAGCTCAGCTGTTGAATCGTGAACATGCTGTGCTCCTCAGTGGCCCAGGTAAACTTCGATGACTTTCGGGTTCTTCTGCACCGACTCCATGCTGCCTTCGGCCAGCACCTTGCCCTGATGCAGCACCGTGACCTTGTGGGCAATGCTCTTGACGAATTCCATGTCGTGCTCAATCACCAGCACCGATCGGCCCTGGCTGATGCGGTTCAACAGATCAGCCGTCTGTGCGCGTTCACTGACGCTCATGCCAGCCACCGGCTCATCGAGCATCAGTAGTTCCGGGTCCTGCATCAGCAACATCCCGATTTCCAGCCACTGCTTCTGGCCGTGGGACAGAAGCCCGGCCTGCTGCTCCAGCAGGTCACCGAGAAAAATGTCGGCGGCCACCTGCCGGACCCTTTCCAGCACTTCGCTGGAGCGCCTGAAGAACAGTGCGCCGAACACACTGCGTCCTGCCGGAAAGGACATTTCCAGGTTCTCGAACACGCTCAGGTTGTCGTAGATCGACGGGGTCTGGAATTTGCGTCCCACACCGGCACGCACAATGTCGTACTCGTTCATCCGGGTCAGTTCACGGTCCTTGAACTGGATGCTGCCGCCCGTGGCGCGGGTCTTGCCGCAGATCAGATCGAGAACGGTGGTCTTGCCTGCGCCGTTGGGGCCGATCACTACTCGCACCTCGTTGCGGTCGATGTACAGGTTGAGATCATCGACCGCCTTGAAGCCGTCGAATGACACCGTCAGCCCTTCGATGGCCAGCACCGGCTTGTTCATCTGGAAACCTGTCGGGCTGTTCATGGCTGGGTCTCCAACGGGCGGGCGGGTTGTTTTTCAGTCGTCAACGATGGGGGCACCTTGCTTACTGGCGCCGGCCTGGGCGCGAATCTGCCCAGCCATTGGCGAGCGTGGCTTTCCCACAGACCGGCCAGGCCGTTGGGGAAGTACATGACCACCGCGATGAACAGGCCGCCCATGAGGTACAGCCACAGTTCAGGGAAGGATTCGGAGAAATAGGTCTTGCCGTAATTCACCAGCAGCGAGCCGTACACCGCGCCCAGCAGCGACATGCGTCCCCCCACCGCGGCAAAGATGACCATCTCGATGGACGGCACGATGCCGACGAACGACGGCGACATGAAGCCCACCTGCAACGCGAACATCGCCCCGCCAATTGCGGAAAATCCGGCAGCCACGCAGTAGACGAAGACTTTGAAGGCGGCCACGTCGTAGCCCGAGAAGCGCACCCGTTCTTCCTTGTCGCGCATGGCCATCAGCAGTCGGCCGAGCTTGGAATAAAGAATGAATTTGCCGATCAGGATGCAGCCGAGCAGCAGTGCGGCATTGATGAAGTACAGCGTCAGCTTCGCGCCGTCGCCGCGAATGTCCCAGCCTAATAGAGTCTTCAGGTCGGTAATGCCATTGACGCCACCGGTCAGGCCTTGCTGGCCGATGATCAACACCGTCAGGATCAGCGCGATGGCCTGGGTCACGATGGAAAAATACACATCGCCCACCCGCCGCCGAAACAGCGCGGCACCGATGATCAGCGCGAGGATCACTGGCACCAGCACCACGGCGATCACAGTGAAGGTAAAGCTGTGAAACGGCACCCAGAGCCATGGCAGTTCGGTGATCTGGTTCCAGTCCATAAAGTCCGGAATGCCCGGTGTGGACTGGATTTTGGTGCTTTGCGGGTCCGACGCCTCCAGCTTCAGGAACATCGCCATGCAGTAACCGCCCAAGCCGAAGAACACCCCCTGCCCCAGGCTGAGAATGCCACCGTAACCCCAGCACAACACCAGCCCGACCGCGACGAAGGCGTAGGTCAGGTATTTGCCGACCATGTTCAGGCGAAAGGCGTCCAGAGTCAGCGGAAACACCACCAGAATCAGGGCCGCGAGGATCAGCAGGCCGACCACACCCTGGCGGCCACCGAGCATTTTGTTGAGTGCGTTCATCGTTCGGCCTCTATTTGCGGACTTTGCTGGAAAACAGGCCTTGCGGGCGCATCAGCAGGATCAGAATCACCGCCGAAAGCGTCAGCACCTTGGCCATCGAGCCACTCATGAAGAATTCGGAAATCGACTGCGCCTGGGCAATCGCGAACGCTGAAGCGATGGTGCCGAACAGGCTCTGTGCGCCGCCGAAGACCACCACCAGAAAGGTGTCGACGATATACAGCGAACCGGCCGTGGGCCCGGTGGAACCGATGGTGGTGAAAGCAGCCCCCGCGACACCGGCCACGCCGCAGCCCAGAGCGAAGGTCATACGGTCGACCTGGCGGGTGTTGATGCCGACGGCGCGGCTCATGATGCGGTTCTGCACCGTGGCGCGAACGTGCAGCCCCCAGCGGGTGCGATACAGCATCAGGAAAATGCCGCCGGTCATGAGCATGCTGAGGCCCATGACGAAAAGGCCGTTACGGGGAATTTCGATGGCATCGGTCAGGTTCACGGCACCCATCAACCATTCCGGCGGCGTGGCGCTGACTTCCCGCGCACCGAAGATCGAACGAAACGCTTGCTGCATGACCAGCGACAGACCCCAGGTCGCTAGCAGGGTATCGAGCGGCCGGTGGTAGAGGCGGCTGATCATCACTCGCTCCACCACCCAGCCAATCGCACCGGCCACCACGAACGACAGCGCGATGGCGAAGAAAAAGTAGTACGGCTGCATCCACGGCAGATAGGTCTGCACCAGCGTCGAGAGCACGTACGTGGTGTAGGCGCCAATGGTGAGAAACTCACCGTGGGCCATGTTGATCACGCCCATCTGGCCAAAAATGATTGCCAGCCCCAGCGCCATCAACAGCAGCACGCAGAACACGGACAGACCGTTGAACCCCTGCATGGCCGCGATGGCACCAAATTCCGATAGCCATTCCATGATGGTGGTCTCCAAGGGTGAATGACGGGGGGCGCGAGGCTGTCGGCGTGACGCCGCGGACAGCCCCGCTCCAGTACACAGCGTTCAGGCAGTTGCTGTTACTGGTAACCCTTGGGGAAAGGATTGGGCTCGATCAGGTCCGATTCGTAGATCACTTTGAACTGGCCGTCAGCCTGGACTTCACCGATGCGGGTCTTGCTCCACAGGTGATGGTTCTCGTGAACCTTGACGTAACCTTCCGGCGCGGTTTTCAGCTCGATGCCTGGCGACGCTGCAACCACCTTGTCGACGTCGAAACTCCCGGCTTTCTCGACAGCAGCCTTCCACAGCCAGGGACCGAGATAGGCCGCCTGGGTCACGTCACCCATGACCGAATCCTTGCCGTACCTGGCCTTGAATGCCTCCACGAAGGCCTTGTTGTTCGGGTTGTCGAGGCTTTGGAAGTACTTCATCGAGGCATAGAAGCCCTGCATGTTTTCGCCGCCGATGCCCAGCAGTTCATCCTCGGTCACCGACAGGGTCAGCAGGTTCTGTTTGGCCGAGGTCACGCCTGCGGCCTTGAGCTGTTTGTAGAACGCGACGTTGGAGCCGCCCACGACAGCGGCAAACACCACATCGGGCTTCTTCAGCTTGACTTTGTTGATCAGCGAACCGAACTGGGTATTGCCCAGCGGGTAGTAGTCTTCGCCGACCACGGTGCCGTGCAGGACATTCTCGATGTGCTTGCGCGCGATCTTCATGGAGGTGCGCGGCCAGATGTAGTCCGAGCCGATCAGGTAGAAGGTCTTGGCGCCCTTCTCCCTGGCGATCCAGTCAAGGCTTGCGAGGATCTGCTGGGTGGCTTCCTGGCCGGTGTAAATCACGTTTTTCGACTGTTCCAGCCCTTCGTAGAAGGTCGGGTAGTACAACAGGCCGTTTTCCTTCTCGAACACCGGCAACACGGCTTTGCGTGAGGCCGAGGTCCAGCAGCCGAACACCGCGGCCACCTTGTCGCCGACCAGGAGCTTCTTGGCTTTTTCGGCGAAGGTCGGCCAGTCGGAAGCACCATCCTCCTGGACGATTTTGATCTGCCGCCCGAGGATGCCGCCCGACGCGTTGATCTGGTCGATGGCCAGCCGCTCGGCCTGGATCGAGCCGGTCTCGGAAATCGCCATGGTGCCGGTGGCCGAGTGCAACTGGCCGACGGTCACTTCGGTAGCCGTCACGGCAAGCCCGGTGGTATTGGCCTCATCGGCCAGGGTCGCCTGGCTGAACACACTGGCGGCAATCAGCGAGATCGCTGCCGCACCCAACGCCAGGCGTCGGGGAAAAAAGCGTATGGGGCCTGTCTGTCGTGAATCCATGTTCCCGCTCCTGTGCTGGTGAGTCGCGGCGAGACCGGTCAGAGCCGTCGCGAGTAGGAGCAAGCATGAGCGTGACGCCGGAAACGGGGTATACGCAGCATGACGTATCGGCATACGTCATTTGACGTAGGGTGTGGCTGCAGGATCAAGGGCATGATTGCGCCTGTGCTGCATGCCATCTGCGTGAGCCCGAAGAGCGGCGCAGCGGCCCCTGATTACAGCTGACACAGCGCGTGCGCCGGTTCTGCTGCCGGTGCCCGGCAGATCGCCTCCCACGGTCCGGTGTCTGCTGTGCGACAGCGCTGCGTCGAAGACGTGGCAAGGCAGCCAGACAGGCACAGAAGTTGCTGCCTTCCCCCGTGTCGGCAACGTACAGGGATTTGCGTGAGTCATTAACCCTCAGGAATCCACTCAGTGCGCCCCTCTGGCTCTCAACGCATCATCAAAGTGCGCCGCGATTACAACCGGCTGGTCGCCGACGAGACCATGGAAGACTACGCCCTGCGTTTCACGCCGAAATCCTTCCGCAAATGGTCGGAATTCCGCATCGCCAACACCGCTGTGGGTGCCGTGTCGTTTCTGGCGCTGGAGGCCATTGGCGGCGCGCTGGTGATGAGTTACGGCTTCACCAACACCCTGTGGGCGATCATCGCCATGGCGCTGGTGATTTTCCTGACCGGCCTGCCCATCAGCTACTACGCTGCCCGCTATGGCGTGGACATGGACCTGCTGACCCGAGGCGCAGGGTTCGGCTATATCGGCTCGACCATCACTTCACTGATCTACGCCAGCTTCACCTTTCTGTTCTTCGCCCTGGAAGCGGCGATCATGGCGTTGGCACTGGAGTTGTATTTCCACATTCCGCTGGCGCTGGCTTACGTGATCTGCTCGATCATCGTCATTCCGCTGGTGGCCTACGGCATCACCCTGATCAGCCGTCTGCAGATGTGGTCGCAGCCCTTGTGGCTGACACTGCTGATCGTGCCCTATGTGTTCGTGATCTGGAAAAACCCGGACGCGCTTTCGGACCTTACCTCGTTCGCCGGGCGCGAAGGTGAAGGCGGCACCTTCAACCTGCTGCTGTTTGGCGCGGCGTTCAGCGTAGCGCTTTCGCTGGTGACGCAGATTGGTGAGCAAGTGGACTACCTGCGCTTCCTGCCGGAGAAAACCCGTCGCAACCGTAAACGCTGGTGGGCCGCGCTGTTGATGGCCGGACCTGGCTGGGTGATCCCCGGAGGCCTGAAGATCATGGCCGGCGCGTTTCTGGCCTTTCTGGCCCTGCAGCATCAAGTGCCCATCGAACGCGCTGCCGAGCCGACGCAAATGTACCTGGTGGCCTTCAACTACGTGTTCCTGTCACCTGAATGGGCACTGGCGGCCATGGTGCTGTTTGTGATCATTTCCCAGATCAAGATCAACATGACCAACGCCTACGCCGGGTCGCTGGCCTGGTCGAATTTCTTCGCCCGCGTCACCCACAGCCACCCCGGCCGGGTGATCTGGCTGGTGTTCAACGTCGCCATCGCCCTGATTCTCATGGAGCTGGGCGTGTTCGACGCCATTGAAGAAGTCCTTGGCCTGTACGCCAATGTCGCCATCGCCTGGATCGGTGCGCTGGTGGCCGATCTGGTGATCAACAAGCCGCTGGGCCTGTCACCCAGACATATCGAGTTCAAGCGTGCGCACCTGTACGACATCAACCCGGTGGGCGTCGGCGCGATGTTCATCGCATCGCTGCTGTCCATTTGTGCTCACTTCGGTGCGTTGGGTGAACTGGCCAGAGCTGCACCGCCGCTGATATCCCTGACCACCGCCCTGATTGCCGCGCCGCTGATCGCCTGGCTGACCAGGGGCCGCTACTATCTGGCGCGCGACAGCAACCCGCTGCTGCTCTTCCCCACTGGTCGGCAGGCGAGCCTGCACTGCGGGGTCTGCAGCAACGCCTTCGAATCCCCGGACATGGCCTGGTGTCCGGCCTACGGCTCGCCGATCTGCTCGTTGTGCTGCTCGCTGGACGCCCGCTGCGGTGATCAGTGCAAGACCCGTTCGCGGCTGTCCATGCAGTTCGAAGACCTGATCGGTGGTCTGCTGCCTCGCCTGCCACGTCGCTACCTGCACACGCGACTCATGCAATACCTGGGCTTGCTGAGCGTGCTGGTGCTCGGTCTGTCCGGCGCACTGGCGTTGATCTACAGCCAGGTTTCACATGGCCTCACCGACCAGTCGCCACAGGCGCACCACACGCTGATGCTGGCGTTTCTCAAGGCGTTCCTGACCTGTTGCGTCTTCGCCGGTGTGCTGGCCTGGTGGGTGGTGCTGACCCGGGAAAGCCGCCGCGTGGCACTGGAAGAATCCGAACGTCAGACCGCTCTGCTGATGCAGGAAATCGAAGCTCACCACAAGACCGATCAGGCCTTGCAGGAGGCCAAGGAGGCGTCGGAAGCCGCCAACGCGGCCAAGAGCCGCTACGTCACCGGCCTGTCCCACGAGTTGCGCACGCCGCTGAACAGCATTCTCGGCTTCACCCAGATTCTGCAACGCGACGCCGCCACGCCGAGCAAGCACCTGGACTCGCTGGCGACCATCATGCGCAGCAGTTCGCACCTGCTCTCGTTGATCGACGGCCTGCTCGACGTCGCCAAGATCGAGGCTGGCAAACTGCGCCTGGAACCCTCGGAAATTCTCTTTCGGGAATTCCTCGATGATCTGCAGAAAATGTTCACCGGCCCGGCGCGCGACAAGGGCCTGACCCTGCGCATGGAGCTGCTCGGACGCATGCCGGATGTGGTGCGCGGCGACGAAAAGCGCGTGCGCCAGATCCTCATCAACCTGCTGGGTAACGCGATCAACTTCACCGACAGCGGCGAAGTCTGTCTGCGGGTCAGCTATCGCCTGGAAACGGCGATTTTCGACATAATCGACACCGGCATCGGTATCGCCCCGGAACAGCTCGAACGGATCTTTCAGCCGTTCGAGCGCGGCGGACTGGTGCGTCAGGACAACGGTGTCGGCCTTGGCCTGACCATCACCCGTATGCTCACTGCCTTGATGGGCGGCGCGCTGTCTGTCACCAGCCAGCCGGATGAAGGCACGCGCTTTCAGGTTCGGCTGTTCCTCTCGGAAGTCCGGGTGCCCAAGGCAGTCGTGGCCACGGACCATGACCTCATCGGCTACGAAGGACCCCGGCGGCTGATTCTGGTGGTGGACGATCACATCGAACACCGAAAGGTCATCAGCGGCATGCTCACTCCCCTCGGCTTCAACGTCGCCCAGGCGGCCAACGGGCAGGAGGCGATCAGACAGGTTTCGCTGCTGCACCCGGACCTGATCCTGATGGACCTCTCCATGCCCGACATGGACGGCTGGGCCGCCAGCCGCCTGATCCGCCGTAACGCGCTGTCCCAGGCGCCGATCATCGTGCTGTCGGCCAACGCCAGTGGACTGGCCGACGACAAGGAGCGCAACCTGCAAGTGTGCAACGATTACCTGCCCAAACCGGTGCACCTGCAACGATTGCTGGACCGCCTGCAACATCACCTGCAACTGACCTGGCAACGTCGCGCGCACAACGCTCCGGCACCTGCGCTGTCTGCGCGCGGGTTGCCTGCGCGGGTGGACCTGGAAGAACTCTATGAATTGTGTGGCCTGGGCTATGTCCGGGGCATTCAGCAAAAGCTCGACGCAATCGAGCGTGATGGCGCAGGCAGTAGCGGCTTCGTCGCTGAGTTGCGCACTTTGGCCTCAGGCTTTCGCCTGGATGAACTCAGCCACCAACTGAAAGAGGCGCTCCATGGACGCAATGACCCGAGCCGCTGAAAACGGCATCATCCTGATCGTCGACGACGTGCCCGACAATCTGGCGCTGCTCTCCGATGCGCTGGACGAAGCGGGCTACATGGTGCTGGTCGCGCTGGACGGCCAGAGCGCGCTGACCCGCATCCAGCGCCGCCGACCGGATCTGATCCTGCTCGACGCCATGATGCCGGGCATGAACGGGTTCGAGACCTGTCGCCAGATCAAGGCCCAACCCGATACTGCCAACATCCCGGTGCTGTTCATGACCGCCCTCACCGACAGCGAACACGTGGTGCAAGGCTTCGAGGCCGGTGCCATCGACTACGTGACCAAACCGATCCAGTGCACCGAAGTCCTCGCGCGCGTCGCCTCCCACCTGCGCACCGCACGCATCCTGCAATCAGCCCGCAACGCCTCGCAGCCCGCCAGCTTCGACGACAAACCCGCCTACGGAAAACTCTCCAGCCGCTTCCAACTGACCGACCGCGAAATCGAAGTCCTGCGCTGGGTGTCGTGCGGCAAGACCAACAAGGACATCGCCGACATCCTGCAACTGAGTCCTCGGACGGTGAACAAACACCTGGAGCATATTTACATCAAGCTGGGGGTCGAGACGCGGACGGCGGCGACGTCGGTGGCGCTGGGGGTGATAGCGGGTGGGGTTTAGGTTTTGTACGAAAAGTCGGCGAGCGAAGGTCAGGCAAGGCAAAAACAGGCGAGGAAGCGGAGTCTACGTGTTGTAAATGAGCATTCCGAGCCTGTTTTTAACGCAGCATCACCGAGCGCAGCCACTTTTCGTACAGAGCCTAGGGTGACTTCACTCCATTCCGGAGCGATTGCGGCTGAAGCGCCCAAGCCGAGGACGCTTTTGAATAACGAAGATGAGTCACCGTTGCAGACACCATCCAACAAATAGCGCACCGTGTTGCAGACAACTCAAACGCACATTGCCCAACCTTACTGTCCGGACTTCAAATGACACCCAACGCAGAGCACTACAACCCTTCCACCGAATACGCAGACAAGCTGATTTCACGCATCGGGCAAACACCGTCGTGGATCGCAAAGCGTATCGGGGTCACTGACAAGCGAATCAAGTACATTCTGGAGGGCGAAAGAACCGTCAAGGGTGAAACCACTCCGATTCAGATGACGTACACAGAGCAGTTCGCCCTGGAGTGCCTTGCTGCAGAGGCCAAAGCCCTGAAGAAATAGGTTTGCATGCGCCATTTCTGTCGCTTTTTTTCTGGCCGCGGCCCTGTCAGGGACTGGACTTGATCCAGCCCCGGATCGCAATGCGCAGACCGTGGCGCAGGATTCAGCGGTGCCTCGCGCCCTCCTTCGCTGCGCTGAACCAATCGCGTTCACAACGCTCGAGTCTCTGCCGTCCTGCCTCAGGGAATCTCGATGTTCTGGAAGGACTGTAAACCCTCCAGGGTGTTCAGGCGTATCCCCAGCACTTCACCTGAAACACGCTGCAAGACTGAATGGTCGGCGTCTACTGACGTCCCCGTGCGACGGTCCAGGGCTGACGCTTCAAATGGCGGACTGAAGAGTAGAGCCTGGCGATAACGACGAACCTGAGTGCCGACAGGATAGTGAACAGGGCCGAAGTCAGTCTCGCGATTCAATACGCCGTCCCATCCGAGCACATCACCATAAGGCCTGTTCAGCCGCATGCTCAGCCAGCGCAGCTCCATCCCCAACAGTGAGCTTGAGGTATCCCCGGTGCTTGCCTCCCATTCCTTGTTCTGCGTGGAAAACACCTTCACGGGGCCCGCCCAGACAATGCCACCCAGCGTGCTGCCGGGCGCCAGCGTGCAACCGTAAAAGTGCCACTCGGAAAAGTTGAAAGGGGCTCCGAACGGGAAGTGGAATTCGACTTCGCCCGGTGCGCACTTCCAGCCTTGCAGATCGTTGACCGCTGTTGTCTCGATCGTCGCAGAGCCTTGGTGTTGCCACAGTTCCAGGCGACGTACGCGCAGCCCCATGACGTTGCCTGGCGTACGGTCGAAGTCCGCCTGTTCGAGGCTCCGCAGACCATAGGGCACAGGATTGCCACTCAAGTCGTTGAACGGCTCCAGGTACTCCAGCCGAACCTGCGTACCCGCCGGCAGCACCAGGTCGCCCACTACCTCTTCCTGCTCAAGACGCGGATTATGCGCGCGCCAGTCACGCCACTCGGTGACCTCGCTCCAGACGTAGGGCACGCTGGCGAGCGTCAGGCCGATGATCATCAACCCGAAACGCCAGCGCCGCGCCAGCATGTAACGCCTGCAACGCGGAATGAAAAAGGCCAGCAGGCAGGCAATCAATAACCCGAGCAGGACTTGAGAGAAGATGAAAATCAGAAAGCCGATCATCATGGCCAGCGGGTTGATAGGGATCATGGATGCTCTGGTAAACCTCAGGACAGGTGGGCAGACTCAGTCATGCCACGGTGGTTCCTATGTGGATCGACGCGAAATCGAAGGTTTCACGCAGGGGATATCGTTGACAGGCTTCAGAGAGCTCATTGTAATACCCGCCGTTTATGGATGAAGCAAGGGACCTGCCATGACCTCAACACGATCCTCCGACCGGGGCGATCTGCTCCGCGCACTGATTTTCATACCCTTGGGTCTTTGCCTGCTCTTCATCACCTTTTGGCTGGTCCAGGACCGACTCGGCTTTCTAGCCCATGCGCAACGCGCCGAAGGGCATGTCAGCGCTCTGAACTCGGGCAGCAGCCACCCGCAAATCGACTTCACTGACGCCTTGGGGAAGGTATTCAGCTACCCCGAAGGCGGGTTTATCTTCGGTTATAGCGTGGGCGACTCAGTGACTGTTCTCTACAAAGCAGAAGCGCCCTCCAGCACTGCAATAATTGAAGACCGTGGCGCGCTGTGGGGAACGAGCCTGTTGGCGGGATTATTCGCTATCGTATTCACCGCAGGGGGCAGCTATCACTCGGCTGCATGGCTGCGCCGAGGGCGCGAAGCGCAGGCCTTGTAAGAGACTCAGCTGAAAATCCCGATATCAATAGGCTGAATTCTCATACAACGGCATCGTGATGGTCAGTCAGCACGCTCCGGCAGAGCAGCGGTCGGGAGCGCGCGCATCCAACGCTGCACGAAACGATGAAACGATCGAATATCACGGAAAAGGCAATTGTCCATGACACAAAAAACCGACCAAGCATTTTATGACCGGGCCGACGCTCATATCAATCTGGCAAACCAGCAGATCGACAAGCCCGAAGACCTCGGCAAAGTGAGCGCTTCGATGACCTTCGGCGCTACGCGATTCAATGCATGGGTCACTTCACGCAGCTTTGAATCCGGAATTGAAATGGCCGAAGCGCGGGAGGAAATCGTCAGGTACTTCTGTGAACAGTATCGAATGATGCTTGAAGACAATATTGACGACCATATCCAGAATTTTGACCGATACAAGGCCGGCAGCAAGAACTGACGCACATCGCGATGCCGCTGGTAGTGCGGCAGTCGGTTGATGGGCCCCCTGTTCGCAATTGCTGCGCTTTACCCTCCCGTCCTGACTCTTCATCGAGAGGCCCAACTCGAACAATAGGCTGTCAGCGGGTGGCGTGCGCCGAAAGCAGCGCCAGAGGAAGTCACGCCCACATGTAACCCTAAAAAAATGTTTGACAGGTTACAAAAGCAAAGAGTAACCTGAATTTTCAAAATTTGTGGTTACACAGGTCGACTTATGAACGCTTCCAAATCAGTCGCAACCGCCGGTCTCGCAGCCTCCCTGCTTGCTGGCGGTGCCCATTCCGCCGATTCGACCCATCCGGTTCACTATCGCTACGAGCAGGTCGGTGATGTGAAGGTGTTCTACCGTGAGGCAGGTAATCCCAGCGCCCCGACAGTGCTGTTGCTCCACGGCTTCGCTGCCTCATCATTCATGTTCCGCGACCTGATTCCCGAACTGGCCGATCGTTATCACGTCATCGCGCCGGACCTGCCGGCATTTGGCTTCACCGAAGCACCCGCGAAGGATCAGTACAGCTACACCTTCAGCCAACTGGCGACGACCATCGGCCAGTTCACCGAACAGCTCAAACTCGACAACTACGCATTGCTGGTGCATGACTACGGCGCGCCAGTGGGATGGCGTCTGGCTGTCGCCCACCCTGAGCGAGTCACCGCGATCATTTCCCAGAATGGCAATGCCTACGAAGAGGGGCTGGGCGATGGATGGGTTCCAATCCAGAAGTACTGGCGTGAGCCGACGCCACAGAACCGGGAAGCCTTGAAGGACTTCCCGACACCGGCCTCGATCAAGTGGCAATACCTCGAAGGGGTCGCCGACAAGAGTTCGGTATCACCAGACGGCTACACGCTGGAAGGGTTGCAGATATCGAAGCCGGGTAATGCCGACATTCAGCTCGACCTGGTACTGGATTACGCCTCGAACGTTGCGATGTACCCGACCTTTCAAGCGTACTTTCGCACGTACCAGCCACCATTACTGGCGGTCTGGGGAAAGAACGATCCGTTCTTCATGCCGGCCGGAGCCGAGGCCTGGAAGCGTGATATCCCCAAGGCAGACATCCGCTTCTATGACACCGGACACTTCGCACTTGAAACCCATGGCAAGGAAATCATTCCTGTGATTCGTGAGTTTCTCGACAAGAACGTCCGGTAACGAACGCCTTCCAGTGTGCTAGGTTTTGTACGAAAAGTCGGCGAGCGAAGGTCAGGCAAGGCAAAAACAGGCGAGGAAGCGGAGTCTACGTGTTGTAAATGAGCATTCCGATCGGACTCGCGCACGAGCCTGTTTTTAACGCAGCATCACCGAGCGCAGCCACTTTTCGTACAGAGCCTAAGGGCGATGGCAGGCAGCGCAATGCTGCCTGCTCATCAATGACCAGCAACCCATTGACCGGACTGCCTGACACCTTGGGTAAAACCATGCGATCGCGCTCGGGATGTAATGACCAGCCCACCCAGCAGCAACACCAACAGCACCCAGGGGAATGAACCTGCGCCCCATTGGCCGAGCAACACGCCGCCCACTATTCCGCCGCCTGCAATAGCGCTGTTCCAGACCACCACATTCATCGACAGCGCAACGTCAGCGCCCTCCGCTGCCGAGTCGGCAAGGGCGGTTTGCAGCAGTGTCGCGGCACCGCCAAACGTCAGGCCCCAGATGAAGACTCCGATGTAGATGGCCAGGGCAGAGCCCGGAAACAGGCCGAAGAAAACCGACACCGCAGCGAATGTCACGAGGCTGGCCAATACCGTCGCACGCAGATAACGATCCACCAGACGCCCCGTGCCCCAGATACCGAGCAGTGCCGCGATACCGAACGCCAGCAACACCACATCGACGTCATTCGCCAATCCGGCCCCGGCAATAAAAGGAGCGATATAGGTGTAAAGAATGTTGTGCGCCAGCATCCAGGTGAACACAACGCCCAGCACCGAGCGCACGCCCGGCGTGAAAAAGACCTGACGCAATGCCATCCTTTCGGAAGAAGACTGACCCGGATAGTCCGGTACCTTGATCAAAACCCAGGCGATCAGCACCAGGGTCATGCCAGACATCAGTCCGAATGCCATGCGCCAGCCCATGAAGCCACCCAGCCATGTTCCCAACGGCACCCCGAGCGACAACGCGACGGGCGTACCCACCATCGCTATCGCCATTGCCTTGCCCTGCAATTGGGGAATGACCATGCGCCGTGCATAGCCCGCAATAAGGCTCCAGGCCAGACCCGCAGAGGCGCCAGCGAAAAATCTTGCGACCAGAGTCAGCCAATAGTTCGAAGACAGCGCCGTGACGGAATTGAATATCAGAAAGCCAAGGATCGGCAGCAGCAACACCGTTCTGCGACGCCAGCTTTGCGTGGCAACGGTCAGCGGTATCGCCGCCAGTAGCGACCCGAGCGCGTAAACCGTCACCATCTGGCCCGCCAACGACGGCGAGACGCCCAGCCCACTGCCGATCTCCGGCAGTAATCCGGCAGGTAAGGTTTCAGTCACGATGCAGATGAAACCTGTCATCGCCAAGGCCAGTAAAGCACCCAATGGCAGTTTTTTGCCGTCTCTCTCATCCATCGTCATCAAGCTCACTCCACTAATATACTGATCGGTATAAATGTAGAGAGCACGCGCACAGTAGTCAACGACTTATGTATCGATTAGTATTTAAGTGCCTCTGCAGGAGATCCGACATGGCACAGATGGGCCGCCCGCGTACGTTTGACCGTGACACAGCAATCACTCAGGCCATGCATTTATTCTGGGAGCATGGATATGATGCGACCTCGCTCAGCCAACTCAAGGCGAGCATCGGTGGCGGCATCACCGCGCCGAGCTTTTACGCCGCGTTCGGCTCGAAGCAAGCCCTGTTCACCGAGGTGATGGAGCGTTACCTCACCACCCACGGGCGCGTCACCGATAGCCTGTTTGATCAGACCCTGCCGCCCAGAGAAGCGATCGAACTCACCCTTCGTCGCTCGGCCAAAATGCAGTGTGAAGACGATCATCCCAAGGGATGTCTGGTGTCGCTCGGGCTGATGAGCGCGTGTTCAGACGAGAGCAAGGCGATCTCCGCGCCTCTGGCACAGGCAAGAGACATGAACCGTGCGGCATTGGTTGCCTGCGTCGAACGCGCTGTCGAATCGGGGGCATTACCAAAGACTGTGATACCGAAAACCCTGGCTGCGGTGTTCGACAGCTTTATGCTGGGCTTATCGACATTGGCGCGCGATGGCGTTTCTCATGACACGCTGGATGCTGCGGTCACCCAAATAATGGAGTTATGGGATAGTCTGAGCGTGAATGTCCATGGTCAGTGATCCGCAAGCTTTGACCGCAGTGTTCAATACGTCGCAGCATAGGCCGTTCCACAACCATGCAGTGTGCGGAAACTGATGAAGTGACGCGCCGGAGCAAGATCAATCAATGCCAAAGAAACCTCAAACCCAAGTGGCGACTGCCGCTGATATCGAGCGCTCCATCCAGGCGCTTAATACCATGGCTGAACGCCTGTGGGGCGATGGTCGGGAGTCTGAGGCGAAAGCATTGCTCGACGCTCTGGATGCTTTGAACAGAGCACTCGACAGAATCAGGATCGGGGAAAGCCGCAGGGTCCTTCATTGACCCGCCAGCCCACGTGTGTTTTTTTTACCAGCGAGCGTCTGGCACCCGATCAGAACGTCAAAAACACTCCATGATTCGATGGACACCCGCCTGATCATGCGCCGGATATCAATGCCCAAGCTGATGAATCGTTACGTGATACGACACCTGTTGTTTCCCCTGCCACTCTTCTTGCTGTGCCAGCCAGTCCAGGCATCGGCGTGGCAAATATGCCTTATGGAATTGCGCATCACCGATGTGGTGAAAAAGCCTTATCCGGCATTACAGGCACAGATTTTGAAATCACGCCCGGCATCGCCCGCCGTAGAGTGCCCGGAAGAAGGGACCCGCTTCGTTTTTACGCCAGAAACGAAGGACTACCAGAACCCGCTGCCGCGTCGAAAGTGGCCCCAAAAAGGGCAGTCTGTACAGGTCGACTACCGCTATCTGGACGGCCTGTGCAAAGGCGACGGCCAAACCCATGAATGCCGCATCAGGCACTACCCGTTGGTTGGGCCTTGAATGTCAGCAGTCGAACAAGCTCCCCATCCAGAAGTGCCTGATTGATCGTTGGCGTTGCACAGCACTCCACCGACGCAATCAGGCCAGGCGTCCACACCGCCTCGCGAAAATACGGATCACACCACGAACCGGTTGACCAACTGATTCAGGTTGACCGCCAGTTTCGACATCTCACCGCATGCACTGGCCGTCTGGCTGGCGCCTGCGGCGCTCTGGGTCGCAAGCTCGCGGATACTGACCAGGTTGCGGTCAACTTCGCGGGCAACATGGGACTGCTCTTCCGAGGCTGTTGCGATCATGAGATTGCGCTCATTGATCTGGACGATGGCCTTGGCAATCTGGTCCAGCGAAGTACTGGCTTCCTGGGCGACACCCAGCGACTCGGTCGCCAGATCCTTGCTCGTATTCATCGCTTTCACCGCCAGATCGGAATCGGTCTGAATCGCCGCGATCATCTGCTCGATTTCCTGTGTCGACACCTGAGTTCGATGGGCAAGCGCTCTTACTTCATCCGCGACCACCGCAAACCCTCGGCCCTGCTCGCCTGCACGGGCGGCCTCGATGGCGGCGTTCAACGCCAACAGGTTGGTCTGCTCGGCAATCGCCCGAATCACTTCGACCACTTTGGAGATGCTCTGGGCACGATTGGACAAACCTTGAATCTGTTCGCTGGTGTTTTCAACGTTACCGTTCAGTTTCTGGATCGATTTCAACGTCTGGGCGACTCGGGCCGAGCCTTCTTCGGTGTAACCCTGGGTGCGCTTTGACTCTTCGGAAGCCGACTCTGCGTTACGAGCCACCTCGTCAACGGCCGCACTCATTTCGGTGACCGCCGTTGCCGCCTGGTTGACCTCGTCATTCTGGGCAACAAGACCCCGACTCGACTCCTCTGTAACCGCCGTCATTTCTTCCGAGGCGGACGCCAACTGTGTGGATGAATCGGAAATCTGCATGATCGTGGTACGAAGGTTTGTCTGCATCTGCGCCAGCGCTTTCAACAGTCGCCCGGCTTCATCAGTCCCGCTGACCAACACCTCCCTGGAGAGGTCACTGGCTGCAATGCGTTCTGCGACAGACAAGGCATCGTTGATGGGCGAAGTAATGCTTTTTGTCAGCAGCAGTGCAAAACCGATCGTCAGGATAACGACAACCGTGATAAGCCCGATAACAAGCCAGAGGCCACTCTCATAAAGATCAGTTGCGGTTTGGCCGGCCTGAGCGGCACCTTCGTTGTTGAAGTTGGTGAGGTCTTTGATCTGATCCTCCATCGCATTGGTGAGAGGACGAATACCTGTTCTGACCAATTGCACGGCCCCTGCAATATCACCCTGCTTCATCAACGGTTCTAGAAGATCCAATTGCCTGGAATAGGCATCGGCACTGTTTTTCACCGGTGTGTAGAACGAACGTTCCTTTTCGCTTGAGATGAGGGGTTCATAATTTGTCACCGCATCCGTGAACGCTTTACGGTAGCCAGGGAAGTCGTCAATCGTTTTCTGAATGGATTGAGGGTCAGCAAGGCCACGCTGTGTTTCAAGCCTCAGGCGAAGGACAGAAGAGTTCATCAACGCCGTTTGTCGGATGCTGGCCATCCAGTTGAGTTCGACATCTTTTTCAGCGTCCCTCAGCTTGCCCATTTGCACCACGGCAAATGCACCGAGCACAAAAACAAGGGCAATGATCAGTGCGAAAAACAGGGCAGCTCGGGGAACTACGTTGAGATTTCTTAGGCGCATGCTGGATTCCTGTCTTTCGTCGAATGAATGACACTTCATCATGCTATCGACTCAACGCTGGAAACTTTAGGCAAGCTTCAACGGTCTGGCACCGGGTGGATCACTAAAGGCGCCTCTGGCCGCGTCTCCCCTTCAAGGCGTGATTGCGCAACGAAGTACTCAGCGCGTACCGGACACGCATGGCAGATCTGGACCGGCGCGTTGAAGTGTGCAAACGCTTTGCAGCCTGCTGGCAGAACTGAAGAAACCCAACGATCAGGCAGAGCCCTTCATTCCTCTGCCACTCACCACAAATACCCCCAACGCCACACCACACACCACCACCTGAATTCCACCCAGCGTGGTCACCGCCGGAAAGGTCAGTGCCGATCCCAGCCAGGTGGTAACCGCCGCGCAGCCCATGGTCAGGAACCCCAGCAGCGCGGAGGCGAGACCGGCCTGTGCGCCGTAAGGCCCCATGGTGACGGCGGTACCCAGCGGATTGGCCAGGCCCATGCCCCACAGGAAGATGACCATCGAAAGGGTGTAGCGACTCAGGCTCGGGTTCACCGGGCCCAGCAACAGCACCAGTCCGCCGATCAATGCGATGGCGAAGCCTGTCGCAGTTACGGTTCGAATGTCGAATCGATGGACCAGTCTGGGGGCTGCGATGCCTGCAGTGAAGACCACGAAAACGGTCGCGGCGAAGTAGAACCCTGCTTCCAGAGACGTCAGCCCTATCCCGTTCATCAAAATCGCAGGTGCAGCGCCGAAAGAGGCGAACAGCCCGCTCATCAACAGGCTTACCGACAGACCGGACAGGATAAATCGACGGTCCCGCATCAGCTTGCCGTAGGCGACACAGACTTCAGGCACAGAGCGTGAAACGCGGCTGGCAGCCGGCAGCGTTTCGCCCAGCGTACGGCTGTAGATCAGCGCGACCAATAGCGCGGCAAGCGCGACGATGACGAAGATCGCCCGCCACCCCAGCGCAGTCGTCAACACGCTGCCCAGCAGCGGCGAGAAGCCAGGCGCCGCTGCGGTGGCGACCATGATCAGTGACATCGCTCGCGCCAGGGCCTCGCCCTGAAAAAGGTCCCGCGCAATGGCTCGGGCCAGCACTGCGGCCGCGCATATCCCGAGGGCCTGGATCACACGCCCGGCGATCAGCATGTCGAACGACTGAGCAAAGCCACACACGGCGGTGCCGATCACGAAGACTGAAAGACCACCCAATACCAGCTTCTTTCGTCCGTAACGATCTGCCAATGGGCCGACGACCAGTTGGGCCAGAGCGAAGGTGATGAAGAAGCTGGAAAATGTCAGCCCCAGCTCGCGTGACGAGACGCCCAGTCGGGCTGCCATCTCCGGAAAGGCAGGCAGGATGATATTGGTGGACAGGATGCTGAGCGCCGACAGGCCCGCCAGCAGTGCAATCACCTTGCCCGTGTGTGCCACGTTCACATCGTTATCCGTCACGCGGGTCATTGATGGCTCTCTTATCAAAAAAGGGCTTGCCGAGTTACCGCCATTCCCTGCAGGAGGCGGCTCGCCGGCGATCTGCCGGGAACCGGCATAACGCTTCGCTGTGGATCAATGCGGCGTTCCATACAGCAGTTGCTACCACCGCCGAAACAACGCACTGGCATTAACGCCACCAAAACCAAACCCGTTCGACAGCGCATGGGTGATGGGCATCTTGCGGGCGGTCAGGGCCACCAGATCCAGGCCTTCTGCCGCTTCATCCGGATGGATGAGGTTCAGGGTCGGCGGCACGATCTGGTCGCGCAGTGCCAGGACGGTGAACACCGCCTCGATCCCGCCTGCAGCACCGAGCAGATGCCCGGTGGCAGACTTTGTCGAGGTGATTGCGACCTTCGCACCGGCACCGAACACCGCCCGAATGGCAGCAAGTTCGCCTTTGTCACCAACCTGTGTCGAAGTGGCGTGGGCGTTGATGTGTTGCACGTCGGCCGCATCGACGCCGCCCTGACGCAGCGCCTGTTCCATGGCCCGACGTGCGCCATTGCCGTCTTCGGGGCCTGCGGTCAGGTGATGGGCATCGGCGCTGGTGCCGTATCCCACCAGTTCCGCAATCGGCGTCGCGCCTCTCGCCAATGCGTGTTCCAGCGATTCGATCACCAGCAGCCCTGCCCCTTCAGCCATGACGAACCCGTCGCGGTCACGGTCGAACGGGCGCGAGACCTCTTGAGGCCGGTCGGCAACCCCGGTAGACAGTGCCCGCGCAGCGGCAAAACAACCCAGCGTGACGCGATCGATTGCCGCTTCAGTTCCTCCGCAAATCGCAACGTCCGCCTCGCCACTTCTGATCAGCCGTGCTGCATCGCCAATCGCTTGCACGCCGGCTGCGCAAGCCGTCACCGGCGCGCCCAGCGGCCCCTTGAAACCGTAGCGGATCGAGACATGTCCCGCCGCCATGTTGGCCAGAAAGGCCGGAGCCGTGAACGGCGACAGACGACGTGGCCCGCGTGCGTCAGTGGTGCGCACGGCATCGGCAATCACACCGAACCCGCCGACGCCGGAGGCGATGATGGTGGCCGTGCGTTGTTGCTCTGCTTCGGTTTCGGGATGCCAGCCCGCCTGCTCCAAAGCCTCATGGGCAGCCACCAGCGCGAACTCGATAAACCGGTCCATCTTCTTGCGCTCTTTGGGAGCGATGACGCGATCCGGGTCGTAACCCGCGATCGGGTCCTGCTCAAGCGTTGGCACCTGGCCTGCGACCGAAACACCTGTGCCGTCACTGACCGCATCATCAAGCGGACGAATACCTGACTGTCCCTCCAGCAACCTGCGCCAGACTTCCTCGGCACCGCAGCCCAACGGCCCGACTACTCCGCAGCCGGTGACGACAACGCGCTTTTGTCCTTGGTGATGATTCATGCTCAGGTCCTCGTCATGGGTGAGTCAGTGGAGATGTGTTGCGCGACTTGCGGCTGTTGATCGGGGTGGATCTTGTACCAGATGGAATACATGGCTGGCAGGAACACCAGGGTCATGACCGTGCCGCCCAGCGTGCCGCCGATCAGTGTGTAAGCCAGCGTGCCCCAGAACACCGAATGCGTGAGCGGGATGAAGGCCAGGATGGCGGCCAGCGCCGTTAGCAACACCGGACGCGCTCGCTGCACAGTGGCTTCCACCACGGCATGGAAAGGGTCGAGCCCTTCCTTTTCGTTCTGATCGATCTGTCCGATCAGGATCAGGGTGTTGCGCATCAGAATGCCGGACAGCGCGATCAGCCCGACCAGAGCATTGATGCCGAACGGTTGGTTGAACAGCAGCAAGGTCGGCACCACGCCGACAAGCCCCAGCGGCGCGGTCATGAACACCATGACCATCGCCGACATCGAGCGCACCTGCAGGATGATGATCAGCAGGGTGACCGCGATCATGATCGGGAACAGCGGCAGCAACGCCACAGTCGCCTTGGCCGACTCCTCGATCGACCCGGCCTGATCGATGCGGTAACCGGCCGGCAGGCTGTCAATGATCGGCTGCAACTCCTTGATGATTGTCGATGACACATCCGGCGGCTGCAGATGCTCGGCAATATCACCGCGCACAGTGATGGTGGGCACACGGTCGCGACGACGCAGAATCGGGTCTTCCATGCGCACGCCGACTTCGCCGATCTGCGAGAGCGGGATGCGCTGGCCGCCGGAACCCACGAGGGTAAAGCCTGCAATTTTCGCCGGGTCCAGACGGATATCACCTGCCGCCCTGCCCATGACTTCGACCGAGCGAATGTCTTCGCGCACCGAAGTGATCGGCACACCGGAGAGCAGGAACTGCAACTGCTGGGCGGCTGCGCTGGAGGTCAGTCCGACCGCCTGCAGGCGATCCTGATTCAGCGAGAAATGCAGCGTCGGGACGCGCGAGCCCCAATCCGTGTTGACGGTGCGCATCATCGGGCTGTTCTGCATGACAGTCTGTACCTGCTGCGCAATCTCGCGCAGTTTTTCAGGGTCAGGACCGGCAACCCGGTACGCGACCGGAAACGGCGAATAAGGCCCGAACACGAGTTGCGTCACCCGCACCCGCGCTTCGGGTGCAAGCCCCTGCGCGACCGCTTCGCGAATGCTGTGCTTGAGCGCCTCACGCGATTCCTGACTGTCCGTCAGCACGACAATCTTGGCGAACGATGGATCAGGCAACTCAGGCGCCATGGCCAGATAAAAACGCGGCGAGCCCTGGCCGATATAGGCCGTCACGATCTTCGCCGCGTCCTGCTTTTGCAGCCAGGCCTCAACCTTGGCCGTGGTGGCGCTGGTCTGCTCGATAGAGGTGCCGTAAGGCATCTGCACTTCGATCAGCACTTCCGGGCGATCCGACGTGGGGAAGAACTGTTTTTTGACCAGCCCCATGCCCAGCACCGCGACGACAAACGTAACGATTACCACAATTGCGACCAGCCATTTGCGGGCGATGACACGAGCCAGAATCCGGCGAAAACGATTGTAGTGTGGCGTGTTGTAAATCGCGGCGTGACCGCCTTCGACCGGCTTTATGTCAGGCAGCAGTTTCACGCCCAGGTAAGGTGTGAATACGACCGCGACGACCCAGGAAGCAATCAGCGCGATGCCGACGATCCAGAACATGTTGCTGGTGTATTCGCCCGCCGTGGACTGGGCAAAACCGTTGGGCATGAAGCCCACTGCCGTGACCAGCGTGCCTGCAAGCATGGGCGCTGCGGTGTGGCTCCAGGCGTAGGCCGACGCCTTGATACGGTCGTAGCCTTCCTCCATTTTCACCACCATCATTTCGATGGCGATGATCGCGTCATCCACCAACAGGCCCAGCGCCAGAATCAGCGAGCCCAGGGTGATGCGGTCGAAGTTCTTCCCCGTGGCCTCCATGACCACGAACACAATCGCCAGGGTCAACGGTACTGCGGCAGCCACCACCACCCCCACTCGCCAGCCCATGCTGAGGAAGCAGACCAGCATCACCACCAGCAGCGCGACAAAGAACTTGATCATGAACTCGTCGACCGATGAAGCGATGTTCACAGACTGGTCAGTGACCTTGGAAAGCGTCATGCCCAGCGGCATGGTCGCGTTGATGCTGGCGGTCTCGGCATCCAGTGACTTGCCAAGGTCCAGCCCGTTCCAGCCGTCGCGCATCACAACGCCCAGCAACAAGGCAGGCTCGCCCTGGCTGCGGACCATAAACGTTGCCGGATCCTCGTAACCGCGCTCGACGGTCGCGACGTCCGACAGCTTGAGGGTTCTGCCCTGCACGACAATCGGCGTATTGCGGATTTTTTCGAGCTTGTCGAATGCGCCGTCCAGACGCAGAAACACCTGAGGACCATGGGTCTCGATGGAGCCCGCCGGCGTCAGCACGTTCTGCGTATTGAGCGCAGCGAAAATGTCCTGCGGCGAGACGCCCAGCGTCGCCAGACGCTCGTGGGAAAACGACACGAAAATGCGCTCGGCCTGTTCGCCGACGATATTGATCTTCTTCACACCGGGCACGTGCAGCAGCCGTTGGCGAAGGGCTTCGGCATCGCGCACCAGCAGCCGCTGCGGCTCACCCTTGGCCTTCAAGGCGAAGAGCGCAAAGGTCACGTCCGAGAACTCATCGTTGACCATCGGACCGATGACGCCTGCCGGCAATGTCTTGGCGGCATCGTCGATTTTCTTGCGTGCCTGATAGAACTCTTCCTGCACTTGGGACGGCGGAGTCTTATCCAGCAGCGAGACCATGGTGAACGCCAGACCGGCGCGAGTGTACGTCTCGCTTCGGTCGTACCACTTCAGCTCCTGCATGCGCTTTTCAAGCGGCTCGGCAACCTGATCCTGCATTTCCTGCGCGGTCGCGCCGGGCCATGCCGAAATGATCGTCAGTTGCTTGACCGTGAACGGCGGGTCTTCCGCACGCCCCAGCTTGAAGAATGAGAGCGTCCCGGCAACGCCGATCAGGAAGATAAGAAAGAGCGTGATGGACCGCTCGCGAACGGCCAGCGCCGAGAGGTTGAAACGGCCCGTGCTCATGGCTTCGCTCCGGCAACGACATCACGCGGCTGCAGTATCAGCACTTCTTCGCCTTCGTGAAGCAGATGGGCACCGAGCGCCACGACGTGCTCGCCTGGCTTCAAGCCACCTGTCACCCGGGCTGAATCGTCGCTCAGGCCCAGCAACTGCACGCCGCGCCACGACACTTTTGCCGGTGTCCCGGCGATCACCCACACGCCCGCCCCCTGCCCAGCGTCATGCAGCGCGCCAATGGGCACCGCGAGCGCTTGCACGGAGGTTTTGCCATCATCGATGTCGAGCGTGACAGTCGAACCCAACGGAGCGACGGCATTGGCACCGTCGAGCACGTACCGCGCCTCAAAGGTCCGGGTCAGCGGATCGGCCGAATCGGACAGCAGCCGCAGTTTCGCGGGGACCATGTCGGCGTCGTTTCCGTACATCCGCGCCTGCGCCTGAGAACCGACGGCAGGCCGCACTGTTTCCGGCAAGTGGACAATGGCCTCACGCTGGCCCGACCTGGCCAGTCTGACCACCGGTTGCCCTGCGCTGACGACCTGTCCGGGCTCGGCCAGCGTATCAACCACAACCCCGTCGGCATCGGCCAGCAACACCGCATAGCCGGTGGCATTGCGTGCGACAGCAGCCTGGGCCTGCGCAGCGCTGAGCTCGGCCCTGGCCGTATCAGCCAGCGATTTGATCCGGTCGTAAGCCGACGCAGAAATGGCGCCGGCAGCGACCAGATCCCGGTTACGCGCTTCGTCGTCCGCCGTCTGTCTGGCACGCGCCACGGCAGCTGCCACAGACTGTTGCTGGGCTTGCGCTTGAAGGCCGAGGTCGACCGGGTCCAGACGCATGAGCGGCTGGCCGCGCTTGACCGTCTGCCCCGTGTCTACCAGACGTTCCAGAATCTTCCCGGAGACGCGGAACCCCAGATCGCTCTGCACACGAGCGACCACCACGCCTGTGAACGAACGAGCGTCGTCACTGGCGTTCGCGACGGCAGCGCTTCTCACCAACGGAGGTTGCGTACGAGGATCGCGCACGCCCGAAGAGTCGCCACACGCGGTCAGAACGAAAGGCAGAGCACAAACGGCGAGCGTTGCAGGTATGAGCCGGAGCATGGGATCCCTAACTTTTAAAAGTGAGCAGGAATCCGATTCTCTATATAGTGACCAATTTAGTCAATAGTCACAAACTCAAGGAGCGAGACTTCTCAGTATCAACGCGGACAGGTGAACAGGCGCTGTGGCGACGATTTCTAGGTTGTACTGCAACTGGACCGGGCTGATGTAAGGGCGCATGACCAGATGAATGGCCTGAACAGTTTCATCGAGTGGCGTCTTGCGCTCGAACTCACCGGACTCACGCCCTTCGAGGACGATCTGCTGGATCAGCTCTCGCAACCGGGCGTCGTGCGCTTGTGCGGACGGCCACTTGTCACGGGTGGCGACGGCGGCAATGTCGTGCAGCTTGCGGTCGTGAAAGAACAGATCGCTTCCCGCCTCGACCACTGCGCGGAACAGGCGCCGCAGCTTTTCCGAGGCCGTTGGCGCGTCTGCGATGGCCGCGTCGACGATGGTCATGATCATGGCCAGGCGATTGGAGCAGATCACCTCACCGATAGCCTGCTTGGAATCGAAGAACTTGTAGATATAGGCCTTGGAAAAGCCAATGGCCTTGGCCAGGTCGGATACTGTGGTTTTCTCGAAACCGTAGTGACCGAAATGCTCGGTGGCCGCTTCCACGACCTGATCGCGAACGCTGTGCTCTGACGGTCCGCGTGATGGGGTCGAATCAATGTGCTTAGTCATGTTTCCAGCTTAGCTCCGCAAGCCTTGATTGACAACAAGTGACCAAATTGTAATATGGTCACATCCGTTCATTCCAAGGAAATCTCAATGCGCCCGCTCTCCACGTACGCACTATTGATGAGTGCCAGCCTGATGGCGGGCTGCGCTGTAGGTCCGGATTACCAACGTCCGGACGCTCCTGTGTCGGCTCATTATCTGGCTCGACCTGATGCAAGGCCGGATTCTACAGCGCTCCCGCTGGATAATGCGGCCTGGTGGCAGGGTTTTGCCGACCCGTTGCTGAATGAATGTGTTTCCAGTGCGCTGGCGCAGAACCTCACTCTGGCTCAGGCCACCGCGCAACTCACTCAGGCGCGTGCAGGACTCAGCGCCGCCACGGCAGCGCTATTGCCATCGGGCAATGTCAGCGGTCAGGCTTCGCGCGCGTATCAGTCAGTCGAAACGCCACTCGGGCAGGTGTTGGACTCAGCCCCGGGCTTTGACCGCTATGGCAATGCGTACGAAGCCAACCTCAATGCAGCCTGGGAACTGGACGTGTTCGGCGGATTGAGGCGCGGCCGCGAAGCCGCACTGGCTGACTATCAGGCATCCGAGGCAGGCGTTGCGGCCACACGGTTGGCGGTTGCCGCGCAGACGGCCGACACCTACATCACGATTCGCGGGCTGCAGACACGACTGGACATTGCGCAACGGCAGGTCAAGACCCGGCAGGATCTGCTGGAGAAGGTGCAGATGCTTTATGACAGAGGCCTGTCGCCCGAGTACGAACTGCGCCAGACCGAAGGCGAACTTGCTCAGGTTCAGGCAACCGTACCGGTTCTTCAGTCGGGACTGGACGCCGCCATGAACGCCCTCGACGTCATGCTGGGCGTGCCGCCCGGCACCAACCGCACGAAACTGGCGGCGGCCAAATCGATCCCGACCGCCCCGCAACTGACCGCGACCGGAACACCTGCCGATCTTTTGCGCCGTCGACCAGACCTCATGGTTGCTGAACGTCGCCTTGCCGCTTCCAGCGCCCGTATCGGTGTGGCGGTCAGCGAGTACTACCCCAAGCTCTCGCTGAGCGCCCTGCTCGGCAGTGCGACAGCGGTGTCCAGCGGCAACCTGTTCAGCAGCGGTGCCAGCCAGTCGGCAGGCGTACTCGGGCTGCGCTGGAGGCTGTTCGATTTCGGTCGCGTAAATGCGCAGATCAATCAGGCCAAGGGCGCCGAAGCAGAAGCTCTGGCTGCTTATCGACAGTCCGTTTTGCGAGCCACCGAAGATGTCGAGAATGCGTTTTCGTCGCTGATCAATCGCAGCACTCAGACGAACATTCTCAGCCGGGGCGAAAAGGCTCTGACTGCGGCGAGGCAATCGTCCTTCGCGGGCTATCGGAACGGGGCGGCCAGCCTCATCGACGTGTTGCGCGCTGACGAAACAATGCTCCAGACGTCGGACGCCAGAGCCCAGGCCCAGACTGAAACCGCCCGTGCCGCCGTGGCTGCCTTCAAGGCACTCGGCGGTGGCTGGCAAACGCCGGAGCCGGAGGTTGCCGTCCGATAACATGCCTGTGTGGCGCCACGACCTAGCAGAGACTGATGGATAGAATCGAACTGCACATTTTCTCGCCCGCTGGGCTCCAGACCAGGCGACCGGGTCTATGCTGCAATCGACTGTTCATTCGCTCTGAATGATCGAACAGCCCATCAGGCAGGCCATGTGAATTATTCGACACTGATTTCGGTGCTGTTGTGTCTGTTGCTCAGCGCACCAGCCAGAGCCGACCACTACCAGGTCGTGACGGAAGAGTGGCCGCCTTACAACTATTCAGAGAATGGTCAGATTACCGGCATGACCACCGAGATTGTCCGGGCCATCATGAAGGTCACCGGCCACGATCTCACCATCGTGCTGGCGCCCAGCATGAGGGCGAGTCTTATATTGAAGATGCGACCCAGAACCATCATGTACTCAATGTTTCGCACGCCGGAGCGCGAGCATTTGTACAAATGGGTCGGCCCCATCCTCGAAGAGGCGATACACCCTTATCAATTGGCAACCGCACCACCGGTCACCTCTCTCGAACAGTTGCTGCATGCGCCGCAGATCACCACCCGGCACGCAGGCCTGCTGCCCGATATGCTGCAGTCACTGGGCTTCAAAAACCTCGATAAAAGCGCCACCGAAAGCGTACAGCTCTACCGCATGCTGCTGAGCGACCGCACTGCAATCATCATCGGCGACACCGATGCAGGCGTTGCCTACCAGAGCCGACAACTGAACATCGCTCCCGGAACCCTGCGACAAATACCTATCGAGCTGTATCGTTCATCGCTGTACATTGCCTTCAGCCGCGACTGTGAAGACGATGTGGTTGACTCCTGGGCCAGTGCACTGGAAACCCTGCGTCAGTCAGGTGAGCTGGAGCGTATTCAGCGAAGGTACACGCAGCCTGTACCGCAGTGACCGATCATCAATGCGTCGACAGCCCGCCTACCATGGTGACAAAAACTGTCCCTGTCGCTGTGTAGTGTCATCCCCACACTCACCGGGGAAGGCATCTCATGAAACGCATTCAATACAGCACATACGGCGGTCCGGAGTTAATGCGGCTTGAAGATTTCGAGCTACCCAGCCCCGGAAAGGACGAAGTGGCGGTGCAGGTCAAGTATGCCGCCATCAACCCGATCGACTGGAAACTGCGCAATGGGGCGATGCAGATCGTCACGGGCAAAGCGTTCCCGCGCGCCATGGGCATGGACTTCTCAGGCACCGTCATTGCGGTCGGCGCGAATGTCACCAGGCTCAAGGTGGGCGATGCAGTGCTGGGGCTGGCGCGCTTCAAGGAAAGCGGCGCGTTTGCTCAGGCCGTCGTGACCAGGGAAGCCTTTCTGGCCAAAAAGCCCGACTCGCTCTCGTTCGAGGATGCCGCCTGCATTGGTACGCCGGGTATCACGGCCTGGAACGGACTGGTCGACAAGGCAAAGCTGCAGGCCGGCCAGCATGTGTTCATCAATGGCTGCTCGGGGGGAGTCGGCGAAGCGGCTGTGCAGATCGCGCGTTATTTCGGTGCCACGGTCTCGGGCAGTTGCAGCGCACAGGATATCCAGAAGGCCAAGGCGCTGGGTGTGGATGCGGTTTACGATTATCGGACGACGCCTGTTTCAGCCATCAGCACCCGTTTTGATGGGGTGCTGGACACCGCTGCCACCCTGAGCGTATCGCAAGGCCTGTCGATGTTGCGATCCGGCGGCGTATTCCTTGACCTGAACCCCGGCCCCGGCAAATTCATACGTGCCCTCTTCGACCGCAGGCTGAAGCCCATCATAGGTTCGCCACGCGTGGAGATTCTGGATAAGCTGGCCGAAGCCGCCAGCCGGGGCAGATTCAGGATCCCGGTGGGTGAAGTGGTTCCCTTGAGCAGCGCGATCAACCTGATCACCGACATTGAACAAGGACGCAAACTCGGTGGCAAAGGTGTTATCGCGATGGAGTAGGCATGGCCAGAAGTCATCGTTTGTTTGAATTGATGCAAGCGCTTCGCCGACATCGCAGAACCGTCTCGGGCGCGTCTCTTGCGCAGGAACTGGGCGTCTCGCTGCGCACCATCCGCCGCGACGTCGCAACGCTGCAAGGCATGGGAGCCGACATCGATGGCGAACCGGGCCTGGGCTATATCCTCAAACCCGGTTTTCTGCTGCCTCCGCTGTCGTTCACGGAGGAAGAAATTCAGGCGCTGATGATGGGTGCGCAGTGGGTCAGCCGCCAGACCGACGACAAATTCGCCTTCGCCGTGAAAAACGCCCTGGCCAAGATCAGTGCCGTTCTGCCTGTGGAAATGCGGCCGACGCTGGAGGACGAGACGTTCTACATCAGCAAACCTTTCAGCGTGTCATCCAGCATCGACCTGAGCGAGATCCGCCGTGCGCTGCGTGATCAGTGCAAGCTGAGCATCACGCTTTCAATCGAACATGCGCCCAGGGATCCGCAGATCATCTGGCCGATCATGCTCGGCTTTATCGAATCCAGGCGTCACCTGGCGGCGTGGTGCGAAGGCGACAGCAAGTACCGGATCATCAACATGGACGACATTGCAGAAGCGCAGGTCTTGAGCGAACGCTACACACGCAACCGCCGCCAGATGATCAAGGAATGGCGTGCGCTGGAGGTACTGCCCTGCAACGTCCGGGGCGAGACCTGCTGACACAGACAGGACCTTCCTCAGCCATCACCCTGCCCCTCAAGCCACGAACAGAATAACTGCACCGTTTCATCGGCCAGTTTTTCGTCAGGCACGTAAGCGCAGTAGCTGCGCGACTTGAGACGCGGACCCTCGAAAGGCATCACCAGCCGCCCGGCCTGCAGGTCGCTGGCAACCAGCGCTGCGGGCCCCATCGCGATGCCCAACCCGTCGATGGCAGCCTGCAGGGTCAGATAGAAATGGTCGAACACCACACCTGCGGCTGGCTGCAACGCAGCGATATTGGCGCTCGCCAGCCAGTCCGGCCACAGCCTTGGCAGGCTCGAGGTATGTAACAGCGTGTGGCGTCTCAGGTCCTCGGGGGTATTCAACGGCAGTCGCTTCAGAAGCGCCGGGCTACACACAGGGATTCTGTCTTCACGCAGGAACACCCGGGTCCGATAGCCGTAAAGTGTGTCCGGCCCACCCCGAATGATGAGGTCGTAGGGCTCCTTCAGACTTTCCACGGACTTGTTCGAGGTGTGCACCTGTACGTCGATGCCGGGATGACTGGCGCGAAACGCATCGAGTCGCGGCACCAGCCAGCGCAACGTGAAGGTCGCAAGCGCGTTCACCAGCAACGTACGAGGGGCCGGATCAGGCAAACCGAACCTCGCTGTCACCAGTGCGATCCGCTCCAGCAGCGGCCCGATCTCAGCCAGATAGGCTCTGGCAGCTGTGGTCAGGATCACCCGACGATTGTGTCGTTCGAACAATGCAGAGCCCAGCCAGTCCTCGAGCAGACGAACACTCTGACTGATCGCTCCGGACGTGACATGCAGTTCGGTTGCGGCCTCCTTGAAACTGCCCAGACGGCCAGCCGCCTCGAAAGCGCGCAACGCATTGAGTGGGGGCAATTCTCGTTTCATTCGCAATAGCTACGCTAACGTGAGCAGCCAATTTATCTGGTTTGTCAGGCGGTACCAAGATAGATATTTTGCCGAGCAGATAAACACTGCCTTTACTTCTGGCGCCTCCTTCGCACTGCCCACTCGGAAAACACCATGCTCAGTTACGCAGGCGGTCTGGTTCTACTCGCTGCCGTGCTTCATGCAGGCTGGAACGCGATGCTGCACGGCAACCGCGACCGCCATCTGTCCATGGCCTGGATGGGCATCATGATCGCGTCCGTGTCGACCGTCGCGGTCGTGATACTGCCCTTGCCAGCTGCCGGAGCCTGGCCCTATCTGATCGCCTCCGGGCTGGTGCACATCGTCTACAACATCAGTCTGGTGCGCTCGTATCGCAACAGTGATCTGGCGGTGGCCTACCCGATCGCCCGGGGTTCCTCGCCCCTGCTCGTCACTCTCGGGGCCGCACTGTTCGCCAACGAAACGCTAAGCGTTGTGCATGTTCTGGGGATTGTCATGATATCGGGCGGCATTCTTACGCTCGCCTTCCTTGACCGGCATGTCTCCCGCTCCGGCGTGTTTGCGGCACTTGCCACAGGCGTGCTGATCGCGCTCTACACCGTGATCGACGGCATCGGCGTGCGGCAATCGGAGGGTCAGGCGCTGGCCTACACCGCCTGGATGTTCATGTCGTTCTGGGCGATGCCGTTGTTGTTTGTGGCGAGCCGCGGGATCAACGAACTGGCCGCGTCCTTGAAAAAGCACCCGTCTGCCGTCAGCTCCTCGGCACTCGGCGGGCTGGTGTCCATCGCCGCCTACGGCATTGTCATCTGGGCCATGCAGTCAGGCGCCATGGGCGGCGTGTCGGCCTTGCGCGAGACCAGCGTGGTGTTCGCGGCGCTGATCGGGAAGATGTTTCTGGGCGAAGAGATGAGTACGAAGCGCTGGGCTGTTTGCGGACTGGTGGCGGCCGGGGCCATTTGTCTTGGGCTCTAAGCCAACAGCTCAGTGATCCAGCGTATCTGCCGCTCGATCTCCTGCAACTTCTCTTCAGGCACGCCCTGTTTTGCACGGGCGAAACTGGTCAGGGTTTTCTGCCGCTGCTGCAGCAAACGCTGCCACTTGGCCAGGAATGCCGGGCTGCGTGTCTGCAGTTGTAACGGGCCGAAGTACAGCTCTTCTGCGGTGTAGGTCACCGGGCCGGTGCGCTCGGCGACGATGATTTCATAGTCGAAGCGGTTCTCACGCAGCACTTCTTCACAGACGATGCGGTAACCGTTGTCCATCAGCCATTGGCGCAACGGTTGCTCGCCACCGTTGGGCTGCATGATGAGCAACTCAGTGCCGCTCAAACGTGCTTTGCCAGCGTCGAGGATGTCGCGAATGGTCTCGCCGCCCATGCCGCACAGGCTGATCGCGGTAATGCCGTCGTCCGGCTCGATGGCTGCAAGACCATTGGCCAGGCGCACAGTGATCCGTTGTTCAAACCCGTTTTCACGCACAACGCGCTGGGCCGAGTAAAACGGCGTGACAGCGACTTCGCCCGCAACCGCAGCAGCAACCACGCCACGACGCATCAGTGCCACCGGCAGATAGCCGTGATCCGAACCGATATCGGCCAGCCGCGCATCGGCGGGCACGTGCGCTGCCACGCGCTCCAGGCGCATGGACAATGTCTGTTCGTTCAACGACAACCCCTTTCATCAAAACGTCCGCACGCACTGGCCGGATCGGGGCGCGATTCTGTCGGGGTATGACGTGGATTTCAACTGTACGGCTTTCATACGCATTCCTCTTGCAGCACAAACAACTGCCCCAGCGGCCATTCAACGGCAACCGATTGCAATCACTAGGCTGTGCACAGATTGGCTACAGCGACTTTTTGAAAGAGGTGCGGCCGAAACACGGCCGACGGCGGATGCCCTTTGGCGATCTCGCGAAACTCCGGGTGCTTGAAAGCAGTGCGCCAGGCTTGTGCGGATTCGAAAACCGCGTAGTTGAGGTAGGTGGGGCTGTCGCCCAGCGCGCGATGAAGCTGGGTCGAGATAAAACCGGGTTGGCGTTTCATGAAAGCGGCATCTGCTGCCCATGCAACCAGAAAGGCTGCTTCGTCCTCAGGTGACATGGTGCAGACATTGACCAACACAATGGGTGCGGCATCGATCCCCATTTGCTGGCTCAACGGAAACGACGGATCAAGCGGCTCGACACTGGACATGATGTATCTCCTCGATCAGCTCTGATTCATTTGCCAAGGCATGAAACAGTCTCCGCTGCGCCAATCGCTCATCCAGGATTTTGCCTTGTCTGCGCCATGATAAATGGGCAGGCGGACAGTTTCTGTCACCAGGGTGCCGGGCTGTTCATCGCCCTAGGCTCTGTACGAAAAGTGGCTGCGCTCGGTGATGCTGCGTTAAAAACAGGCTCGTGCGCGAGTCCGATCGGAATGCTCATTTACAACACGTAGACTCCGCTTCCTCGCCTGTTTTTGCCTTGCCTGACCTTCGCTCGCCGACTTTTCGTAAAAAACCTAAACACCCCGGCTCCCGGTGCTTCGAACTATCAAGCCGCCTTCCACAACCTGGCGTTTTTACAGAACGTTATCTTTCCGACAATCTGTCACCACAACGGCAGTGTGTAACTCACGATCAAACGCGTTTCATCCAGATCGTTGCCGAAGTTGGAACGGACTGTGGCGTTCCTGAGCCTGAGGCTCACATTCTTCAACGAGCCACTCTGGATGACGTATGCCAGATCAGTGTTGCGTTCCCACTCCTTGCCCGTATTACTGCCTGCTACCAGAGCATTATCCCCGCTGACATAGCGGGACATGAACGTCAGTCCGGGAATACCCAGTGCGACAAAGTTGTAGTCGTAGCGCAACTGCCAGGACTTTTCCTGCGTGTTGGCAAAGTCGTTGATCTGAACGAAGTTCACCAGATACGGATCGGAGTTGGCAATATAAGGAAACGGATCGTCACCGCTCATGCGCTGATACGCGGCCATGAACACGCTGCTGCCCAGCGTGTAGGACACCTGCCCGTTGGCAGCGCGGTTGTCGAGGTGACGAAAGTTACCGTCCTCGGTACTTTTCGAATAACGCAGGTCAAACTTCAGTGACTGACGATCCGCAAGCGGAATCTCGTAAACAATGCCACCGTAGTACTGCCGATAAACATTCTCCAGATTGCCGTAATACAGACTGGTGCTCAGCGTCTTGCTGAAACTGTAAGTGCCACCGCCAAAAGTAAAGTCATCACTGGTACCGCCAATGCGGTTGCCGGTGAAGTCCTGATAGTTAGAGGAGCTATTGAACTTGATCTGTTCCAGCTTGCCACCCTGCAGGCTGAGGTTGCTGATATCTTTCGACGTCAGCATTGCACCTTCGAAAGTGGCGGGTAACAGGCGAGTGTCATTGCTCGACACCACCGGACTGCGAAACGCCAGAGAGCCGACCTTGAGTATCGTCTCGGAGACTTTCGCCTTCGCCGTCAACTCAAGTTTCGAGTATTCGTCCTGCGAGCCACGGCCGTTTCTGGAGCTGAGGTCAGCAGGAAGCAGCCCCGTGCCGCCTGAGCCGTCCCCACCATCCAGCTTCAGGCCCAGCATGCCAAGCGCATCGAGACCGAACCCCACCGTACCGGCGGTGTAACCGGACTCGACCCTGAACAGCGCCCCTTGCGCCCATTCTTTCGCCGAGTCCCGCTGAGCGGTCGGCGGTCCGTTACGAAAGTCCCGGTTGAAATAGAAGTTGCGCAACTCCATGCTGGCCTTGCTATCGGCAATGAAATCCGCCGAGGCCAACAATGGGTACGTCAGTGCACAAGTACTGATTAAGCAAAAAGCCTTATTGATCGACATTCCCGTCATGCTCCGGATAAGGGCAGGTTGAATCGATTGGTTTTATTTTTATAAGCCGTGCGGTGGTACGTGAAACGAATTTCTGGCGGCAGGACGCAACAGCCGGGTCATTGACCCGACTGTGTTAGTACCGAAAGAAGGTGTTGCTGATCAGCTATCGGTGTTGATGCGCCCGATCTGGAACTTTGCGTTCAGATAACTTCCGGGCTGTTCGGTAATCTGCAGTTGACCGGCACAGGGCGCCAGAACCGATGTTTCCATTTTCATCGCTTCTACCACTGCGATGACCTGACCGGCCTCCACCGACTCACCGTCCTTGGCCACCCAACTGTGCAGATTGCCTGCGACCGGCGTCAGGACAGCCTGCGGATCTACCGCTTCGGCCGATGCAGGTGCTACCACAGCCTCATTTGCCCCCACGCTGACGCCACGCAGCAGCGCTGCCGGCAGACCCAGTTCATGGCGCTTGCCGTCGATCTCGACGAAGGTACGCAACACGCCTGGATCAGCCGACTCGACGCTGCGCGGGGCCAGGGTGATCTGCTCGGCAAAGTCTGTCTCGATCCAGCGGGTGTGCACGTCGAATGTGTCGGCGGCAGTGAAGTCGTCATGGTCCATGACCGCGCGGTGGAACGGCAACACGGTTGCCACGCCCTCGACACGAAACTCGGCCAGCGCACGGCGGGCACGACGAATCGCCTGCTCGCGGGTGGTACCTGTGACGATCAGTTTGGCGATCATCGAATCGAAGTTCGGCGATACGCGAGAGCCCTGCTCGACGCCGGTTTCCAGACGAACGCCCGGACCGGACGGCGGTTGAAATACGTCGATGGAGCCAGGCGTCGGCAGAAAGCCGTTACCCGCATCCTCGGCGTTGATACGAAATTCAAAGCTGTGGCCACGCGGAACCGGTGTGCCCTCAAACGACAACGGCAGACCGTCAGCCACACGCAATTGCTCGATCACCAGGTCAATGCCGCTGGTTTCTTCGGTAACCGGGTGCTCGACCTGCAAGCGGGTGTTGACCTCAAGGAAGGACAGCGTGCCGTCGGCGCTGAGCAGAAACTCCACCGTGCCCGCACCGACATAGCCCGCCTCGGCGCAGATGTCGCGGGCCGAGTCATGAATGCGCTGACGCAGCGCGTCATCCAGATAAGGCGCAGGCGCTTCTTCAATCAGCTTCTGGTTACGGCGCTGCAACGAGCAGTCGCGGGTGCCGGCCACCACAACACGACCGTGGCGGTCTGCGATGATCTGCGCTTCGATATGGCGGGGTTTGTCCAGAAAGCGCTCGACAAAGCATTCACCGCGCCCGAACGCCACCACCGCTTCGCGCACGGCCGATTCATACAGCTCGCTGACTTCATCCAGTTTCCACGCCACTTTCAGACCGCGACCGCCGCCGCCGAACGCAGCCTTGATCGCAATCGGCAGGCCGAACTGTTCGGCAAAGGCGACTACTTCGCGGGCATCGTTGACCGGGCCTTCAGTACCGGCCACCAAAGGCGCACCGACTTTCTGGGCGATGCGTCTGGCCTGGACCTTGTCGCCCAGCGCATCGATGGTGCTCGGGTCCGGGCCGATCCAGGTCAGGCCTGCATCGATCACGGCGCGGGCGAAATCGGCGCGTTCGGACAGAAAACCATAGCCTGGATGAACAGCGTCGGCACCGGCACGAGCCGCTACCGCAAGCAGCTTTTCAATGTTCAGGTAAGTGTCGGCAGGCCGCTCGCCATTCAGCCCATAAGCCTCGTCGGCCTGGCGTACGTGCAGCGCATCGATGTCGGCGTCGGCATACACCGCCACCGAAGCCACGCCATAGTCGCGGCAGGCGCGGGCGATACGGATGGCAATTTCGCCACGGTTGGCAATCAGAACCTTTTTCATTGGTTATTGGTCTCGTCTGAAAGAGCTGGGCACACGGGCTCGAACGCGCCCAGCGGATTGAAGCGAATGCGGGAGTTGATCGGAATCTGACCGGCCAGATCCAAGTGATGCGGCGCAACCACGGCAATCACCGGATAGCCACCGGTCAACGGGTGGTCCGCCAGAAACAGCACCGGCTGGCCACTGGGCGGCACCTGAATAGCGCCAACGGCAGTACCCTCGCTGGGCAGTTCGCCATGAACCGAACGCTCCAGTGCCTGATCACCCGCCAACCGCACGCCGATGCGGTTCGATTGCGGCGTGACTTGCCAGGTCTGCCCGGCCAAAACAGCCTGAGCGTCTGCGGTGAACCAGTCACTGCGCGGCCCCATGACCACATCCAGCACAATCACCTGATCGGAACGGGGCATGTCGAACGGTTGTTCTTCGCTGAGCGACACCGACGCGCCGCCCGGCTTGTGATGAAAGCCCAGACGATCGCCCGATGTCAGTGGCGCAGGTCCGACCTGAGCCAATGTGTCGGTGGACAGGCTGCCCAGCACCAGTTCCTGCGTGAAGCCGCCGCGAATCGCCACATAGTTGCGCAGACCGGCAGAGGGCGAGTCGATACTCACCTGATCGCCTTCCTGCAGGGCGAACGGCGTGTAAAGCGCCGGGCGCAGCCGCTGGCCTTCGGCAGTGAGGACTTCCACAGCAGCCGTTGCACCAGTGACGGCCGCTACCGTCTGGCCGTGACAGGTGAACGTCAGGCCGCCCATCAGCACTTCAAGGCAGGCGCTCGCCGGGTCGTTGCCCACTGCGCGGTTGGCGGCGCGCAACGCACCCCGGTCCATGGCACCGGAAGCCGAAACCCCCTGCCCTGCGCGACCGGGACGTCCGAGGTCCTGAAACAGGGTCTGCAAACCCGGCGACAGCACTTCCAGATAGTTTTCAGTGGCGTGAGACGCCTGACGATGTACCGGTGTGGCTACAGAAACGGTTTCGGTGACAGGACCAACGTCTACAAAGCGCACCCGATAGCCCGGTTGCAGTAATGCAGGTTCGTCGCGCTCCAGATCCCACATCCGGGCGTTGGTGATGCCAATGATCTGCCAGCCGCCGGGACTGGCCTGCGGATAGACGCCGCTGAAACCGCCCGCCAGCGCCACGGCACCGGCAGGAATACGGGTGCGCGGCGTACTGCGGCGCGGTACCACAAATTCCGGGCCGCCACTCAGGTACGCAAAGCCCGGCGCAAAGCCACAAAACGCCACGTTGTAATCGCTGCCGGTATGGCGCCGGATCACTTCTTCAGGACTGATGCCCAGTTCGCGGGCGACGTCATCCAGGTCCTCGCCGTTGTAATGCACGGGGATTTCGATCAGCTTGCCCGCTGCGCGAGCCTTGCCATGCACGTCACGCGTGGCGATCTGCGCAGCAAGCGCTTCGCGGCTGACCGCGCCGGGACGAAAATGCACCAGCACCGTCCGGGCGGCGGGAACGAGTTCCTCCACGCCATGGATGGGCTGTTGCTGCAAAGAGTCGAACAGGGCAAGGGTCTCGTCCAGGTTCGCCAATTCAACCAGGAGCGCGTCCTGGCTGACCGGGTAGAAACGCATGATCCTCTCCTATACGTGGTAGTGGCTGTCGGGCACATCGGTGATGAACATGTAACCCGGTGCATGGGAAATCGCAAAAGGTACTCCGGACGCCATGACCACAGCCTGCGGTGTCACACCGCAGGCCCAGAACACCGGGACTTCGCCGGGTTTTACAGTGACGGCATCGCCGAAGTCCGGTCGGGAAATGTCCGCGATACCCAGCAAACCAGGCTCGCCTACATGGACCGGAGCGCCATGCACGTTGGGATAGCGTGCGGTGATCTTGACGGCATCGGCCACCCGGTCGGCGGGGATGGGCCGCATCGACACCACCGTCTCACCTTTCAGACGCCCGGCCGGACGGCAGAGGCGGTTGCTGCGATACATCGGCACGTTGCAGCCCTCACTGATGTGACGCACATCGATGCCGGCTTCCAGCAAAGGGGTCTCGAAGGTGAAGCTGCAACCAATCAGAAAAGTGACCAGATCCGTATGCTCGGTCCAGAGATCCCGCACATCGGTCACTTCATCGGCCAGCTTGCCGTCGCGCCAGACGCGATACAGCGGAATGTCAGTACGCAGGTCAGCGCCCTCGGCCAGAACGGTGCTGTAACTGCCGGCCTCAGTGACGTCCAGAATCGGACAGGCTTGAGGATTGCGCTGAGCGAACAGCAGAAAATCGTAGGCCCATTCGCGCGGCAGGCAAATCATGTTGGCCTGGGTCAGACCCGGTGCATGGCCCGCAGTGGGAGACACCATGCCTTCGCGATACTGGGCACGGGCGGCAATGGCTGCCTGACGGGCGTCGTTGAAGGAATTCATGGCTGACCTCGGGTAAATGCACGAATGTTGACCCCTGCCTCAAGCAGACGTCGTTTGAGGGCGTGGGCGATATTCACCGCGCCCGGGCTGTCGCCATGCACGCAGATCGAATCGGCTTCCAGTTCGATCAGGCTGCCGTCCTCGGCCTCGATGACGCCATCACGCACCAGACGCAGCATGCGCGTGGTGATCAACTCGACATCGTGCAACACGGCACCGGGACGCGAGCGGGACACCAGCGTGCCTTGAGCGGTATACGCCCGGTCCGCAAAGGCTTCGGACACACAGGTCAGACCCGCATCACGCGCCCAGCCGAGCAACTTCGAATTGGCGAGGCAGACCAGCTTGAGCTGCGGGTCGATGCGCAGGATCGCCTGAATCACCGCCGCGGCCTGAACCGGGTCGCCTGCGATGGTGTTGTACAGCGCGCCGTGAGGCTTGACATAGGTCACTGTCGTCCCCGCGCTGCGGGCCAGGCCTTGAAGCGCGCCGATCTGATAGATGACATCGGCAGTGAGTTGCCCGGTCGGCACGTCCATGTTGCGCCGACCGAAGCCGACGAGGTCCGGGTAGGCCACATGGGCACCGACGGCCACATCACGCGCCGCAGCGGCTTCAAGCGTGCGCAGTATTCCGGCCGGATCACCGGCATGAAAGCCGCACGCCACGTTGGCGCTGCTGACCACTTCAAGAATCGCCGCATCGTCACCCATGCTCCAGGCGCCGAAGCTTTCTCCCAGGTCGCTGTTAAGGTCAATTGCACGCATCAGAAAATCTCCTTTGGATCAGGCCGCGCCGATGAAGGCAAAAATGGCGCCTGCCGATTTGTAAGCCATGAACCACGACAGCAGACAGGTCAGCACGCCCAGCACCAGCAGCCAGCGAGGATAGTGGTAGCCGTCCATGAGGTCCGAACGGCGCCAGCCCACGTACATGAAAATACTCAGGCCCAGCGGCAGGATAAGGCCGTTGAAACCACCTGCGAACACCAGCAGTGCCGCTGGCGGCTTGCCGATCATCAGATACACCGCCATGCAGATGACGATGAAAACCACGGTGGCGAGGTGACGAGCGCGCTCGGTAATCTTCCTGGAGAACACCGTTATGAAGGACATCGATGTATAAGACGCGCCGATCACACTGCTGATACCCGCTGCCCATAGCACCAGACCGAACATCATCATGCCGATATCGCCTGCTGCCGCCTGGAAAGCTTGACCGGCAGGGTTTGCGCCCTTGCCAGACACGTCGATGACCACGCCGCTCGCCACCACACCCAGAATAGCGAGAAACAATATGTAGCGAGCGATGCCAGTGACCAGGATACCGGTCAGTGCAGCGCGGGATACGGCCTGAATGTTTTCTACGCCAACGGTGCCACGATCAAGCAGACGGTGAGCGCCTGCATAGGTGATGTAACCGCCTACCGTGCCGCCCACAATAGTCGTAATCGAGGCAAAGTCGATGAAGTCAGGCCACACCGACTGACGCAGGGCCTCGCCCAGCGGAGGATGGGTCGCGAAGCAAGCGAACACGATCAGGCATATTTTCAGAATGCCCAGCCCCATCATGATCCGGTCCATCGCCATCCCTGCGCGATGAGACGAGAAGATCGCAATGGCGAGCAGCGCACTCAAGGCGCCCCCCCATTTGGGATCGAGGCCGGTCAGCGCATTCAAACCCAGACCTGCACCGGCAATGTTACCCAGCATGAACACCAGACCACCGCACAGCACTAACACCGTCAGCAAGTAGCCACTGCCCGGAATAGCAGCATTGGCCAGATCGGCCGCGCGCATTTTGGTCAGCGACACGATACGCCAGACGTTCAGCTGGACCACGAAGTCGATCAGGATCGACGCCAGAATACCAAACGCAAACGCTGCACCCAGCGTGGCGGTAAAGGTCGCCGTCTGAGTGAGGAAGCCTGGACCGATGGCGGACGTTGCCATCATGAATATCGCGGCGATCAACGAAGCGCGCCGGGCTTTTGTAAACTCTTGAGTGGTCTGTGTCACGGCAACATTCCTACGGTGAGTGATACCTGAGCAGAGCAATGTGCATGCCAAGACTCAACCAGCCAGCCCAAGATGTAGGTGCCAAGCGGATTTATTGTTGAACAATCCTATTACTATTGATCACTCAATTGCACCAACTTGTTACTCCAACACCCAGCGGCGCTACTTAATGAAGCACGCAACGCGCTTCTTTCTTGCCACGCACTAAGCTCTCAGGGAATATCGTCGCGGCTTTTCCCACCCTGGACCCCTTATGAACGACGCAGTACCCCCTTCTCCCGCCCGCACGCTGGGAGAATCCATCACTCAAGAAATTCGCAGGATGCTGGTCGAAGGCGAACTGGTGCCAGGTCAGCGCCTGTCCGAAGCAGCGCTGGCCGAGAATCTGGACATCTCGCGCAATACGCTGAGAGAAGCGTTCAGGGTGCTGACGCGCGAAGGCCTGCTCAAGCACGAACCCAATCGCGGCGTGACGGTGGCCGAGCCGGACATGGCCTCGATCATCGACATCTACCGCGTGCGCCGCTTCATCGAATGCAATGCCATCGCCCAGGGCTATCCACAGCACCCCGGAGCGCTGCGCATGCGTGAAGCGGTCGACGCCAGTGTGCGTGCGCGTGAAGCCAAGGACTGGGTGGCCGTGGGTACCGCCAACATGATGTTCCACCAGGGCATTGTCGAACTGGCCGACAGCCCGCGTCTGGTGGTGTTCTACGGACAAATCTCGGCAGAGCTGCGGCTGGCCTTCGGGTTGCTCAACGCGCCGGAGTTCCTGCACGTTCCGTACATCGACATGAACGCCGGGATTCTTGAATGCGTTGAAGCGGGCCAGTCTGAAAAGGCTACTGCGATGCTTGAGTCGTATCTGGTGCAATCGGAGCGGACGGTACTGGCTGCTTACGAGCGCAGCCTGAAACGGTAACCCGTAAGCATTGGCGCGCCCTGGAACGTTCTGAGGAATCTGCCGGTGAACACAGTTGGCCCGTCACTTGTTGAACAAGACCTTTCCAGGCCGGAACCCGTCAGCCTTCGCGAAGCCTTCCGGTTCTGGCTCAAACTGGGTTTCATCAGCTTTGGCGGTCCGGCCGGACAGATTTCAATCATGCATCAGGAACTGGTGGAGCGCAGACGCTGGATCTCGGAGCGCCGGTTCCTGCATGCCCTCAACTACTGCATGTTGCTCCCCGGCCCGGAGGCGCAGCAGCTGGCGACCTACATTGGCTGGCTGATGCACCGGACATGGGGCGGTGTCATCGCCGGTGCCCTGTTTGTGCTGCCCTCACTGTTCATCCTGATTGCGTTGTCGTGGATGTATATCGAGCTGGGTGATGTGCCTGTCGTGGCCGGACTTTTTTACGGCATCAAACCCGCCGTGACTGCCATCGTGGTGCAGGCGGCTCACCGGATCGGCTCAAGGGCTTTGAAGAACAACGCGCTGTGGGCAATTGCAGCCGCGTCGTTCACCGCCATCTTCGCCTTCAATGTGCCGTTCCCCTTGATCGTGTTCGCCGCTGCCATCATCGGCTACGCCGGAGGTCGCCTCGCCCCGGAGTACTTCCGCGTTGGCGGGCACACGACAGCGGACAAGACCTTTGGCGCGGCATTGATCGACGACGACACACCGACGCCCGAACACGCCCGATTCAGCGCCTCGACGCTGATGAAACTGATCGTGATCGGTCTGGTGCTGTGGACGCTGCCCATGACGATACTGACCGCCCTTTTCGGCTGGACCGGCACCCTGACGCAAATGAGCTGGTTCTTCACCAAGGCGGCGTTGCTGACCTTCGGCGGTGCCTACGCGGTGCTTCCCTACGTGTATCAGGGCGCAGTCGGACATTACGGATGGCTGACTCCGACCCAGATGATCGACGGTCTGGCACTGGGTGAAACCACGCCAGGACCGTTGATCATGGTGGTGGCCTTCGTCGGATTTGTCGGTGCCTACGTGATGCAGGTCTTCGGGCCGGATCAAGTGTTTCTGGCAGGTGCGGTCGCCGCCGCGCTGGTGACCTGGTTCACCTTCCTGCCGTCGTTCCTGTTTATTCTGGCGGGCGGTCCGCTGGTGGAATCGACCCACAATGAGCTCAGACTGACCGCCCCGCTCACCGCCATCACCGCCGCAGTGGTCGGGGTCATCCTCAACCTTGCCTGTTTCTTCGGCTACCACGTGTTGTGGCCCCAAAGCTTCGGAGACAGGATCGACTGGCCCTCAGCGCTGATCGCCATTGCCGCCGCCATCGCCCTGTTTCGCTTCAAACGAGGCGTCATACATGTGCTGATCGCGTGCGCGCTTGCCGGGTTAGCGGTGCACCTGTTGCGCTAGCTGACGGGGGGTATTGAGATCAGTCCGGCTTCCTGATAATCGAGAATCAGGTCGTCGAACTGGCTGATGTCCAGGCGGGTTCGGGCAATCAACTGCGCCCCGGCCACACGCGGTTTTATATGGATTGAAATCGCCCTTCGACGTAGAACCTAACCTGCCAGATCCGCTCGTTCGAGCAAAGCCCTGACAAATCTTTTTCTGGTCAGGTCAGCACATTTGCCTCGATACCTCTCGCTGATCAATTCCGAGATACCGACAACCATCGTCAATAACATCCCGGTAGTCAAAACCAGCGTGATCGCGACAAGGAAAAGGGTAAGGGAATATTTTGCAGCATTGCCTGCAAGCACTGAGATATCAATATCAGCCGCCGTGAAATGAACGCCTGGAACTCTCAACGCAAAATTCAGCAACGCCAAAATGACTGGAATGGATAGCACGCTTTGAAGCGGCTTGAGGCTGAAGAACCCCATCAGGAATCGATCGCCCAGCTGTCTGTTCTTTCTGGACTCAACCAGCATTCCCTGGACCTCATAGAAGGTTTTCGTTACCTCAAGATACTTCTCAGGCGAGACCGGTAGATTCTGTTTAAGCCAGATACTTTTGACAGTCTCCCTGTCCTGTTTTTGGCAAAGCGAATCGGGGATGCCTGACCTTTTAAGCTTGTCAGATCTGTACACAGGTTCATAAAAAACCATCCAGACGATCAATCCGAGAAGCTCAAACAGAACGGCCACCGCCGCCAGCGCTGTACTCGCCTCACGTCCTGACATCCAGGCGCCTACACTGCTGAACATAAAAAGTAGCGTGAGCATGAAGAACACGTTCGATGTCCAGTAAGCCATATTCTTCGGACCGCCCTTGAGAGAGCGAAAATAGAACAACTCCGAATACTTGACCGCCATTTTTTCGAAATCTGAAATTGTAAGAACCTGCACGACGTCCTCGCTTGACGTATTTATCCTGAGCTCTTTATCGAGCAGCGCGCATTATATATTGGAAACTTCTGAAATCTAATACTCAGGCAAGGAGCTGTACATCCGTTACACAACAGATGCAAGGACGTTGACCCGATTGCCGGCTAGCCAGTGCAATCGAAGGCGTGTAAAGCGAAATGGTATGCAGCGCCAATAATGAGTCGAGCAGCTCCCTCATCCACACGCGATGAAACAGCTTAATATCAGGCGATATGGTTAAACCGAAGGAGACGATTTTCATGGAGATTCCCTACTCCCCAATCAAAGAGCGTTTGAACAATCGCCGATTCACGGTAGCGAGCCACACCCACGGGCTATCCGGCGAAGGTACCATCTTTCATTACCATGTCGAAGGTGATGCCATTTGGGGCACTTACCAAGTGCGGCCGCATCCGCATGGGCAATAAAGTCGGACGGGGGACTGGCACGGGTAAAGCGAGAGCATATTTTTTAAGGTCCCAGACTATGAATAGTCAGTAATGTCCAATGTTGGCCGGTTACTGCCAAGAACTGCCTCAGCCAGCTGGTTATCGAAGTATTCGGTGTCATCGCGGGGCTCTGAATCCAATCGCCGCTTGGCCTCGGCCAACATTTGAGGAAATGCGACTCGCTGGTTCAGAAAAGTAGCGACCATGAGATCTGACAGTTCTTTAAGAGGCGTGTCCCAGGCAGCTCGACAATGCTGTAGTAAAGTTGTCGGAGCCTCTCCTTTCCAAGGGCCAACGATGTTGGCTACTGTCATCGGCTGGACCATTAGCATCCATTCGTACTGGTTGGAAAAAGGGATTCTACCCACAGATCACACGCCGTGCGAAGAGCAGCTGTGGGTCGATTCTGTTGAAAAAGTAGCTCTCCTGTTTGGCCTGGGGCAAAATCACTCCATCGGCCAGCGGGAGAATACGCAGCATGATGGGACAGTTATCGAGTGGGCAGGAGCGGCTGTTTTACTCGTTCAACATTGAAGATCACATCCCAGCCAATCACCTCCTGCGCAGCATTGATCGATGCCTTGATCTCAGCGATCTGCGCCATTATCTCGCCGATTTTTATAGCCCAATCGGGCGCCCATCGATTGATCCCGAACTGATGATTCGCCTGTTGGTGGTGGGCTACTGCTACGGTATTCGCTCCGAACGTCGATTGTGCGAAGAGGCTCATTTGAACCTGGCGTATCGCTGGTTCTGCCGCTTAAGCCTCGAAGACGAAGTCCCCAATCACTCTACGTTCTCCAAGAATCGGCATGGTCGCTTTCGTGACAGCTCGCTGTTTCGCTGGCTGTTCAACGAGGTGCTGCGTCGCTGCATGGACGCAGGTCTGGTCAAGGGCGAAGGATTTGCGGTCGACGCCAGCGTCATCAAGGCAGATGCCAGTCGGCAACGTGGCGTACCTGGCGATGATGAAATCAACTGGCGCGATCCGGCGCTGAGTACTCGCGCCGTGCGTGAGTACCTTGAAGCGCTGGATGAAGAAGCGTTACGCGAAGCACTGCCTAAGCGCCTGTCATTGACTGATCCACTTTCTCGTTGGACCGCAGCGCCAGGAGGCCCGGCGTTTTTCGCCTACTCGACGAACTATCTGATTGATGTCGAGCATGGCGTGATCATGGATGTGGAGCCGACCCCAGCGCATCGAACCGCCGAGGTCGAGAGCACCAAGACCATGATCGAGCGGGTCGAAGAACAGTTCGACATCAAGCCGGATCGGCTCATCGGCGATACCGCTTACGGAACCGCACCGATGCTGGCCTGGATGGTGAACGAAAAAGACATCGAGCCGCATGTGCCGGTTTGGGACAAAACCGAGCGTAAGAACGAGAGTCTCTCGATCAGTGATTTTCAATGGAGTGAAGAAGCGCAGGAATATCGTTGCCCCACGGGGCACGCCCTGCGCAGCGAGTGGCGGGCCTTCAAGAACCAGCGCTCACATGTCACGAAAGCCGACACCATCATCTTTCGATCTCGGCAAGCAGACTGCTCTAGATGCTCAATGAAAGAGCGCTGCTGCCCAAACACCTCGTTCAGAAAAATCGCCCGTAGCGTCCATGAGGCGGCACGCAATGTTGCTCGGCGAATTGCCGCAACACCTCAATACGTGTGCTCTCGCCATGAGCGTAAAAAGGTCGAAATGTTGTTCGCTCATCTCAAACGAATCCTGAAACTGGATCGACTAAGGCTACGAGGAATGACCGGTGCGAACGACGAATTCACCTTGGCGGCTGCGGTACAGAACCTAAGACGACTGGCGAAACTGACCTCTCAAGGGCCACCGACTACGGGATAGGTGCGCCCGGAATCAGCAAAAACCCTCAAATTAACCTATTAACCAAGCCGCGACGGTCAACGCAGAACTGGAAAGCCACGCAACGTGGTGACCAGGTTCTGAAACGAGGGCCAATGTCGCCTTCTTCCAGCCTGAAATTCTGACTTTTTCAACAGAATCGGTCGAAAGCGGCCAATCGCGGAAGGCAGCTATCGACTCAAAGCGATCACTGAGTCTTCATCTTCACGACGCGAGTGCCTCATCAGAGACGCATCCCCATCTCGAATGCTCGGGTCTCGAAACCCAACTCTGTATACAAACGAGCCGCGCGTGCATTGAATGCCCATACCGCCAGCCTTATATCGTTGGCATCATTTTCAAGTGCCCAGTTTTGAACGAGTCGTACAAGGCTTCGTCCAATACCGTTCCCCCAAAACTGCTCGTCTACGCACACAGATCCGATACGAACGAAATCCAGAGGTTGCATCAGGGGCCCGGTGCTTGATGACAGACTGGCAGTAATGAAACCTGCGGCTTGGTGGCCAACATCCGCAATGAAAACAACCTGATCTGGCCTTTCGAAAAAACTCGTCCAGTGTGGGAGGTCACGCGAAAAATCTGGGGTGGCGGCTGTATAGATATCTGGACGGGCAGCGTGGTGAACCGCATTCAGCAGTTGTCCCAGCTCACAAATCGCTAATGCATCCCTTACGGTGGCCCTCCGGTACGTAACTGCTTCATCCATAACGCGCAATCCTCCTTGAATGTAATAGCTCCGCAGCTCGTCATCTTTATCTCACATCAGTGTGATATTCAAACAATCATCTATCGGCTTCATTGAAGCTCTAGGTATGGGGAGCGTTTGCTGGCTGGTAAATTTTATGAATGATCCCAGCTATCGCTGTTCGAAGGACCACGACCGAACGAAGGCTACCGGTCGTAAAAACCCACTATCGACTCATACTGTTTTAAACCCCAGGTCTTGAACTGCTCGGCGGTGTTTTCACACAGCCTGGGCCGAAAGCCCCCTTTCGCACCACGCCACATCCGACCAAAGCCCCAACGCGCTGGAGAAGCTGTAAACCTCTAACCCCCCTTTGAAAACTTCCTTTGCCGCCAAGCATTTCAGTACCAGATATGTACCCTTCCGGCAAAACCCGATGCCATAAGCAGCGAGCCTTCTGTCACTGATTTTCTCTTCCAGTCAGGCGCTTTTCAAAAAGCGTCGTTCACTTTCCGGACTGCTGGTCATCTTCACAGGCCCGTCGTCTGCCAACAGAAGCACGCTTCAACCTCCCCGAGTCACCGACACTCCCCTTCCCCCCACCTGTGTAAATTCACAACATTTCACAGCCCGTGTCACATCCACCTCATGTGCGCTCCCTACCCTCGGGTGTGTTCGAGCCTTACCCCTCTCTACCCTGTCAGTCAGCCGGTCAGCGCTCGACGTCGCTTTTACGCGACGTTGTTCTGGCGGGGTTTATTACCAAGGAGCCTGCACATGTCCGTTTCCGTAGAAAACATATCCAAGAACCGCACGGCGGAGTCGAATTCGCAAAGTCAGTGGAGCCATTCGGTTGACCGCGCCAAGGCCAGGGACGCGGGTATCGAGTGGGAGCTGCCCGGCGATGACAAGCGATCGGCGCAGGAGATCATCGACGCGAGCCCGTTGCTGAAGAATCTGGGCAATCAGAGCGGCGTGAAGGACAAGCTCAAGGAGCGTGTCGGTGACTTCGAGCATGATCGTGACGCTGCGTATCGCGCTGTTCAGGTGCTGGACCATGTGGAGTTGCTGAACGAGGACGGCGTGCGCATTGTGAATGGCAATGACGGCAATGGCCGGGTCGATGGGTTCACCAAGGGAGGTGACGCCAGGCACGGCACCGAAGCCGGTCGTTTGCAGGACTTCGGCAAGTACGGCTGGGAGAATCTCAAGGGCGAGCTCAAGCATGTGGACAGCGCCGGTGACAACAGCGCTGCGCGCGAGCAGGCAGAGGCTGCGGGCATCCAGTGGGTTCGGCCGGAGGGCGATACCCGTTCGGCTCAGGACATCATTGACGATAATCCACTGCTCAAGCATCTGGGCAACCAGAGTGGCGTGAAGGACATGCTCAAGGAGCAAGTGGGTGACTTCGAAAACGATCCCGACGCGGCTTTCCGTGCGGGCCAGGTGATGGACCGTATCGTCGGTTACGACGGAGGTGGCAAACCGCTGACGGGCAAGGACGTGGCTGACACCCGGATCAATGGCTTCACCAAAGGTGGCGAAGCCAAACACGGCACCGAAGCCGGACGTCTGCAGGACTTCGGCAAGTACGGTTTCTCGTCCCTGCCCAAGGCGCAGGCCAGTCATGACATCGCCGGGTATAAAACCTACGTTGAAACCAACAAGAACGCCGACGAGGGTTCCAGGCAGATTGCGCAATACACGGCGATTCTGGAGCAGATGTACGACTCCATTCGTGGCAAGACTGGCGCCGACGGCACCCTGACCGCTCAGAACATCAAGGACTACAAAGACAGCAACCCGCAACTGGGTGGACTTGAGAAAGATGCCTTGAGCTTCTGGTCGCAACCGGGCGCCTTCAAGCTGCTCGACACGGCCAGCGGTAATCTGGCGAAGTCGGCCGACGGCAAGGTCAGCAGCGGCGACCTGCAGGCCTTTCTGAAAAGTGGTGCTCCGGTGGACGCCATGACCCTGAGCAGCCTGTTGTCCAGCGTGGTCTCCGCAAACCTGACCAGCAACGTGGACACCCGCAAACTCGGCAAAGACGTGTTCGAACACCCAGAGCACTACACGGCCGAGGAAAAGGTCGCGGTGCTGCTGGATTTGCAAAAATCCCAGAAGCTGGTGGTAGACGGCGCCAACGCCGGAATGTGGGGCGATGATTACGGCAAGGTCGCCATCGCCAATGGGTCGGGCGCTATCTGGGAACCGGAGAAGCTGCTCAAGGATATCGGCGACCACATGGCCATTCTGCAGAACGACCCCGAGACCGCAGCCTTTCTCAAAGACAGCAGCGCCAAGGGCATGAAGGACCTGTTCGCGGCCAGTCCGGGCCTCAAGGATGCGGTCAGCAAAACCTACGAAGACGAGATCAAGTCCGGCAAGGCGCTGGACAAGGCCTGGGAGGCCAACACCAAGGATGGCAAGACCGATCAGACCGCCGCGCTGACGCAGTTCTACGCCACGGCTCAGAGCGTTCAAGGCATCCTGGGGATCAATAACGCTGCCGAGATCCAGGCTGGCGTAGGCAAGTCTTCCCACAGCGAGGCCCTGAAGACCTATTACAAGGATTCTCTGGCCTCCGGCGAGCGTTTGCGCGAGTTGCTCAAGACCAACGCACCTGAAGCAGCCGCCAGTGCTTTCAGCATGGAAGTCGCGCTCTATAACGCCACGCTGGACCCGACCTTTACCGGAGGCTTCGACAAGCAGCTCAACGACAATTTCTCGACGATATCCCAGGAAAACCTCTTCAAGGACGCCACCTTCGAAGACATGCAAAAAGCCTTCGGCAAGGACGGCGGCAAGGACCTTGACGAGGACAAAGTGCGCAAGCTGATCGATCAGATGCGCCAGGAATCCCCGGAATTGCTGCTGAACAAGGATGGCACTGTCGCCACTACCGATCAGGTGCTTTCGGGCTTCAGAGGTAACTGGGACATGTTCCGCCAGGGCACCAAAGCGTTGGACAAGATGGACATGCTAAGCAAGTTCGACACGGGTGGCGATGCCAAAGGGGCCTATGGCAGCGGTGTGCTTCACGGGGTCAGCGGTCTTTTCATGGCGGGCATGACCATCGCTCGGGGCGCGCAGGGTTCGGGCAAGCTGACCGACCGCAACATCGTCGACATCACCACCGGCTCGGTGCAGGCCGCCACGCTGTTCACCGAAGGCGGCACCAAGGCTTATCAGGTCTCGATGAACGAGTCGCTCGCCAAACGGGAAAAGACCCTGACCGACAACCCTGACAACCTGTCCCGCGAGCAGCTCGATAAACTCAAGGACAACATCAAAGACGGCAAGAACGCGATCGCTGTCGCCAAGCAGTATGAGGAAGCGGCCAAGGGCCTGGGCGGTCTGGCTAATATCGCGGCAGGTGCCTACGGGATTTTCGATGGCGTGAACGCGATCCGTCGAGGCGACAACCTCACTGGCGGCTTCGGCGTGACTGCCGGGTCTCTGGGCGTTCTTTCCGGTTCGGCCTCGGCCCTTGAGGGCACACTGGGCCTGCTGAGCGCCAACCTGCCGCGCTTCATCCCGGCGCTGGCTGCAGCCGCCGGTACGCTGGGCTTCCTGGCTGGCGGCGTGGCGGTTCTGGGGGCGATCATTCCCGGTCTGGTCAGGGAAGGCCAGCAACAGGCCAAAGCCGATGACTTCGCACAGGTGCTGGGGGACAGCATCAGACGCTACGCCATCGACGGTGTGAAGGATGGCACCATCGACGACATTCCAATCAAGGACTGGCCGGGCGGTGAAGACTCCACCGTCGCGTCCTGACGCAACGCGGGGCGCAAGCCCCGTGACGTGCGCTGACCCTCACACCCGGTCTCGCCGGATGTGAGGATCAGTCCTCAGCCTTGATCATCCCGCTCAGCCACTCCCGGCTGCGTGCCAGCACCCTCCCCGACATCGCCGTAGGGAAGTGAACGAACCCGTGCGGCAAGTCCGGCAGCCGGTGCATTTCCACCTCCGCCACGGTTTTCCAGCGTTCGGCCATTTGCAGCGTGTCGTCCAGCAACGGATCGATGTCGCCGACGAACATCAGCGCAGGCGGCATGCCGGAAAGATCGCCGTACAAGGGCGACAGCGTGGGTTGCTGGCGCTGCTCGTCGGTCAGACCAGGCGTGAGCAGACGCAAGGCCTCGACCATGCCGGGGCCGTCGAGAACGAGCGTTTCGGGGCCGGCGGCGCGCACGCTGGGGGTTCCGGTGAGGTCGTAGACGCCGTAGTAAAGCAGCGCGCCTTTGATGCGTTGCAGCAGCTCGGGCTTTTCTTTCAGTTTCAGCAGCGTCGTGGCCGCCAGGTGGCCACCGGCGGATTCACCGACGACGATGACAGGCAGGCCCGCGAACTCAGGGCAATTGTCTCCCAGCAGCCAGCACGCGGCCGAGAAACAGTCGTCCATCACCCCTTCAACGGGCGTGGACACGGCGAGCCGGTAATCCACCGACACCACGGCCACGTCGCATTCGTTGACCATCGCGACGTTGAGGTCATCGTTCATCTGCGCATTGCCGATCACCCAGCCGCCACCGTGGAAGTCGAGCACAACGCCTTTTGGCTGGCCCTTGGGCCTGATGATGCGCACACGTACAGGTACACCATTGGTACTGACGATTTTCTTTTCGGCTTGAAGTCCGTGTCGAGTGAGCTTGCCCCCGCCGCCGATCTGGCTGACGCGCAACAGTGACTGAATCAGCACGGGCATGACGCGGTTGCGTATTTTGAAACGCGGAAAGCGGGCAAGCTTCCTGTTTAACTGGCGGGCCTCGGCCCGCTCCTGCTCGCTGAAAGACAAGAATTGTCTGTTATCCAAATGCTTGCGCTCCTGTCAGGCCGATGGTCGTCGTGATGATTGATGGGGTGCCGTCATGAATAGAGTCGCGCCTTGCGGCAGCGTTCATTGCATGAAATGACGATGCGATGTTGCCCCGGGTAGTGTTAAAGGCTGATGTACGTATTCATTGATTGCTCAATGCGGCAGCGCCGGGTAAAAAACCTTGTGCCTTTCTGAACGTGCAAGGAGCACCGGATGCTGGAGTTGAACACTGAACGGCTGTACCTGAGGACCATGGTCGAGGCGGACTGGCCGCTGTTTCTCAGGCTGCACCGTGAACCGCAGACCATGCAGTATGTGTTCGGAGACATCGGCGAAGAGATGATTCGCAGAGGCTTCGATCATCGGCTGCCTGCATGGACCCCGCAGTCGGATCACTGGCTGTGTCTGGTGGTGATCGACAGGCAGAGCCGTCAGGAGCTGGGCGTGAGCGGCTTTCGTATCCTGTCGCCGGGGCATGCCGAGATCGGTGGTCTGTTATTGCCGGAGCATCAGGGCCAGGGTTACGGCACCGAGTCCTGGCACGCCGTCATCGACTACGCCGCCGCCATCGGGCTGGAGTCGCTGGAGGCGACCGTGACCGATGGCAACATCGCATCCTGCAGGCTGCAGGAGAAATGCGGCTTCACCTTTGAGCGTCGTGTACCGCAGGCGTATCAGATCGGTGATCAGTGGTTTGATGACCTGATTTACGGGTTACAGCTGGGGCCGCTGCGCAGCCCGTCGCTGCCGTCGTAACCTGCGAGAGCTCCCACGCCCTCCGGACAGACGCCGGGTTGGCCAACGGCTCACGCCCTCGGCCGTGTCCCCAGAATCGTGACGCGCTCGCCATAGCGTGAATGGGGAAAGTAGTCCCAGACCGCGTGGTGCTGCGTGGAGCGGTTGTCCCAGAACACAAGGGTGTTGGGTGCCCAGCGGACTCGGCAACTGAGGATCGGCTCGCGGGCCACCAGGTCGAAGAGCATGTTCAGCAAGGCCTGACTTTCACTGCCTGACAGTTGAACGATGTGCGAGGTGAAACCCGAGTTGACGAACAGCGTCGGCCTGCCGGTTTCCGGGTGGCGGACCACAACCGGGTGTTCGCTTTTGGGCAGGCCTTCGGGCGGCGTGAAGCCTTTCCAGGGGATTTCGCCGTCATGGATGGCGGTCAGTCCGGACAGGAACTGCTGCATGGCCGGGGACAGCATCTCGATCGCCAGGTGCATGTTGGCAAACAGCGTATCGCCGCCAGTGCCGATGGCCGGGGTTTCCTTGACGTAGAGCATCGAGCCCATAGAGGGCTCGAGGTCGGCGGTGCCGTCTGTGTGCCAGGTTTCACCCGCGACGAAACGTGACCGGGCGTTGGCGCGAACCACCACCAGTTCCGGGTCATCGCCATCAATGCTGTCCACCGGCAGCGCACGCAGCTCGCCGAACAGTCGGCCGAAGGCTTTGTGCTGTTCCACGCTCAGGTGCTGATCACGAAACACCAGCACATGATTCTCCAGAAGCGCACGGCGGATTTCGTTGAGTTGTTCGTCATTCAGCGGCTGCGACAGGTCCACGCCGCTGATCTCGGCACCGATGACAGGCGTCAGCCTGTCGATACCGATGCTGTGATACGGCGCACGCGACGCGCCCGCAATACGCTCGATGGCTTTGAGTGCCAATTGATCCATGTTCCTTCATCCTCTTGTTGTCATATCCGATTGCCAGGCTGGTCAGTGCGACCGATCACCCTTCGCGCAGCGAGCGCGGCCGCATGTCGGTCCAGTGCTCGGCGATGTAGTCCAGACAGGTTTGACGCTCTCCACACACCCCCGCTTTGTTCCAGCCGGCGGCCATCGGTTTACCCACCGGCCAGATGGAATACTGGCCTTCATCATTGGTGACCACTTCGAACTGCGCATCAGGTTCGTTCATGTCGCTCTCCGCATGTCTGCTCAATCAAGTCGGCATTGATGATCATGGCGATGGTCTGCGCCCAAGGGCTGGCGACGATGCCGTAATGGTCGGTGTCCAGCGCCTGCCAGCTCAGCATGTTCGGCACCAGGGCCTGCCACGCGGTCTTGAGCGCTGGCAGTTGCCACTTGCTGCCCATGCCGTAGGGATTGGGCTGCGTGGCGATGAACAGGCGCGTCGCCGTCACAGGCAATTGCTCGGGTCGATGGTCCGCCATGCTGGCCATGTTGTTCTGGCAACAGACGATCAGGCGCTGCAAGTAGCGCGGCGTGTCCTCGCTTGCCATATCAGCGGGCCGACGCGCCGAAAACTCACGCTGGAAGACCTGCCGAATGTGCTGCTCGTCAATCTGCGCCAGCTCGGCGCCGGCGTCCGGTGCGGGCGGATCGATCAGGTACAGCGTCGGCTGCGACAACGCGCAGTTCTGCGCCAGGCTGCACATCGCCTGCGCAATCCAGGCGCCGAACGACCACCCAGCCAGACGCCAGGGCGTGCCGTCAGGGTGACCGTCCTGCACAGCCCGCCAATACAGTTGGGCACGCTCAACAAGACTGATGGCTGGCAAATCGGGCAAACGCAGCGCCGGATCGGCAATGACTCGCACGCCAAGCGCCGGATCCAGCGCCGAAACCAGTTCCCGATAAGCCTGAACATCGCCGCCCACCGGGTGAATCAGGTACAGCCAGTCGCGGCCTGCACCCGGACTCCACTCATCGATGCGGACGGCTTCAGCCCAGGCAGCTCCGGCGGCTTCGCCGGGGTCAGGGCTGTCGGTCTGCACCAGTGCAAGCACCTCGCGCAGGCTGACCTTGTGACTGAACCGTGACAGCTCGACCACCACACCCGTCGCCGCCTGCAGTTCGTCGATCAGGTCCAGCAAAGTCAGTGAGTCGGCGCCTAGTTCGTAGAGCGAGTCATCTTCGTCCAGCGCTGGCACACCGAGCCATTTGCACAGGCAGTCATGCAAGCGAGCCCGCAGCCCTGCGCCCTGCTCTTGCGCGTGCGATGCCGCCGACGTCGATGCCTGAGCGGCAGGTTGCGCCGCAGCCGCCCCCTGACCATGACGAACCGGATAGAACTGTCGTGCCGTCTCGATGGATGTCGTCGAGATCAGCAGTTGTGGCAGTTGAGCACTGAGCGCCAGATCAAACACCTGACAGCCTTCCTGCGCCGACATGCCGACGGCCAGATGCCGCTGATGCACGGCATCCCCTGCTCCGGCGCTCGTGGCCATGCCGATGTCACGCCAGATGTCCCAATTGATGCCGAGCCGCACACAATCGCTGGCGGCGTTCGGGCGGTAATGGGTGAAGCCATCCAGGGTACCGCTGGCGGCGGCGTAGTCCAGATGACCGGCACCGCCGAACAGCGCAGCCATCGAGGAGCAGTACAGCACGAACTTCGGCGTCATCTGCTCAATCAGCTCTTCGACCGCCAGCATGCCGAGGGTCTTGGCAGCCATGGTTTCAGACAACGCGCGGGCATCGCGATGACGAATCAGGCTGCCAGCGCCAACGCCTGCGGCGTGAATCACCCCGTCAAAGGTTGCATAACGTCGCTCGAGTTGCTCGAGCACTGTCGGCCAGGCTGTTCGATCAGCGATGTCGGCCTGAACAAGATCAATGCACGCGCGGTAAGCCAGCAACGCCTCAGGACATTCCCCATGACGCGACAGCAGCACCACCCGCCGCTGAGCATTGTTTCGTAACAGGTGCTCGCACAACGTACGGCCAATGCCACCGCTGCCACCGATCACCAGAAATACGCCATCCGGTGGCAGCAGATCGGGATCGACGGTTGATGTCATGACGGGACTGGTCTGCAGATGCGGCTGCCACAGGTAGTGGTCGCGGATGGCCATGCGTCTCGGTGCTGCCGCAGGGTCTGCCAGCAGCGCGGCCAGCGCTTCAGGTCGGGCGGCCAGTTGCGCGCTGTTCAGGTCCAGCCAGTGGCAACGCACCGGGTATTCCTGCGGCACTACTTCGGTGATTCCGGCCAGGGCCGCCAGTTCCGGACGCTTCGACTCGCCATACACGGGGCATGCCTGCCAGGACACCAGCCACAACCTCAACGTGGGCACACGAGGCGCCTGACCCCAGCTCTGCAACAGCGCACTGACGGTATCCAGACACGCCCACTGCGCGGCTGCCAGGCTTTGCTCGTTGACCCTGCCGGTGACCGACAACGGCAAGGCATGCAGCCAGTCCAGTTCAAGCGGTATCGGCTGATCCCCGTCCGGGCTGGTCAAAAGATCCAGCAGGCGAGCAAGGGCCGGGGTGTCCAGCGGATCCATCACGAAGCGGTCGGTGGCGAGCCGCTGAAAGCCATTCCCCGCCTTGACTTCGACCACTCGCCGATAGACCTCTTGCAGGCAGGTGCGCAGTGTCTCGTCGAGGGTCTCGTGGCTGCACACCACCAGCAGGTCCCGAGCGTGAGCCGACGGGCGCGAACTCACGCGCCTTACCCGCTGCCATTGCCGTTGATAGAACCAGTCAGCGACCGGCTGTCGTTCGGCAATTGTTTCGGGCGTGGACAATGCCTGAAAACGGTAGGTCTGCAGATCGAAGGCCGACGGCGGCAGATCCCAGGGCGGTGGCGCTGAACGTGTCGGCCAGTCAATCGTCGCCCCGCCATACCAGGCATCGAGCAAGGCGTGCGGCGACTGCTCGCTGGCTGTCACGCGAGTGTCCGATGGCACAACCTCCTTGATCAACGAAGGCGGCAGGCTCACTGCATCATTGACCGGGCAGATCATCGCGAAGCGCCAGCGCAAGGCGCGGCGCCCGGACTGCAGATGACGCAGCACAGCGACCCGCTGTTCAGGAAAGGTGTTGAGCCAGGTTTCGATCACCGCCATGTCCCGTTCCAGCGCCGATCGGCTGTGCGCCGAAAGCAGCAGGCACGGCGTGTGATCTTGCGAGGTGCTTTCGTCCTGCGCAGCAGCGCCGACAATCACATGGGCATTGGTGCCGCCGATGCCAAAACTGCTGACCCCGGCCAGCCGTCTACGCCCTTCGGGCCATGGCCGGGACGTGGTCGGGATATAGAACGGCGAGTGTTCAAGGTCGATCTGCGGGTTGATCCGGGAGAAGCCGAGGTTGGGCGGGATCACGCCATGGAATACCGCGAGCGTCGCACGGATCAGCCCGACCACGCCTGCCGCTGCACCCAGGTGACCGATCTGGCTTTTCACCGAGGCCAGCGCACAGCTGGCAGCCGGAGCAGGGCCAAATGCCTTGCTCAACGCCGCGACCTCCACCGGATCACCCAGCAGGGTGCCGGTGCCGTGGGCTTCGACGTAGCCCATGTCGGTTCCGCCTACGCCTGCCTTGCCCATGGCATCGCGAATCACTGCCGTCTGCCCCGCTACAGACGGCGCGGTGTAGCTCATCTTGCTGCGACCGTCGTTGTTCAGCGCCGTGGCTTCGACCACTGCGTAGATCCGGTCACCATCGGCCCTGGCGCGAGCCAGCGGTTTGAGCACGACGACGCCATAACCACTGGCGCCAATGGTGCCGCTGGCGTCCTCGCTGAACGGCCGACAGAGCCCATCGCGAGAAAAGATGTGCTGGGAACGATGGCGATACCCTTCGGTCAGCGTCGGATCGACCAGCACGCCAGCGGCCAGCATCACGTCGCTGTCACCCTGACGCAGCATGGCACCGGCCAGATGGACTGCTATCAGCGAACTGCCGCACGCGGCCTGAACACTCATGGCCGGGCCGGTGAGGTCCAGATGATAAGCGACCTTGGTGGCCAGAAAATCCTTGTCGTGGTGCAGCGCCATTTGAAAGCCGTCCGGCAGATCGCCGTCGGCGCTCTCGCGCAGCATCTGCTGGAAGTACGTGGTTTCGCCGCAACTGGCAATCAGGCCGATGCGTGGACCGTCGACCTTTGGAACCATCCCCGCGTGCTGCAACGCCTGCACACAGGCCATCAGCAAGTGCCGCTGCTGCGGGTCCATCAGACGGGCTTCCTGGCGGCTGATGCCGAAATACTCGGGGTCGAAATCCAGCAGACCCGCAAGCTGACTGCGAGCCCCCACCTGCCCCTCGGCGGCGGCAAACTGCTCGATGCCCACGTGGTTATCCTGAATCATCGTCCAGAACTCGGCGAGGTTCTGCGCGCCAGCCACATTGACCGTCATGCCAATGATTGCCATGGGTTCTTCGCTGGCATCAATGGCATCGACGTCCTGCTCGCGCTCGACGGGCGCTGACAGGGAATTGCCCAGATGGTGCGCCAGACGCCGTACGGTCACGTGCTCGAACAGGTCAGACATCGAAACGGCCTGCGGCAGCGCCTGCGCATAGCGAGCGTGCAGCCGCATGAGGCCGAGACTGGTCGCACCGGCCTCGAAAAACGTTTGATCCGGATCGATGGGACGCCCGATCACCGCCATGAACAGCTCGCTCAGTTGCTGCTCCAGCGGGCTGAGTGTCGCCGCGGGTGCCGCAGTGAACGAACGTTCCAGCGCCACGCCCAGCCCGTTCAACGCCTTGCGATCGATCTTGCCGCTGGGCGTGCGTGGCCAGACGTCGAGCTGGCGGTATTCATTGATGCGCACATGGGCTGGCAGGTGCAGCGCAACCTGGCGATCCAGCGTCTGAAGATCGGGCGGCGGGGTACCGTCCAGGTGTAGAAAAGCCGTGAGGCGCTGCGGCTCGTCCTGAAGGGTCACGACTGCATTGATCACCGAAGAGTGCTGCATCAAGGCCGCTTCAATCTGCCCCAGCTCCAGGCGCTGACCGCTGATCTTGACCTGCTGGTCGTCACGCCCCAGATAGTGCAAAAGACCCTCCGCGTCGGCGCAGGCCAGATCGCCGGTGCGATAAAACAATGCCGTGCTGCCGTCAGGCCGTCGCAGTTCGACAAAGCGCGTGGTGTTCAGCGCAGGATCGGCGAGGTAGCAGCGGGAAATCATCGGCCCGGCCACCAGCAGATAGCCCCGATTACCAACCGGCACAGGACGGTCGAAGTCATCCACCAGCAGCAACAGCGCGTTGCTCACAGCCCGCCCGATGGGCGCACGTAACGGCCAGTCCCGAACGGACGCGGGCAAGCGCCAGGCGCTGACCACATGGGTTTCAGTCGGGCCGTAATGGTTGAACAACCGCGCCTGCGGCATGCCGCCAAACCAGTCGCGCAGCGCATCGGTGCACAGCAGTTGTTCACCGGCTGTTATCACCTCGCGCAGAACCTGCGGGTACACCTGCCGGCTGACGGCGGTTTGTGCCAGATGCTGCAGCGCCACACACGGCAGGAACAACCGATCGATACGTGCCTCGAGCAGATAGTCCAGCAATGCCTGCGCATCCTGACGCCAGCGCGGCTTGATCAGGTGATAGGTTCCGCCGCCGCACAGGGTGCTGAAAATCTCCTGAAACGACACGTCGAAGGACAGCATGGAGAATTGCAGGGTGACGGATCGTGCAGGAAGCTGCCCTTGGGTTCGTTGCCATTGCAGCAGGTTGCAGAGTGTCAGGTCCGGCACCTGCACACCTTTTGGCGTGCCGGTAGAGCCCGACGTAAACAGGGTGTAGAGCGGCCGTTCGCCATGGTGTCGCGTGCGTTGCAAGGTTTGTGGCGCGGCATCAAGGTCGATGCAATGGCAGACGAAACGGTCGGCAGCCAGTTCATTCAGTGCCGTTTCGGTCGCGGTGCTGAACAGCAGGCAGTGCGGCTGCGCCTGTTGCAACACCTGACGCTGAACGGCCAGCGGATAGCCGGGGTCGAGCGGTACGGCGGTCAGGTTGAGTTTGGCCAGAGCCAGCAAGGCAACGATGTGTTCGACCGAAGCGTCCAGATACAGCACCACTTGCAGCGACTCGTTTGCCTGATCGCTCGCCGGGTATTGCTCGGCCAGAAGCGCGGCCAGGGTATCGGCCAGGGTATTCAGCTCGGCGTAACTCACCTGGCGCCGGTCGTCGACCAGTGCGATGGATTGCGGTGTGAAATGCACCTGATGTTCGAACCAGTCGGCCAGGGTCGTGAATGGCGGCTCGGCACTGTCGCCGACACTGGCAGGCGGCAGCCCGAGGCGATGCGGCTCAAGCACGTCATGCAGCGTCGCGCTCGGGCGCTCCAGCAGCACGTCCAGAGCTCGCTGAAACAGGGTGTTTATGGCGTCGATCTGTGCCGCATCGAAATGACTGCTCTGGTATTCCCACCAGCATTCAAGCTGCGACCCGCCCTCCACCACCAGCAACGTCAGCGGACACTTGGCCTGCAAGGTTTCGTTGAATTCAAGCGTGGCGTGCAGCGGCCCGTCAGCGAGGCTGGCGTAGTCGGTGTTTTCCAGCACGAACATGAAATCGAACAGGGCCGAACCGGACGACAGCCGCAGATCTTCGACCAGATCGGCCAGAGCCACATCCTGCAACGCCAGCACCTCGCGCACGAGGTCGGTCTGAATGCGCAGTTGCTCGCTCAACGTCACCTCATGGTTAAACGCAGCGGGAATCAGCACGGTGTTGGCGAACATGCCTGGCGCATGCTCGAACTCCGCCAGAGGCCGGTTCGATACCGGACTGGCGATCCTTGGCCGCTCGCAACCGGTCAGGGCATACAGGCTCCAAGCGTAGACACTGAACAGCACGTCGAAACGGGTAAAACGCTGGCGACTGCAGAAGCGATCCAGCGCGACGCTGCGCAACTCGCCCAGCGACTGCCGGTAAAGACGGGCGTGTGGGCTCATGGCACGCACCGGCAACAGCGCCGGTGACGGCGTTTCCTGGCGACGGTGCAGTTCGGCCAGCGCCCGACGCTGATCACGGTATTGCGGGGCTACGCGCCACTGACGCTGCCATTGGGCGAATTCCAGCGTGGTCAGGCTCGGCATTGCATCGGATGTGCTTCTACTACCTTGTGCCGCCTCCTCGTACAACTGCGCCAGATCATCGAACAGCAGGTTCATCGACCAGCCATCGGTGATGATGTGGTGCAGGTTCATCAACAGCCGGCAACTGCCATCGGCAAAGGGCAGCAGCCATGCGCGACACAGGGTCGGCGTCGCCAGATCGAACGGCGTGTCGAAGACCAGCGTCGCGAAGCTGCGCCAGGTGTCCTGCGTGAAATGCCCGGCCGCAAACACATGGCATTGCGTGCCCTGCTCGGCCACCACCTGGTACAGCCCGTCAGGACCGGACTCGAACGCCATGCGCAACGCCGGATGCCGAGCCACTAGGCGATCCACTGCATCGGCCAGTGCCTGAACCTGAATCCCGTTCGCCAGGTGCAGGATGATCGGCACGTTGTAGGCGGTCGAGTCCGGCGTGCGTTGCTGCAGCAGCCACAAACGGCTTTGCTCGGCGGTAGCAGGCTGACGCCGTGCGTTGCTGATGACAGGTGCGACGGGATAACCGGAGGCGATGTGCTGCTCGGCATTCAAGCGTTCGGCGAGCGCTGCAAAGGGTTCGCTGAGCAGCACGCCCAAGGTGATATCCCGCTGCCATCGGGTGCGAATCATTGAACGAAGACGCATGGCTTTCAGTGAATCGCCGCCACTGCCCAGCCAGTCATCCTGAGCGCACAGCGCAGGTTGCGACAACAACATGCGAACCTGACTCAGCAGCCAATCCAGCGCCACTGACTGCGCCTCGTCGACAGGCTCTTCGATGTCCGCGCGCCAGGGATCAAGGGGCTGGGCCAGCAGTGCGGCGCGGTCGATCTTGCCATTGGCGGTCAACGGCAGTCGCTGCACCACGAACAATTGATGCGGACGCATCCACGGCGCGAGTTGTGCACGCAGATGAGTGTCGAAGTCGCGATAGTCCAGCCGGTTTCGCGGCACGATGAACGCCATCAACTGATGGTCTTCAGCTGCATGTCGTCGCGTGCAGACGTAGGCCTGGGCGACGCCTGAGTGTTCCAGCAGACGCTGCTCGACTTCGCCTGGTTCGATACGAAAGCCGCGAACCTTGACCTGACGATCCATGCGCCCCAGGTACTCGATCAGTCCATCGCTGTTGAGCCGCACCTGATCGCCGGTTCGGTAATAGCGCCGCTCTGCACCGGCGGGGTCGCGAAGTTGCACGAAACTGTGCGCCGTGTCGTACGGGCGATTGCGGTAGCCACGCGCCACGCCGCTGCCGCTCAGGTACAGCTCGCCAGCTTCGCCCTGCTCGATCGCGCGTTGCTGTGGGTCCAGAACGCACAACCCTGTGTCTGGCAACGGACGGCCGATCGGCACCGAATCACCCTGAAAACTTCTGGGGATCGGGTACGCCAACGCGAAGGTGGTGCACTCGGTAGGTCCGTAGGCGTTGAAGATCCGGCACTGGCTGTCGGGATTGGCTCGATACCAGGCGCGGACGGCGGCAGCGCTGACCTGTTCGCCGCCGATCAGCACCTGACGCAGACTGGCGAAGCAGGCAGGGAAATCGGCGCTCAAGGTATTGAACAGCGAAACCGTCATGAACAGGTTGTTCACCCGCTGCGTTTCGAGCACCTCGGCGAATCGTTGTGCGTCGTGAAGGTCGTCGTCGGCAATGATCACGCAGCAGCCGCCGTTGAGCAACGGTGCCCATACCTCGAAACTGCACGCATCGAATGCCGGATTGGACAGACAGGCGAACCGGTCGGCAGCACGAATCTCGATGTAACCATCAGGCTCGGCAAGCCGCAGCAGACCGCGCTCGCCGACTTCGACCGCTTTCGGTGTGCCCGTGGTGCCTGAGGTGTAGAACAGGAACGTCACCTCGGCGAAGTGTTCGGCGAGCGGCTGGATGGGCTCATCGGGATACGTCAGCAGCGCCTCGACGCCGACCTGCCAGACCGACGGCGTCCAGTCCAGATCATCCGTCAGGGTTACCAGACCGACACACCCCGCATCAGCCAGCATCAGCTCCCGACGCCCTTGCGGACTGGCCGAGTCCAGTGGCACCACCACGGCGCCGACCTTCAAGGCACCCAGCATGGCCGCCAGCCATTGCCAGCTACGCGGCATGCTCAGCGCGAGTGATTCGCCGGGTTTCACGCCGCGCGCTTCGAGCCCACGGGCGATACGCTCACTGGTACTGGCCAGTTGTGCGTAGCTCAGATGTGTCTGCCGGTCGATCACCGCCAGCGCTTGCGGCTGGCGGCGGACCTGCCCGGCAAAACGACCCAGCAAGGTTGCCGGGTTTGGAATACCGCTTTCGTGACCGCTCATCAATTCGCCTCCTGCGTATCGAAACGCTGCAGCTCGTGCCTGAGCGCCTGAGAGACGCGATGCACTTCAGCGCTTTCCAGCATGTCCCAGTGCCCGCCATGCACCAGCCTGGCCAGATAGCCGTTTCCTGCACGGCGGCGCCAGAACGCGCGCAACTCATGGAGTTGCCGGCGACTGAAGCCTTCACGCGCCTGAATCAGCACGATACGGCCGGCTTGCGGCGCACAGTCATAGGCCGCCATGGCGAGCCTGTTATGGTTGTAGAGATGGAAATAGCGCTCGACCTGAGCGTCTTCGATGCCCGGATACATACCGTTGAAGCGCACCAGCTTGTCGCGAAACTCGGCCATGTCCACGGTGCCGATCTGCTGTCGGAAACCCGGATCGTCAGAGCCCTGGGTGTCGAGCAGCACCACGGTTACCTGGCGATGCCCCGCCGCTGTGAGGCGCCGGGCCATTTCATACGCCACCAGCCCACCGAAGGACAGGCCGGTGAGAATCAGCGGCCGAGTGGTCATCGGTTCGATCAGACGCAGGTATGCATCGGCCATGGCTTCGACAGTCGGCTCGGTGCTTTCCCCAGGGTTCAGGCCCGGCGACTGAACGCCGTAGACTCCGACGTGCTCCGGCAGGACTTTGGCCAGCGACAGGTAACAGAACGCCGTCCCGCCCGCCGGGTGAATGCACACCACATTGCGTCGCCCTTCGCCCCGGCGAAACTCGATCAGGTTGCCTTGCGCAGCGGCAAGGTCGGCGCCGGTGCGCAACCAGCCGCCAAGGGCTTCGATGGTCGGGTGGGCCATGATCACCCGCACCGGCACTTCGACGGCGAAGGTCTGACCGATCTGATACGCCATCTTGATGGCCGCAATCGAGGTGCCACCAACGTTGAAAAAGTTGTCGCGAATGCCGATCTGCGGTGCGAGCAACAGACTCTTCCAGATCTGATAGAGCGCCAGTTCGATGTGATCCCGAGGACTGCCGAGGTTCACCTTGCGCGCAGCCAGATCCTGATCCGCCAGGGTCGCCAGCGCATCACGGTCCACCTTGCCATTGGCAGTCAGCGGCAGCTTCTCCAGCCAGAGGTAGGCGCTGGGCAACACCGCGCTTGAGAGTGTCACCGCCAGATGCGCGTGCAATGTGGCTTCGTCCAGCGGTTCGTCAGCCACGTAACACGCGACCAGACGATGATTCTGCGCCGTATCGCCGACCATCAGCACCACGCAGGCACGCAAGGTGGGGAACATGTCCAGTCGCGCTTCGATCTCGCTCAGCTCAAGGCGCACGCCGCGCAGCTTGACCTGAAAATCGTTGCGACCGAGAAACTCCACCTGACCGTCCGCCCGATAGCGCGCCAGATCGCCGCTGCGGTACAAGCGATCCCCAGCCACGAACGGGCTGTCGATGAAGCGCTCGGCCGTCAGCGCATCCAGTCCGAGATAGCCCCGCGCAACGCCCACGCCACCGATGTGCAGTTGGCCGGTGACACCGACCGGCACCGGCGCATCGTGTGCATCCAGCACGTGCAGGCGGTTGTTGGCGATGGGTCGGCCGATCGGCAACTGACGGGCCGGTACTTCGGCGCCGGGCTCAAGGGTCCAGATGCTGTTGATGACCGTGGTTTCGGTGGGGCCGTACACGTTGTGCAGGCGGGCATTGGGCAAGCGTTCCTGAAAACGCCGGGCCAGGGCCGGTGACAGTTCGCCGCCACCGCTGAACACGTCCGTCAGTGAGTGGCATGCCGTCACCTCATCGACGTCCAGAAACAGTTGCAGCATGGCAGGCACGAACACCATGGCCGTGACCTGCTGTTCACGAACGGCCTGTGCCAGATAGCCCGGTTCAAAATGCCCGCCGGGACGTGCAATGACCAGCCGCCCGCCCGTGGCCAGCGGCCAGAAGGTTTCCCAGGCCGAAGCGTCGAACCCGAACGGAATCTTGTGCAGCATCGCGCCGGATTCGCCGCAGACCTGCAGGCACCACAGCAGCAGATTGCTCAGGCCGCGATGCGCCACCATGACGCCCTTGGGCAGCCCGGTGGTGCCCGAGGTGTAGATCACGTAGGCGAGATGATCAGCGGTCAGTCCGATACTGCGCGGATCGATATTCTGTGTGGCGCGCCCGGCCCAGCGTCCGGCGTCGGCCTGGACGTCGAGCACCGGAACGTCCCAACCGGCATCCTGCTGCGCCTGCCGCAGAATCGAATGGGCGTTGCCCAGAGTCAGCAGCACGGCCGGACGGCTGTCGCTGAGCATGTGGCCGAGGCGGCCGACCGGGTAATCCGGGTCCAGCGGCACATAGGCGCCGCCCGCCTTGAGCACCGCCAGCAGGGCCACCGGCAATTCCAGCGAACGCTCGATGCACACCGCCACGCGAACATCCGGACCGACGCCCTGCTCGCGCAGATAGTGCGCCAGCCGGTTGGCTCGGGTATTGAGCTCGGCATAGCTCAGCGACTGGTCCTCGAAAACCACCGCACGGGCGTCTGGATGCAAAGCGGCCTGAGCCTCGACCAGGCTGTGTACGCATTCAGCGACCTGGCCCAGCGGCGTGGAACGGTTCCATTCGTTCAGCACCTGCTCACGCTCTGCCTCGGTCAGCAATTGCAGTGCGGCAATCGGCTGCTTGGCATCCTGCGCAATCTGCTCCAGCAAATGCCGGTAATGCGTGCTCAAACGTTCGATGGTGGTGACGTGGAACAGGTCGGTGTTGTATTCGACCAGCAGGTTCAGCCTGCCATCGCGCTCGACCCATTCGAAGGCCAGATCGAATTTGGCCGTTGCGCTGCCGGTGATGTAGGGCGCCATCTCGACGCCCGGCAACTGCACCGCAGCACCGGGCGTGTTCTGCAGCACCAGCATGACCTGAAACAGCGGCGAATACGCCGTATCGCGCTGCGGGTTGACCGCTTCGACGACCCGGTCGAACGGCACGTCCTGATGGGTATGCACATCCAGCAGCGTGGTGCGTACCTCACGCAGCAATTCGGCAAAGGTCTGCTGCGGGTCAACGCGCTGGCGAATCACCAGCGTATTGACGAAATGTCCGATCAGCGGCTCGACCTCGGGACGGGCCCGGTTGGCGAACGGCGTGCCGATGCACAGATCCTGCTGACCGCTGTAGCGCCACAGCAGCACAGAAAGCGCGGCCGTGAGCACATTGAACAGCGTGCCGCGGGTTTCCCGGCCCAACGAGGTGAGTGCGCGCAAGGTCGTGGCGTCGAGCGATGAACTGAAAGTGGCTCCTGCATAACGCTGCACCCGGGGCCGTGGCCGGTCGGTGGGCAGGGTCAGCAACGGCGGCGCATCGCTCAGCGTACGCCGCCAGAAATCGAGTTGCTGTTCCAGCGCCCCGCCGCCAAGACGTTGCTGCTGCCAGCAGGCGTAATCGGCGTATTGCACCGCAAGCGGCGGCAGGCTTGAAGGTTGCCCGCCCAGAAAATCAGCGTACAGCGCCGTGACTTCCTGCAGTACCACGCCCATGGACCAGCCATCGGCAACGATGTGATGCACGCAGTACAACCACAGGTATTCGTCGTCGGCCAGTTGCAGCAGCGAGGCGCGAAATAACGGCCCCTGAGCGAGATCAAACGGCGCCTTGGCGTCACGCTCGACAGCCGCCCTGACAGTCGCCTCGCGCTCGGCCTCTTCCACGTCACACAGATCGGTCACGGCCAGCGCCAGCGGCATGGCCGCATGCACCACCTGACGCGGCTCGCCGTCAGTGCTGCGAAACGTGGTACGCAGCATTTCATGACGTGCGATCAGCCCATTCAACGCCCGCTCCAGCGTCGCCACATCAAGCGGCCCTTTCAGGCTGACGGCCGTCGGCACGTTATAGAACGCACTGCCCGGTTCAAGCTGGTCGAGGAACCACAACTGGCGCTGTGAGAACGACAAGGGAAAGTCCGCCTGGCCTTCACGGCGTCGAGGGATCGCGGCCGGATCGGCACCGTTCAACCGGGCGATCAGTTCCAGCTTGTGACGCTTGAGCGCCTGCAGCATTTCTTCCGTGAGAAAACCACGCGGCGCCTTGCAACGCAGTTTGTCGCCATCCACTTCGAGCGCAACGGCATGGCGGTCGAACAGTTCCAGTAATTGACAGGCGTTCATATTTCAACCTCTTCCATGTCGCAGTCGTCAGGCAGTTCAGCGCGTGGATCAGACGCGAACGCTTCGATGTGAACCCTGTGTTGCTCACCAACGGCACGCAGACCGCCCACCATCGAGTAGATCAGCCGGTGACTCGCGCCCAGGTCGAACAGCGTGGGCAATTGCTGTTCTTCAAGCGACCCCATGCCACAAAGCCCGAGACCCTGGTCGGCTGCCGTCATGGTCAGCAACTGCGCCATCGCACCGGTTTCGATGTGGCAGAAGTCGCGGCTGCGCTCGCCGTACAACGGCTCGATGGCCGCCATATCGGCGATGAAGAACAGCGAGAACGCAGCGTTTTCATACACCGGCCGATTGACGAAGTAGTCGTAGGTGTCCGGGTCGAGCACCCCGCTGTCCAGCGCCAGCAAACGGTGCTGCACAGGGTCGTAGTAATACGCGCCGCCGGGCACGCCGTTGACCCGTTGCGGCTTGATATAGAGGTAGGCCTGAATCGGGTAGAGACCGCCTGCGGACGGAAACTGGTATTTGACCTGAGCGTCCAGCTGCCCCTGCGCCAGACTGGCCAGCAACCCGGCAAAGGCCGCTGCCTCGACCGGCTGCGGCGCGTACTGACGCACCGAGCGGTAATCACTGAAACGCTGTGTGTAGCGGCTGTCGTCGGGCCGTTGCAGCCGCACTTGCGGCAGATCCCGGTCGAAGGCGCGACGGCCGCGCTGGTCGGCCTTGAAGCGCGCCCGCTGATCGGGGTCTTCGATGACGTTAACGACAGCTTGCTCAGGTTGAACCACTCGCTCCCGAGCGTGGCGGGCGACAGTACTCCGCGCTTCACGCTGCCGATACAGAGCAAGCAGATTCAGCAGCGTCGGCTGCGCGAGCAATTGCGCGACATTGGGACGGAAATGCAGTTCGCCGGACAACGCGTTACTGATTCTGACGATGTCGATGGACGTCGCGCCCAGGCTCAGCAGGTTGGCATCGGCGCTGATCGCCGAGCGTTTGAGCACCTCCTGCACGATGGCAACCAGACGTTCTTCCTGCGCGCCCTCAACCTGCAGAACCGGGCCTGACAGAGGTGCTTGCTCGGGTTCTGGCAGACGCTTTTTATCGACCTTGCCATTGGACGACAGCGGCCATTCCTGCACGAAGGTGAACGACGACGGCACCATGTAGGCCGGCAACTTGTCGGCCAGATATTGAGTGAAGTCACCTTCCTGCAACGCCGCATCGTCCTTGAGCACATAACCGGCAAGACGTTTTTCGCCCAGCGTGTCACCGAGAATTCTCACCACGGCGCTCTGCACGCCAGGATGTCGATTGAGCACCGCTTCGATTTCGCCCAGTTCGATGCGATAGCCCTGAACCTTGACCTGCGTATCTTCGCGCCCCAGAAACTCGATGTTGCCATCGGGCAGCAAACGCCCCAGATCACCGGTCCGGTACAGACGCTCTCCGGTCAACGGATGGGCGAAGAAGCTGCCAGCGCTCAGCACCTCATCACGCCAGTACCCTTTGGCCAGGCCGATGCCACCGATGTACAACTGCCCGGTCACCCAGGTCGGCCGAAGCTGCAGTGCTTCGTCGAGTACATGGAAGCGCTGATTATGCAGCGCCTTGCCATAGGGAATGCTGCGCCACGCGGGGTCGACACGTTGCAGCGGATAGTGGATCGACCAGATCGACGCCTCGGTCGCACCGCCCAGGCTGTTCAGGCTCAGATCCGGCCATAACGCCCAGGCACGTTCGGGCAGCGTCAGGGGAATCCAGTCGCCGGACAGCATCGCCACACGCAGGCTCGTCGGCAATGCACCGCGCTCACTTTCCACGTATTCCAGCAGCATGCCGAACAGCGCGGGCACCGAGTTCCACAGGCTGACCCGATGCTCGCGAATCAGCGTCATCCAGTGCGCAGGATCGAGCGCCTGTTGCGGATCGAGCACCACCACCGCAGCGCCTGCCGCCAGCGTGCCGAAGAAGTCATAGACCGATAGATCGAAGCTCAGGGACGAGATCGCCAGCACCCGGTCCGCCGGGCCGACGGCAAAGCGACGGTTGATGTCGAGCAATGTGTTGACCGCGCCGCAATGGTCGATGACCACACCCTTGGGCATGCCGGTGGAGCCCGAGGTGTAGATCACGTAGGCCAGATCAGTGGGGGCACGATTGACGGGCTGCAATGGGGTTCGATCTGTCGCAACCTCATCGGTCACGGCCAATACGTTGATCCGCGATGGCCACTCGATGCGCCTGACCATGGCGGGCTGGGTCAAGGCCAGACTCGCCTCGGCACGCTCCAGAATGTGCCGAAGGCGTTCGGCGGGAAGCGTCGGATCGATGGGCAGGTAGGCACCGCCCGCATAGTGAATCGCCAGCGTCGCCACCACCTGTTCCCAGCCGCGTTCCATCACCACCGCGACCAGTTGATTGGGCACGACGCCTAAGCCTTGCAGCCGTGCGCCCAGCGTTTTTGCCTCTGCGCGCAGCTGCCGGTAGCTCAACTGCCGCTGCACCCCGATCACCGCCAGCGCGTCGGGTGTGGCCAGCGCCTGCCGGTCGAACAGTTCATGCATCAATGGCGATTCGACCGGGAGGTCAACTGGCGCTGGCAAGCGGACCATCGGCAGCAGTTGCGGCGTGCTGGCGCTCCAGGCGGAGGGTTCGAGCAGCGCATCCAGCAATGCGTTGTAGGCCACGAACATCTGCTCGATCAGGCCGTCGGGAAACAGCTCGTCGATGCTGTCCCAATTGAACAACAGGCGCCCTTCCAGCTCCAGCAAGGTATGGTCGAGCCACACCTGCGGGGTCTGGGTGATGCTGTGCATGTGCCGGGCATTCAATGCATCGGCGAGGTTGAATTCCGCCAGTTCCGGCGCGGCTTCCGACAGGGTGCTGTTGAACACGATGGGCATCGCGGTCTGCTGCACGCCACGGGCCTGGGACAGTTCACGCAACACACGCACGCCGCTGACCGCCGAATGATCGATGTCCTGCCACAGCCGCGCCTGCACCGAACGGGCCTTGTCGGTGAAGCTCGCATTGCCGTCGATGCTGACTTCCAGCAACACCAGCGAAGTGAAGTCGCCGATGATTGCATCGACGTCCGGGTGCAGCGGCATACGGTTGAACAGCGGCAGGCTGAGGGTGAAGCGTGGTTGACGACTCCACAGCGCAAGCACTTCGCTGAACGCGGTCAGCAGCATCACCGACGGGGTGACGGCAAACTGTTTGGCGACGGCCTTGAGCCGTGACCATTGCCCGGCCGACAGTTCGCGGTCGCGGCGGGTGAAGTGTGGCCGGGCGATGCTGTCCGGCTGACAGACCAGAGGCAGGTCAGGCGCAGGCGCCAGCGTGGCCACGCGTTCGCGCCAGTAATTGAGCGCCTGCCCGTAGCGGCGTTCACTGCGCAGTGCGTGTTCGGCCAGCACGTAGTCTCGGAACGTCAGGCGCGGCTCAGGCAGAACCCGCTGAGGATCGGCGTAGAACGCCATCAATTCACGCGCCAGAATCTGCGTACTCGCGGCATCCACGATCAAGGCGTCGAGGCTGATGTGCAGATGGCTGATACCGTCATCGAGCAGCGACAGACTGAATTCGAACAACGGCCAGCGACTGGCATCCAGCACCTGATGCGACTGGCGCTCGCGGGTTGTTTGCAAGGTCTGTAGCGCAGCGTCTGCAGGCAGTCCGCGCAGATCACTGCGTGGCATGTGATAAGTGGGTACGGTTTCCAGCACCTGTTGCGTACCGTCACTGAGAAACACCACACGCAGCATGTCGTGACGCTGGATCATGCGATTGAGCGCCTGCTCGAAGCGTGCAATATCGAGGTTCGGAATGCGCAGCTCTTCGTAGCCGTGAGCGCTGACACCGCCAAGGCTTACCGAGGCTTCGCGGCCGAACCAGTAGGCCTGCTGAATATCGGTGAGTGGAAAAGGCTCATGCCGCGCAGCAGGATCCGCTTCGATGCGCAGCGGGATCGCTGGCGGCTGGCAGTCATCCTCGCGAGTGTTCTTTACCTGCGCCGCCAGGTCCATCAGAACCGGCGTTTTGAAAAGGCTGCTCAAGGACAATTGCGCACCCATGCGCTGATTGATCGCGTAGATCATCCGGGTGGCCAACAGCGAGTGCCCGCCCAGATCGAAGAAGTTGTCGTGAATACCGACCCGCTCGCACTTGAGCACTTCGGCCCAGATCAGCGCCATCTGATGCTCGATCTCGTTGCGTGGTGCCTCGTAGCAGGCAGAAGACTGACGCTCGGGCGCAGGCAACGCCTGGCGGTCCAGCTTGCCATTGCGGGTCAGTGGCAGTTGCGCCAGCGGTACCCAGGCCGTCGGAATCATGTGTTCAGGCAGATGACGCTGCAGCGCGTTGCGCAGGGTTTCAGGGGCTGCGCTGCCGACCATGTACGCCACCAGAAGCTTGTCGCCCGGCACGTCTTCGCGCAACAGCACGACCACTTCCTGCACGCCGGGTTGCTGGTGCAGCAGGCTTTCGATCTCGCCAAGTTCGATACGGAACCCACGCAGCTTGACCTGCTGATCGATCCGGCCCAGGTACTGCACGTTGCCGTCGGCCTGGAAACACGCCAGATCACCACTGCGATACATGCGTGCGCCGGGTTGCGGGCTGAAAGGATCGGGCAGGAAACGTTCGGCGGTCAGGTCGGGGCGGTTCAGGTAACCACGCGCCAGACAGGCACCGGCGATGTACAACTCCCCCGCTACACCGACAGGTTGCGGATTCAGGTCGCGGTCCAGCACGTAGAGCCGCGTGTTCGCGACAGGACGCCCGATGGGTGGCGCGTCCGGCCAGTGAGCGGCGTCACTGCACGCCAGGCTGAACTGGCTGACTACATGGGTCTCGGTCGGGCCGTACTGGTTGTGCAGCCATGTACCGCCGAGCCCTCGAACAAAGGCGCGTAGTTCATCATTGACCTGCAACGCCTCGCCTGCGGTGATGATTTCGCAACCGCCCTCCGGCATGGGCGCATCGGCCTCGGTCAGGCCCGCCAGTTGCTGCAGCACGGCGAAAGGCAGAAACGCCCGTTGCACGCCCTCCACAACCAGTGTCGAGCGCAACGAAGCCAGTTCCTTGCGGCTGGTTTCGCTCATCAACACCAGGCTGCCGCCCTGGCAAAGCGTGCTGCAGATTTCCTGAAACGATACGTCAAAATTAAGCGAGGCAAACTGCAGCACCCGACGCGGCGTGTGTACATCGTCGAGCTGCCAGGCAATCAGGTTGTCCAGCGCGCGACGGCTGTGCGCAACGCCCTTGGGCCGTCCGGTGGAACCTGAGGTGTAGAGCACGTACGCCAGATTGTCCGGGCTGACCCTGACCTGCGGATCGGCGTCCGAACGCTGCGCCCAGCCTTGCGCGTCGATGTCCAGGCAGCAGACCGGCAGATGACTGCCGGGCAGCGGCAACGCGTCGACAAGTGAAGACTGGGTAAGCAGCAGGCTCGGACTGGCGTCGCTGAACATGAAGGAAAGGCGCTCCGGCGGATAGGCCGGGTCGAACGGGACGTAAGCGGCACCTGTCTTGAGAATGGCCAGCAAACCAATGACCATCTGCGGCGAACGCTCCAGACACAAACCGACGCGCTGTTCAGGTCCCACACCTTTTTCGATCAGGTAACAGGCCAGTCGGTTGGCGGCGCGATTCAGCTCGCCGTAGGTCAGCGTCCGGCCATCGGCACGAAGCGCCTCGGCGTCGGGCGTACGCCGAGCCATCGCTTCGAAACGCTGCACACAGTCGACTGTCGGTAGACCTCGCTCGGTGCGGTTCCAGTCGTTGATGATCCGATGCCGCTCCTGTGGACTGAGCAAATCGAGGCTCGACAACGACCGCTCGCTGTCATTGGCCATCTGCGTCAGCACGCGGCTCAGATACTCCCCGAACTGCGCCACCGTTTCGGGCTCGAACAGACCGGACGCATATTCAAGCCCACCGACGATCTGCCCGTCCTGTTCGCTGAGTGCCAACTGCAGGTCGAACTTGGCCACCTGTTGATGAGCGAGGATCGGGCTGATGTCCAGACCTGGCAGGATCAGGTCCGAGTCCTGATCCTGCTCCCAGGCGAACAGCACCTGAAACAGCGGGCTGTACGCCAGACTGCGCGGCGGATTGAGCAACTCCACCACATGATCGAACGGCAGGTCCTGATGCTCCTGCGCATCCAGGGCAACGCGCCGCGCCTGTTGCAGCCAGTTCGCGACCGACTGCGCCGCCGTAGCGTTCTCGGACCGGGTCATGCGCAGCGCGAGGGTGTTGACGAAGAAGCCAATCAGGCCATCCAGTTCCTGCTGGTTGCGGTTCGCCGAAGGCACGCCGATCACCACATCGTGCTGTCCGGACAAGCGCATCAGCACCAGCGACCAGGCGGCCAGAAGTGTCATGAACAACGTGGTGCCCTGCTGCATACCCAACGCCTTGAGCCGGGCCGTCAACGCACGGTCAACTATCAGCGGCACAAACCCGCCTCGGTAATCCTGTACCGCAGGGCGTTTGTGATCGGTGGGCAGCTCCAGCAGCACGGGTGCACCGGTGAGGGTTTCGCGCCAGTAGCGACGTTGCGCGTCCATGACGTCACTGGACAACCATTGCCTTTGCCAGGCGGCGTAATCGACGTACTGCACCGGCAACGGCGGTAAGTCTGCGTCGCGATCCTGCAAGGCGGCCTCGTACAACAGGGCAAGGTCGCGGGTGAGCACGCCCACGGACCAGCCATCCGAGATGATGTGATGCTGGGTCAGCAGCAGCGCGTGATCGTCGTCCGCCAGCCTGATCAGGCTGGCGCGCATCAATGGCCCGCGAGTGAGGTCGAACGGCTTGGCGCCCTCTTCGTCCATCAGCTCGACAAGGCGCGCCTCGGCATCCGCGTGACTGCGCAGATCGATCACCGGCAGCAGCATGCCCGAGTCCGGCGCGGCGACTCGCTGTCGCCCTTCGCCTTCAACCGCCACGAACGTGGTGCGCAGCGCCTCATGACGCGCGACCAATTGAGTGAAGCTGCGTTCCAGTGCCGCGACGTGCAAGGTGCCGCGCAGACGCAGGTTCAGCGGCATGTGATAAGCCGCGTTGCCGCCATCCATCTGTGCCAGAAACCACAGCCGCTGCTGGGCGGACGACAGCGTTTGCGCATCGCCTCGATCAACGACCGTTATCGCCGGACGCGCAGCGCTTTGCCGGGAATGCAAACGCTCGGCGAACTGATACAGCACGGGCGTGGCAAACAGCTCAGCGGGTGACGCCTCTATGCCCAGTTTCTGCCGGACCTGAGCCAGCACACGCATCACCAGCAACGAATGACCGCCCAAGGCAAAAAAGTGATCGTCACGGCCGACGCGTTCGACCGCCAGCACATCGCGCCAGATGGCCGCGAGCGCGGTTTCCAACGGTCCTTGGGCTGCCTGAAATTCACGCCGATCAAAAGCATCAGCGTCCGGCGCAGGCAACGCGGTGCGGTCAATTTTTCCGTTGGGGGTCAGCGGCAAGGCAGCCAGACGCACGAACGCGGCGGGCACCATGTAATCGGGCAGATGAACCTGCAACTGTTCACGGAGCGTACGTGGCGTCAGGACGGCACTGTCATCGGCGCAGAACCAGGCAACCAGGGCCTGAACGCCCCGCTCATCCTCGCGCAGCAATACCAGACTTTCCCGTACGCCGGGCACCTGCGCCAGCCGCGCTTCGATTTCCCCCAACTCCACGCGCAAGCCACGCAGTTTGGTCTGAGAGTCGTTGCGGCCAATGAATTCGATATTCCCATCGGCGCGATAACGGGCCAGGTCGCCGCTGCGATAAAGACGTTCGCCCGTCACGAACGGACTGTCGATGAAGCGCTCAGCGGTCAGTTGGGGCAGGTTCAGATAACCACGCGCAACGCCTGCGCCACCAATGTACAACTCGCCCGTGACACCCGTCGGTACCGGAGCACCGAGGGTGTCCAGCAGGTAGATCCGGGTGTTGGCGAACGCCCGCCCGATGGGCAGCGCGCCCTCGATCAGGCTGTCGGCGTTGACCTCGAAACAGCTGCTGTCGATGCTGGCTTCGGTGACACCATAGGCATGAACGATCTGCACGTGATCGCCACACAGCCTGCGCAGTTGCCGGGCGCTGTGAACCGTCCAGATATCCGAACCGCAGACCACCGTGCGCATGAACGACAAGTCTTGCCCCTTGCTTTCCACCCAGGCCAGCAAAGGGTTGAGCACGGCCGGTACAAAATCGGCGAAACCAATACGGGCTTCACTGAGCAGACGATAAAGGCCCGGCGGGTCCATCAGGGTTTCACGCGGGCACAGCACCAGGGTGCCGCCAAAACCCAGCGAGCGGATCAGGTCGGCGCTGAACACGTCGAAAGAGAAACCTGCCATTTGCAAATGGTTGAGCGGTGCGCGCAGGTCATACCGCTGTTCCCACGCGGCGCTGACTGCGCGCAGCCCGTGATGCTCGACCATGACGCCCTTGGGCGTGCCGGTGGACCCTGAGGTGTAGATCACATACGCCAGATGGCGAGCAGTGAGACCGACCGCACGAGGGTCGGGGTTGTCCGCAGGCTGTGCCGCCCACCGAGAGGTTTCAGCCAGATCCAGCAATACGGGCAGCACCGCGCAACCCTCGAGCGCCGCCTGCAAAACCCTGTCTGCCGACTTTTGCGTGAGCACCACAGGTGGCGCACTGTCAGCGAGCATATGGGCCAGACGGGCCTGCGGATAACCGGGATCCAGCGGCACATATGCGCCGCCAGCCTTGAGCACCGCCAGTACGCCGATCAGCATGTCCAGCGAACGCTCGACGCAGATACCGACCCGTACATCCGGGCCAACGCCCAGGCTGCGTAAATAGTGGGCCAGGCGGTTGGCCTGAACGTTGAGCTGTTCGTAACTCAGCGCACGCTGCTCGAATCGCACAGCGACGGCTTCAGGTTGAAGACGCACCTGTGTTTCGAACAATTCATGCACATAACCATTCTCGTCGAACGACTGCTGCGTTGCGTTCCAGTCGTGGACCAGTCGCTGGCGTTCCGCGTCCCCGATCATGTCGATCGACAGGACCGGTTGTTCAGGCTGCTCGACCATTTTCTGAAGTGTTCGGCGCAGGTAGCCGACAAGGCGCCGGGCCGTCGAGGCGTCAAACAACGCCGTTGCGTAATGCAGGTGCCCGTCGACGCGCCCCTCCGTTCCGACAAGGCTCAAGGCCAGATCGAAACCTGCCGGCAAGGCCTGATGGTGGTCACCGACACACACCACCTGAGCGACTGGATCTGCATTTTGCACAGGGTAACGCCGGGAAGCCTCATCGACGTCACGATGCACATGGTCAAGCAACTGATTAACCGTCATGGCGTTGGTCAATGGCACCCGCAGCAGCCGCGAATTGTCACAACCCGGTGCGCGCGTGCCGACCATGATCTCGTGTTGACCACACAACCGCGCCAGCACTGCAACCCAGGCAGCAAGCACAACAGCGAACAGGCTGCAGCCATCGGAACTCAGCGCTGCCAGGTGGTAAACGAGCGACTCATCCAGCTCGAACACCTGCGCGTCGCAGCGCAAATCCTGTACACGCGGTCTGGGACGATCCACTGGCAGCTCCAGCCACTGCAGCGCGTCCGCCGGCCCGTCCTGATTGCAATTGTGCTGTACGGACAAAGAAGCGGAATGCGCAGGGCTCTGCCCACGCGAAGAAGATCTGTCGAGCATCGGAAATCACCGTCCATGACTACTTTTTTTATGTGAAGGCGGCCATGCACCGATCGCTCAGGCAGGCGCCAGGCCCCGACGCACAGGCCGGAATGGTTCAGGTCTCAGGATCGAGCGATCAGGGGGAAGGCGCGGCGCGGGCTCGCGGGCCCAGGGTATTGTCGTGCGTAAAGACGACCTGGAAGACCGACTGAATGACTGTAAGGCGCAGGCATGCCGGAGCCACGTCATGGCGTGACCCGCGTGCAGCGAAGATTCGGGAAGGCGCTATGGCGACGTCGATCGCACGAGCCTTGAAGCTGGAGATTGCATACCGCCTGACCACTTTAAACCTCATCTTTCGTTTGAGGGTCAACGACGGGGAATGGCCTGCGCAGGGGTGTCAGCGCCTGGGTTGTCCCGATCGGCTGAGATTGCCCGGCTTGTAGTCGTGGCAATCCTTGGCCCGGGTTCGTGACCCGGAACGCAGCCGATAATAACCATGAATATAAACGCGAAAGCAAACAAAAAGTGACAAATTCGAAAGTCTTCACAACATCACTTGCGATATGGATAACAGACGTAAGTATGGCGAACCGCGTGAACTAATCAGTTCAAGAAAGTGATATCAAAACGCCCTACTCCTTAGTGGATCATGCTTTCCAGGAGCCAGCACGTACAAAACTTCGAACTTCTCGACCCCTGCTTAACAGTGTGAATCTTGTGCGCTTCATAGCGAGCACCCCACCGTCAGGAATCGTCCATAAAAAACACGGAAAATATTCAGTGTCCGCATTAATGCCCATTCACTTTGCACTCTTGCAGCGAACGTGTGACGGGAAACAAATGCAACTAAAACGCCATCATCCCTTTTTCTATCCCGAGCCGAAAAAATGGAATTCGTTCACTATTTCAACGACCTATCACCCTGAAAAATAACTCGTGATGCATTATTTATATGCATAGAAACCTGTATCAATTCTGAAATAATTCTGTTGCCAATTGAGTACGTGCGGACTATGTTCTTACGGCGCTCGATAGGGAGCTAATCAGTTTACAGGTGTGCATGGATGCAAAAGTCGAGAGCCGTTAGTGCCGTCCGTTATTCTTTCAAACCTGCTGCAACAGGCGCCCTTTGCGCACTTTCCTTCACTTTCGGCTGTTCTGCCTACGCCGACTATGTCGAACAAGGCAGGTTGGGCGATGCTGCCAGTTGGCGGTCCGCCGAGTTCCAGAGTGACTGGGGACTTGGCCGTATTCAGGCCGAACACGCGTATGCCGCAGGCATCACTGGCGCGGGTGTGAAAATCGGGGCGCTGGACTCGGGTTTTGACCCTTCTCACCCTGAAGCCAGTTCGTCACGTTTTCATGCTGTAACCGCCAGTGGCACCTATGTCGATGGCTCGCCGTTCAGCGTCACCGGCGCCATCAACCCGAACAACGATACTCACGGTACTCATGTGACAGGCACCATGGGCGCAGCCCGGGATGGCGCGGGCGTGCATGGCGTGGCGTACAACGCGCAGATATACGTAGGCAACACCAACAAGAACGACAGCTTTCTGTTCGGTCCGAGTCCGGACCCGCGTTACTTCAAAGCGGTGTATGGCGCACTGGCCGACGCCGGTGTGCGCGCCATCAACAACAGCTGGGGCAGCCAGCCCTCTGACGTGACCTACGCCACCGATGATGGCATGCGCGCTGCCTATGCCCAGCACTACAACCGAGGCACCTGGCTGGACGAAGCGGCCAGCGTCTCGCGCAAGGGCGTGATCAATGTGTTCAGCGCAGGCAACAGCGGTTATGCCAATGCCAGCGTGCGAGCCTCGCTACCGTATTTTCAACCTGACCTGGAAGGCCACTGGCTGGCCGTATCAGGCCTGGACAGCACCAATGGTCAACGCTACAACCAATGCGGCATCGCCAAGTACTGGTGCATCACCACACCTGGACGCCTGATCAACGGCACCGTGCCGGGCGGCGGTTACGGGATAAAGTCCGGTACCTCGATGTCGGCACCCCACGCCACAGGTGCGCTCGCGCTGGTGATGGAACGCTTCCCGTACATGAACAACGAGCAGGCCCTGCAGGTACTGTTGACCACGGCGACTCAACTGGATGGCTCGGTCACCCAGGCACCGAACACCAATGTGGGCTGGGGCGTGGCCAATCTGGAGCGGGCGATGCGCGGTCCGGGCCAGTTGCTCGGCACCTTCGATGCAACACTGGGCGCAGGCCAGACCGATACCTGGAACAACGACATTTCCGACCAGGCTTTGATCCAGCGTCAGGCCGAAGACCGCACCGAGCAGGCCGCATGGCAACAGACGCTGGTCAGCAGAGGCTGGCAGAACGGCGTGGCGAGCGCGGCCAGCCAACAGGACCAGACCGATTATGCAGTCGGCACCGCACGCGCGGCAGCTGCTGCACAGCGCCAGTATCAGGGCAGTCTGATCAAGTCCGGCACGGGCCGGTTGATTCTGGAAGGTGACAACACTTACCGCGGTGACACGCTGGTCAATGCAGGCCTGCTGTCGGTCAACGGCTCGCTGGTGTCTGCAGTGCAGGTCAACACTGGCGGTACGCTGGGTGGCACGGGCCGGATTGGCGGGCTGACGGCGCGCAGCGGTGGCAGCGTTGCGCCGGGTAACTCCATCGGCACCTTGCAGGTCAACGGCGACGTGGTTTTCGAGCCGGGATCGACTTACGCGGTCGAGCTTTCGCCGACAGCCAGCGACCGTCTCATCGCCACAGGCAGTGCGACCGTGTCAGGGGCGAACATGACGCTGGCGCTGGATGAAACACCGGTCGCATTGAATGCTTCATCCGTTCAGACGCTGGAAGGCCGTCAGTACAACGTGTTGCAGGCTGCCAATGGCGTCAACGGCCAGTTTGGCAGCGTGTCGTCGAGCTACGCCTTTCTGGGTGGTCGACTCGATTACGCCGCCACCGGCATCGCCCTGAATATCGATCGCACCGCCGCGTTTGACAGCGTCGCGCAGACGCCCAATCAGGCCGCAGTCGCCACGGCTGCCGAACAGCTGGGTGCCGGAAACGCCGTATACGAAAATCTGTTGCTCTCTCCCTCTGCCGCGTCGGCACGCAACAGCTTCCAGCAGTTGTCCGGCGAGGTTTATCCGGCGATCGGCACCGTGCTGATCAACGACAGTCGCCAGGTGCGCGATGCCGTTGGCGAGCGTCTGAATGCGAGTGCGTTCGGCACCGAGGGCGATACCCCGGCGCAGGACAATGTGTGGCTAAAGGCACTGGGCGCCTGGGGCAAGACCGACTCACGCGATGACACCGCCGGCTACACCACCTCGATTGGCGGTCTGCTGGCCGGTGTCGATGGCAAAGTGGCCGACGACACCCGTCTGGGTCTGGTCGCAGGCTACAGCGACAGCTCGCTTGCCATGGGTTCGAACACACATTCACGTGCATCCGTCGACAGCTACCATCTGGGCGCTTATGTCGGTCATGAAATGGGCGCGCTGCGTCTGACACTGGGCAGTGCCTACAGTTGGCACCGTATCGACGCCAAACGCGATGTTCAGGTTGGCGGCGCAAGCGGTCGGGAAACCACCAAACACGACGCCCAGACCGCGCAGGTGTTCACCGAAGCGGCGTATCGCATCCGCCTGCAGCCAGCGACGATCGAGCCCTTTGCCAACCTTGCTTACGTGCATCTGGCCACTGATGGTTTCACCGAAAAAGGCGACGCAGCCGCCTTGTCAGCCGGTCGCGACAAGCGTGATGCCGTACTGAGCACCCTCGGCGCACGCGCCTTGAAAACCATCTCCCTCAATGATCAACAGAAACTCGAGCTGTCGGGCAGTCTTGGCTGGCAGCACAACCTGAGCGACACCGACTCGCAGCAACATTTGGCGTTCGCATCCAGCGGCGCAAGCTTCGGAATCGAAAGCTCACCTCTGGTACGCGATGCCGCGCTGGTCGGTGCCCACGCCAGTCTGGCAGTGAGCAAGGACGCCCGGGTAAGCCTGGATTACAACGGCCAACTGGCCAGCCGCGAAAAAATCCACGGTATCGGGCTGAGCCTCAACTGGCAGTTCTGATTCCGTAGCCCTCTCGCTTCAAAAAAGAACAACGCGCATGCCCATGCATGCGCGCGGAGTTTTGTGTGCGTCAACTAAGGACGGTAGTTTCATGAACGATGCGTTTATCACCCGACAGACCTCTGTCACCTCCCTTCGTCAGTCCATCAGGGCGATCAACCGCGTCTCCTGCGGCGCACTGACGGTCTACCTCGCGACCATGAACGTTGCGCAGGCCGCGCCTTACGTCGAGACCGGACTGCCCAACAACCCCGCTAGCTGGCGAACGGCCGAATTCAACGCCGACTGGGGACTGGCCGCCATCGAGGCCCAGTACGCCTATGCCGCGGGCTATACCGGCAAGGACATCAAGCTGGGCATTTTCGACCAGCCGGTGTATGCCGCGCACCCGGAGTTTTCGGGTCCGGGCAAAGTGGTCAATCTGGTTACCAGCGGTATACGCGAATACACAGACCCGTACATTCCTGTGAAAGCGGGCGATGTATTTCGCTACGACGGCACACCGACTCTGGACTCCGGGGGAAAGCTCGGCAATCACGGCACGCATGTCGGAGGTATTGCGGGTGGCAGCCGCGATGGCGGCCCCATGCATGGCGTGGCCTTCAATGCGCAGATCATCAGCGCCGACAATGGTGATCCGGGGCCCGAGGACGGAATTGTGCTGGGCAATGACGGTGCCGTCTATAAAGCGGGCTGGGATGCGCTGGTCAACAGCGGCGCTCGTTTGATCAACAACAGTTGGGGCATCGGCATCACCGACCGCTTTGCGAACGGCGGGCGTGATCCAGCCTTTGCGCACTTCACCGTGCAGGACGCACAGGTGCAGTTCGACGAAATCGCGCAGGTTATCGACTCCCCGGAGGGAGGCGCTTACGCAGGTGCTGTCAACGCTGCACGCAGTGGCGTGGTGACGATTTTTGCCGCGGGCAACGATTACAACCTGAACAACCCGGATGCCATGGCCGGTCTGGGGTATTTCGTTCCGGACATCGCACCCGACTGGTTGACCGTTGCCGCGTTGCAACAGAATCCGAACGCGGCTGCGTCGGCCACCACGCCCTACACCTTGAGCACCTTCTCCTCACGTTGCGGCTATACCGCGAGCTTTTGCGTATCGGCACCGGGCACGCGCATTTATAGCGCGGTGATCAACGGCAACAGCCTTGAGAACCTTGCCAGTGACTGGGCCAACAAGAACGGCACCTCCATGGCCGCGCCCCATGTTGCGGGCAGCATGGCAGTGTTGATGGAGCGCTTTCCATATATGACCGGCGCGCAGGTTGCCGAAGTGCTGAAAACCACCGCCACCGACCTCGGCGCCCCAGGCATCGATGCGCTGTACGGCTGGGGCATGATTAACCTGCGCAAGGCCATCGACGGCCCTGCCATGTTCGTGACCGAGGCGGACATTCCGGCTGAATTTCGCATCGAGGGCGGCTATGGGGACAGCCAGTTCGTGGCCAATATTCCGGGCATCGGTGCTGTGGTCGACGCAGGCAAACCCACACAGCGTACGTGCGCCGGGCCGCAGTGCGGGCTGGATGTCTGGAGCAACGACATTTCCGGACATGGCGGTCTGACCAAACAAGGTATCGGCACGCTGATGCTGACCGGCGCAAACACCTACAGCGGGCCAACACTGGTTGATCAAGGCCTCCTGTCGGTGAACGGTTCACTGACATCAGCCGTGATCCTCAACGACAACGCTACGCTGGGTGGCAACGGCCGCATCGGCTCGCTGCTTGCCAGACGCAGCAGCACCGTTGCGCCAGGCAATTCCATCGGTACGCTGCGCGTGGACGGCGATCTTACCCTGGCGCCGGGCTCGCTCTACGCGGTCGAGCTTTCGCCTTCAGGCAGTGACCGGATCGTCGCAGCTGGCACTGCCACAGTCACCGGTGCCAACATGATGCTTTCACTGGAAACCAACCCGTCGCTCCTGAACAACAGCCAGACCAACAGCATCCTCAACCGACCGTTCGATGTACTGCAGGCTGCGGGCGGCGTACAGGGTCAGTTTGATTCGGTCCTGACGAACACTGCGTTTCTGAGTGGAAATCTGGCGTACACCGGCACCGGTATCACCCTGGCCGTCGAGCGCAATGGCAACAGTTTTGCCAGCGCTGCACAAACGTCCAATCAGCGCAGTGTTGCCTCGGCCATCGAGCAATTGGGCGCTGGCAACGCGTTGTATGAGAGTGTGGCGTTGAGTCCGGACACCCTCACGGCTCGTCGCGCGTTCACGCAACTGTCGGGTGAAGTGCATCCGGCCATCGCGACCCAACTGATCAACGACAGTCGTCAATTGCGCGATGCCGTGGGCGACCGCCTGCGGGTCGAAGGGCTGTACGACCAGCCGGCACCGGGCAGCGACGACAATAATGTCTGGGTCAAGGCGCTGGGTGCCTGGGGCAAGAACAGCGGCAGCAGCGACGGCGCCAGCTCGACGTCATCGCTGGGTGGCTTGCTCGCGGGCGTCGACGGCCTGATCAGCGACCACACGCGACTGGGCGCAATGGCCGGTTACAGCGACACCTCGTTGAGCCTGGGTGATGACACTCACTCGCGTGCATCTGCAGACAGCTACCACCTGGGTGCCTATATCGGGCACGAGCAAGGTGCGATGCGTCTCACCGCGGGCGCGTCTCACAGCTGGCACCGCATCGACGTAAAGCGTGACCTGCAATTCGGTCCGTTCTCGGACCGTCAGAAGGTCAAGCGTGATGCGCAGTCCACTCAGGTCTTCACCGAAGCGGCGTACCGTTTGAACGTGCAACCGCTGGCACTGGAGCCGTTCGCCAACCTGGCTTATGTGCATCTGGACAGCGACAGCTTCACCGAGAAAGGCGGCGCCACGGCACTCAAGGGCGGTGACGATACCCGCGACACCGTACTGTCCACGCTGGGTGTACGCGCAGGCAGCCGTTTCAACCTCAACGACACCCAGAAGCTGGACGTTTCGGCAACCCTGGGCTGGCAGCACAACCTGAGCGACACCTCGTCCGAACAACATCTGTCGTTCGTCAGCGGCGTGAACACTTTCGCGGTAAAAAGCGTTTCGATAGACCGTGACGCTGCGGTCGTCGGCGCTCGCGCCAGCCTGGCGCTGGGCAAGGACGCACGCGTCAACCTGGACTACAACGGCCTGCTGGGTTCGCGTGACAAGACTCACGGCGTGGGCCTGTCGCTGGACTGGCAGTTCTGATGGATGCCTGGCTCATGAAACACATCATGGGGTTCTGAAACAACGCGCTTTCCGTGGGACGCGGCTTGCCGGCGATACGTCTTTTCAGGCGCTGTATCAGCGACTGAGCGGACGCCATCCCCGGCAAGCGACTTCCAGCAGTACGCAGTGCATCCACGACACTGTGACACCTGACTTATGACTTATCCACGCCCCGCTTTTTGCCCCTGAACACTCGCCTGTCCAGATTGTTCGACCGCCCGACAATGTGAAAATTTTGTTAAGTATTTGTCCGCGTGAGCTTTTTCTGAAAGAAACAATCTGTCACACTAACGCGAATCATTCTTATCAACATTATCATGCAGCCAAGGAAGGCGTTCAGGGAGTGTCAGGTTCATGTCGGGCCAGCAACTGCAAAGCCGTTTTCGTTTCACGCCATGCCTGTTGGCTATCGGCATCGGGATAGCAACCTCTCAAGGGGTTTTTGCCGCAGAACCCGACCCCGTACAAGCGACCGGTACGATGGAACTGGGCGCCACCGAGATCAGCGACGACCGACTGGGCACGACTACGGAAGGCTCCGGCTCCTACACCACCGGCGTCATGCAGACTGCCACGAAACTGCCCCTGAGCATGCGCGAAACCCCACAAGCCGTGACGGTCATCACCCGCCAGCGCATGGACGACCAGGCCATGACCAGCGTCAACGATGTGGTCAGGAATACACCCGGTCTGTTCCTCAGCCAGGCCAGCGGACCGGGCCGACAGACTTACACCTCCCGCGGCTTTGACATCGACAACATCATGTACGACGGCATTCCCGCCTCGTACTCAGGCTTCACGATGGGCGTGCAGCCGAATCTGGCGATGTTCGACCGCGTCGAAGTGATTCGCGGCGCCACCGGCCTGATCACAGGCGCAGGCAACCCCTCGGCGGCGATCAATATGGTGCGCAAGCGTCCGACGGCAGAACCTCAGGTCTCCCTCACCGGCAGCGCCGGAAGCTGGGACAACTATCGCGGCGAGTTCGATGCATCGAGCAAGCTGAACGACAGCGGCACCCTGCGCGGCCGCGTGGTCGGCTCCTATCAGGATGCCAACAGCTTTCGCGACAAGGAAGAGAGCGACCACGGCCTGTTTTACGGCGTAGTCGAGGCTGACCTGAGCGACGCCACGACCGCCACACTGGGCTATTCGCGCCAGGAAGACGAAACCAACTTCTTCTGGGGCGGCCTGCCACTGGGCACCGATGGACACCACCTGAACCTGCCCCGCTCCACTTACCCAGGATCCGACTGGGAAAAGAAGAAGCTGCAGATCGATACCGTCTTCGCCGAGCTGGAACACCGCTTCGAAAACGACTGGAAACTGCACCTGGCCGGCACCGCCTCGTCCCTGGACGGGCTGTTCTCGGGCACCTACCTGTCGCGCTACAACGGCCCGCTGGAAACCACGGCTTACCAGTCGCGCCCCGAGGAAAAACAGACAGCTTTCGATGCCTTCGCCAGCGGTCCTTTTCAAGCACTGGGGCGCACCCACGAGCTGGTGATCGGAGCCAGTCGACGCGTCTATGACAAGGACAGCAAGGAATACAGCCCCTACGACACCGGCCTGCCGATCGCCGCGCCGAAGCCGAACTTCGTACGCGACGGCAACCTGCACAGCGTTGCCACGCAGGAAGGCGTCTACCTCACTACACGCCTGAGTCTGGCCGATCCGTTGACGATGATTCTGGGGGGTCGTCTGGACTGGTACGACTACGATGACCGCACCGGCGATGGTGATTACAAGGTCACCAAAAACGTGACGCGCTACGGCGGCCTGATCTACAAGCTGGACGACACTTACTCCGTGTATGCCAGCTACACCGACATCTTCCAGCCACAGAACTATCAGGACCTGTCCGGCGCGCAGCTCAAGCCCGTCGTCGGTGAAAACTATGAGGTCGGCATCAAGGGCGAATACTTCAACGGCGCGCTCAACGCGAGCCTCGCGGTGTTCCGCACTGACCAGACCAATCTCGGAACCCAGACCTCGACCCAGGCAGGCTGCCCGGTGCTCACTTGCTACGATGCGTCAGGCCTGGTGCGCAGCCAGGGTGTCGACATGGAGCTGCAAGGTGCACTGACCGAGAACTGGCAGGTTGGCGCAGGCTACACCTTCACCCGCGCCCATTACATGAAGGATGCCGACCCGGCGAACAAGAACCAGCGCTTCGACACCGACACACCTGAACACCTGTTCAAGGTGTCGACCATGTACCGCTTTCAAGGCCCGCTGGAAAAACTGCGCGTAGGCGGCAACGTCTACTGGCAAAGCCGCATGTACAACGACATCGCCCTCACCGACGGCAGCTATCGCCTCGAACAGGGTAGCTATGCCGTCGCCGACCTGATGGCCGGTTATCAGGTCAACAAGCATCTGGACCTGCAACTGAACGCCAACAATGTGTTCGACCGGGTCTACTACGCGGCGATTGGTACCAGCTCGGTATGGGGATCCACCGACACCTACGGCGATCCGCGCAACTACACGCTGACGGCCAAATACAGGTTCTGATTGGTGGAACCGTCGTTCCAAAGGCTGAGGGGTGCAGGGCAAAGCATTGGCACCCCGCTGTCGAGACGGCACCTGTGAGACAACGTATCGATCTATTGATACGGCCACTTTCGGGTGGCTTTTTTTGCAGTCAGTCTGATAAACGTTTGCAAGACAGCTGGAACTTCTTCTTGAAAAAAATACGCCACACCCAGACCCGCACTGCCGAGATGTTCTAAAAAGGGACGTCATGTCCCGTGCCTCCACCGACACGCCTTGTCGATGATTCAATACCAAAGTTCTCGACGCCTCCGGTGAGCGTCTAAATGTAGTCCTCATCCGGTTTGGCCACGATGTCGTCAGCCTCGTTCACGTAATACGGCATGTCGGCTTCGACTCCGTTCTCTCCCGTTTTAGCAACAAGCTGCCTGTACCGTTTGCCGTCCCACAGCCTGAAGATCAGCGTAGAATTTTCCCCACCCGAGAGAATCGAACCTTCACTTCCAATGAGCCTGCTACGGGCGCCAGCTGTCAGAAAGCTGTTCTTTCCAGCGGTCAACCGGCTTTGATCTCCAGCCATCAGCGTACAGTCATTACCTCCCGTCAGTTTGCTTCGATCACCGGCAGTCAGGTAGCTGTTATTACCGGCCAGCAATTTACTGCGATCACCCGCGGTCTGATTACTGTCTGCACCGGCAATCAACTTGCTGCGATCACCGGCCATTTGCACACTGCCCACACCGGCGATAAGGGTGCTGCGAAAGCCCGCTGTCTGCGAACTGCCCTTGCCGGCAATGAGCATGCTTTTGTGCCCGGCAACCTGAATGCTTTCATGGCCCGCGATCAGCGAGCTCCCATAACTTGCAATCTGGTTACTGCCGTAGCCGGCAGTCAAGGAGCTGCGCATTCCCGATGTAAGACTGCTGCCGTAACCTGCAATCAGAACGCTGCGAAGTCCGGCGATCAGCGTACTTCCATAGCCGGCGGTTAACAGACTTCGGATTCCGCTGGTGAGGGTACTGCCATAACCGGCTATCAAAGAACTGTCTTCTCCCGCAGTTGCGGTACTGCCATACCCTGCCGTCAAAGAACTTCCGCGTTCTGCGGTTTGTGTGCTGCCGTATCCCGCAGTCAGGGTACTTTCATACCCTGCTGTTTGGGTGCTGCCGTATCCCGCAGTCAGGGTACTTTCATACCCTGCTGTTTGGGTGCTGCCGTAGCCTGCGATCAGCGAACTGGCAAAACCGGCGGTGGAGGTACTTCCGTAGCCGGTGGTGAGCGAGCTGTTTTCCTGGGCAGTCTGCGTGCTGCCATAACCGGCGGTTAACGTGCTTTCATAACCTGCTGTCTGGGTACTGCCGTAACCTGCGATCAGCGAGCTGGAATAACCGGCAGTAGACGTACTTCCGTAGCCGGTCACCAGGTCACTGAGCTCCTGTGCCGTCTGGGTGCTGCCGTAGCCGGCAGTCAACGTGCTCTCGTAGCCTGCCGTCTGCGTACTGCCGTAACCCGCAATCAGCGAACTGGAATAACCGGCAGTGGATGTGCTTCCGTAGCCGGTAATCAGATCACTGCGCTCCTGTGCCGTCTGCGTACTGCCGTACCCGGCAGTCAGGACACTCTTGAAGCCCGCCGTCTGAGTGCTTCCATATCCGGCTATTAACGAACTGTTCGATCCGGCAGTTGAAGTGCTGCCATAACCTGCAACCAGATCACTACATTCCCGGGCGGTCTGAGTGCTCCCATACCCTGCGGTCAGTGTGCTTCTGTAACTCGCTGTCTGCGTACTGCCATAACCTGCAATCAGCGAACTGCTCGAACCTGCCGTGCCGGTACTTCCATACCCTGCTATCAGATCGCTTCCATCTCCGGCCGTTTGCGTGCTGCCGTAGCCGGCTGTAAGTACACTTCCTTGTTGCGCGGTCTGGGTACTGCCGTAGCCCGCCGTGAGCGAGCTGTCACTGCCAGAGGTCTGTGTGCTGCCGTAGCCGGCGATCAGCGAACTGTCGGCACCTGCTGTCCCGGTGCTGCCGTACCCTGCAGTCAGGTTGCTGCCTTCCTGAGCGGTCTGCGTGCTGCCGTATCCCGCCGTCAGCGCGCTGTCCCCGCCCGAGGTCTGTGTGCTGCCATAACCCGCGATCAGCGAACTGTCAGATCCTGCGGTTCCGGTACTGCCATACCCGGCAGTCAGGTGACTGCCCTCCTGAGCGGTCTGCGTACTGCCGTAGCCTGCCGTGAGCGAACTGTCACTGCCCGATGTCTGGGTACTGCCATATCCGGCAATCAGTGAGCTTTCCGAACCGGCGGTCCCGGTGCTGCCATATCCAGCAGTCAGATTGCTGCCTTCCTGAGCGGTCTGCGTGCTGCCGTATCCCGCCGTCAGCGCACTGTCCCCACCCGAGGTCTGTGTGCTGCCGTAACCCGCGATCAGCGAACTGTCAGATCCTGCGGTTCCGGTACTGCCATACCCGGCAGTCAGATTGCTGCCTTCCTGAGCGGTCTGCGTACTCCCGTAGCCTGCCGTGAGCGAACTGTCACTGCCCGATGTCTGCGTGCTTCCATAACCGGCAATCAGAGAGCTATCGGAGCCTGCGGTGCCAGTGCTGCCGTAACCGGAAGTCAGATTGCTGCCTTGTTGTGCGGTTTGCGTGCTGCCGTAACCGGCCGTCAGTGCGCTGTCACTGCCAGACGTCTGTGTACTTCCGTAGCCTGCAATCAGCGAGCTATCGGAGCCAGCTGTACCGGTACTGCCGTAACCGGAAGTCAGGTGACTGCCCTTCTGGGCCGTCTGTGTACTGCCGTAACCGGCGGTGAGTGAACTGTCTCCCCCGGAGGTTTGCGTGCTGCCATAACCCGCGATCAAGGAACTGTCCGATCCTGCCGTGCCGGTACTGCCGTAACCCGCCGTCAGGTTGCTGCCCTCCTGAGCGGTCTGGGTACTGCCATATCCCGCCGTGAGCGAGCTGTCTTCTCCGGAAGTCTGGGTGCTGCCGTAACCTGCGATCAGCGAACTGTCGGAACCCGCAGTCCCGGTGCTGCCGTAGCCAGCAGTCAGATTGCTGCCTTCTCGTGCAGTCTGGGTACTCCCGTATCCCGCCGTCAGTGAGCTATCTCCGCCCGAGGTCTGCGTACTGCCGTATCCGGCGATGAGTGAGCTGTCGGAGCCCGCAGTCCCGGTGCTGCCGTACCCTGCGGTCAGGTTGCTTCCTTCCTGTGCGGTTTGGGTGCTGCCGTAACCTGCCGTCAGCACACTCTCCCCTCCTGCCGTTTGGGTACTGCCATAACCTGCAACCAGCGAGCTGTCCGAACCCGCGGTTCCTGTACTGCCATAGCCTGCAATCAGGTCGCTGTGGTTACCGGCTGTTTCTGTACTTCCATAACCTGCAATAAGCCTACTGTTGTTTTCGCCACTCAACGTTCCGCCATACGTAGCGGTCTGCAGTGTCTGCGGCGTTGCCGCGGGCAGAGTGTGCTCAGGGTGATCAACTCCGTTGAACAGGGCAACGTCGAAAATCTCGTGACTGGCGGTGTGTTCTGCTACGGGAAAAACGGCGGTTGCAACAGGAGACGAAAGGTTGGCTGCGTAGTCGGCCTGATGTTTCGAAATGAACCGGGATGCACTGATCCTGTCCCCCACATGAACGACTTCCGCACGCGGAAACTTCACCATTCCGAGCTCTTCCAGGCCGATGAGGTCTGTAACAATAACTTCACAGACAACCCATCGAGCATCTGCGTGCAGACTCAGAAAAGCATGTGTCCCTGCCCCCCATAACAAGCCGACCAGTCCGTTCTCGTGCTTTCTTGTCAATTGCCAGTACTTGCATTCAACCATGCCGGAATCGGGCCAGACGAGGCCGCAATGATCGGCCATATTATTGGCACACGTACGCAACACTAACGCCTTATCGATAGTCATTTCAGCATCCTCATAGAACCATCAAAAGAAAAAGCCGCACTCATCGAGCGCCACTTTTTTCAAGACAGTCATTCATGTAAGGTTTTGCATCCAATAGCAGACAGGGGCGCATCGAGCACCTTGCCAAGCGCACCCCGCCCTGAATAACAACTACCGCCATACACTAACAAATATTTGATCGCATAAAGCGATTCACACTAAATAACTTGATAATTTCATAATTAAAGTGCCAAAAAATGCAAAGCAAAACCTGAACAGACTACGCTTGCCAATAGCAGCCTTGTAGAACTGACCCATTGCTTTTTTCAGTTAAACAAACACCTTTATTACATCAACTCTATCAAGCTTATGGCAGGCGAAGCACCCAACACTTAGTTGAATAATAAGTTTTCCATAAGAAACAACCCACTAGCCAGGACAGTAAAAGACTAGGTTTTGTACGAAAAGTCGGCGAGCGAAGGTCAGGCAAGGCAAAAACAGGCGAGGAAGCGGAGTCTACGTGTTGTAAATGAGCATTCCGATCGGACTCGCGCACGAGCCTGTTTTTAACGCAGCATCACCGAGCGCAGCCACTTTTCGTACAGAGCCTAGAACTGGGCTGCATAGGCCTTGAAGGGTCAGGGCACGGCGACGTCGTCGCCGGCCTGCGGGGCGGGCGCAAGGCCGGGCGATCAGCTTGCAAAGGACATGATCGCCAGGATGCGCGGGCAGGCCACCCGTTCTGCCAACATCACTGTTCGCGATAAGGCACGCCCTCATCCGGCCCCAGATAAATCGGGACGCGCCATCCCACATCACGCAATGACCGTTGCACCTGATCTTCAACACCCAGCAGCGAAGCGAAGATCGCCATGCGCACGGCAATGCCGTTGTCCGTCTGCTTGAAAATCGCCAGCCGGGAGTCGAGATTCAGGTCGGTGCTCAGGTCGTTGGCATCCGGTCGCGAGTCCCTTGGCAGCGGGTGCATGATCAGGGTGTTGGCACCGCACACCGCATTGACCAGCGCCTGATTGATCTGGAAATCAGCGCTGTAACCCTCAAGCGTTTCCTGCTCGGCGAAACGCTCTTTCTGAATGCGCGTCGCATAGACCACATCGGCACCTTTCAAGCCGTTGGCCAGATCCTGGGTTTGCTCCACGCGGTGGCCCTTGTCCGCAAGGTATTGCACCAGATGCTCAGGCAGCGCCAGCGCAGTTGGCGAGACCAGGGTGAAGGTCAGGTTGCGATACAGCGCCAGCAGCTTGCTCAACGAGTGCACGGTGCGTCCATATTTGAGATCGCCCACGAACGCGATGTGAGCACCGTCGACCAACTTATCCAGACGCGAGAACTCGCGCTGAATGGTATAGAGATCCAGCAGCGCCTGGCTGGGATGCTCGCCCGGACCGTCGCCTGCGTTGACGACCGGGACATGAGTGGCTTGGGCAAACTCGGCGACCGCGCCCTGTTCAGGATGGCGCACGACAATGACGTCGGCGTAACCGCTGATGACACGGCTGGTGTCGGCGACAGACTCACCTTTGGCCATCGATGAAAAGGTGAATCCGGTGGTGTCGCACACCGCACCGCCCAGCCTTGCAAAAGCCGAGGCGAAACTCAGCCGCGTGCGAGTACTGGCTTCGAAAAACAGATTGGCCAGCACGGCACCCTCAAGCACACGCGTGGTTTTCTGGCGACGAGCGACTGGCTGCATCATGTCGGCGATACGCAGCAGTTCTTCGACAGACTCACGGGTATAGGTCTCGACCGACAGCAAATGCCGGGCAACTTCCTCGTTGCCGTGCGGCCTTGAGCCGACATGCTGCAAAGCACTTGCACTGCCCTTCAGAATCTCCAGAACGAAGCGTTGTGCGATGTCCGGCATCTTGCGCATTTCGACGGACTCGTCAGGTAATAACCAGCTGTCCAGCGCACGGCGCGAGACGCCAAGACGCTGAGCGAGCGCGTCGCGGGTGAAGTTGAGACGGCGCATGGCGTCGCGGAGGAAGACTTGTTGGGACATGTGAAAGACCAAGTCGAATATACACGCTGCGTATACTCAACATCTTTGAATCACAATTCAAGCGTATACACCGATTTAGGCGACAACCTTAGGGACGCTGGACGCTCTGCGCCCCTATACGCGCTGACGACGCAGGCTGACCGGTGATCAGCGCAGGACTTCAGACAGGAGAAATCGGCAATTCACGCTTGTGAGCAGTCTTGAGGTAAGCCGCTTCGATGATCGTCGCAGCCGATGCCGACACATCCTTGCCCAGCAAGTAGTTGTCGATGTCGTCGTAGGTGCAGCCGTACGCCACTTCGTCCAGCTTGCCCGGATCCAGGTCTTCAAGGTCGGCCGTCGGGGCCTTGCTGACGAGGTGGGCCGGAGCACCCAGCGCACTTGCAAGCAGGCGAACCTGACCTTTCGCAAGACCGCTCAGCGGTGCCAGGTCGCAGGCGCCGTCGCCGAACTTGGTGAAGAACCCCATCACGGCCTCGGCGGCGTGGTCGGTCCCGACCACCAGACCACCGACGAAGTTGGCAATCGCATACTGCGCCAGCATCCGGGTACGGGCCTTGACGTTGCCCTTGGCAAAATCGGTCAGCTCCGGGCTCGGATCCAGGCCTTCGATGGAGATTTCGTCCATCACGCTGTCGACCGCACCGGCGATATTCACGTTGGTGATCAGGTCGGGCTGGATAAAGCTCAATGCCGCCTGAGCATCGTGTTCATCGGCCTGAGTCTTGTAAGGCAGGCGCACGGCAACGAATTTAACGTTGTGACCATCGCCTTTCAGCTCATTGACCGCGAGCTGGCAGAGGCGTCCAGTGGTCGATGAGTCCACCCCGCCGCTGATGCCCAGCACCAGCGCTTTGGCGCCGGATTCAAGCAGCACGCCTTTGATGAAGCCGATGCGTCGGGCGATTTCGGCGTTCACGCTGGCAGCGTCGGTGATGCCTCGGTCAATGCCCAAGGCTGACTGGATCTCGGTTTGCAGACTGGTTTGCGTATTCATGATGTCCTTACTCCTTGACCTGAAAAACCTGCTTGAGGTACGACAGAAACTCCGGCGATTCACACTGACTCTTGCCTGGCGCATCGGAGATTTTGGCCACGGGCTGGCCCTGGCAATTGACCATTTTCATCACGATGCTGAGCGGCTTCACGCCCTCGACGCCGTTGGTGAGGTCAGTGCCGATGCCGAAGGAAACGTTGATGCGCCCCCGGAAGTGACGCAGGATTCGCAGCGCCTTGTCGCCCAGATTCAAGCCATCGCTGAAGATCAGCGTCTTGGTCTGCGGGTCGATGCGCAGCGATTCGTAGTGCGCAATCATGCGGTCGCCCCACACCAGCGGATCACCCGAGTCGTGACGGCAACCGTCGAACAGCTTGGCGTAGTACGAATCGAAGTCACGCAGGAAGGCGTCCTGATTGATGCAGTCGGCCAGGGTCAGCCCCGGATCACCCCGGTACTCCTTGATCCAGCCGTCCAGCGCCGCTTTCTGGCTGTCGACCAGGCGTGGCCCCAGTTGCTGATGCGCCTGAAACCATTCGTGAGCCTGTGTGCCCACGGCGCGAATATCGAATTCGCGGGCCAGTTGAATGTTGCTGGTGCCGACGAACTCACCGGGAAAGTCGCGCATCATGGTGCGCACGACTTCTTCCTGGGCCAGGTACGAAATCCTGCGACGCGTGCCGAAATCGGCGACCTTGAACGCCGCCAGTTCTTCCGTCGTGGCATTGGCTTTCAACCAGTCGAACTTCTTGTAGAGACTTTCACGCACCTGCTCCAGAGACAGATCCGGGTAGACGTGACGGTTACGAATCTCGCTGACGATGGCCAGAATCTTGACCTCGAACGGCGAAACGCCAACCCAGGGACCGCGTGCACGGATTTCCAGCTGACCGTCTTTCTCGCCGACCTTGACGAAGCGCGGCTTGAGGCGGAAATCCTCCAGATAGTCGATGTAGTCGGTGCTGATGTAGGGAATACCACGCAGATGACGCAGCATGTCCTGACTGCTTTCCAGCTCCTGAAGCTGATCGACTGCTTCGCGGATTTCGTTGATGTACGGCGTCAGATCGTCCTGAGAGCGAACCCGCAACGCCCATTCGGTATCGGCGCTGGGATAGGCGTGGTAGATCGCCTGCCCCATCGACAGCTTGTACATGTCGTCGTCAGTCGGCGAACGCACGATCGGTTTGCTGAAATCGTAAACACTTTCCATGTCTGTCTCCCAGGCCTCAGGCCAGTTCAGTCAATTCTTGCGCAGTGTTGGCAATCAGAATGCCGGCCTGCGCCATTTCAGCCAGCGCCATCAGCGAACCCTCCTCGCTGATACCCCGGCAGGCAGGCACATAAAGCACCACGACAAATCCGGCTCTGGCCAACTGCAGGGCGGTGGTCTTGACACAGAAATCCAGCGCAAGGCCGCCGACGATCACGCGTTCGATCCCGTTGGCTTTCAGGTATTCGATAACGCCTGTGGACAGTTTTTCATCCAGATCATGCCAAACCGCTCCGTAGGGATGCAGATCCGGCTCTACGCCCTTCCAGACGAAGTAGTCGTATTCGAGTGGCTCAGGCAACACATCCAGCAGCTTGAAGCCTTCGGTGCCCGGTATGCAGTGGCTCACCCAGGTCAGGTCGGCGTGCTTCAGCCCGGTTGGCTGGAGCATGCCTTCATGGGTTTCAACGATCCAGGGTGCATTCACAGCGTGGGCATCCTTGCTGCCCAGGCGCAGTCGGGCAAGGGTCGCCATAAAGTTGAGCGCTTCACCAATCTGGTCTCCCCCGCTGACGGGCAGCTCGTCAGGGCACAACGGCGTGAAGCTTTTCTGGGCATCGACATCGAACGAAGCAGTCTTGATCTTGTTGGCATTCATGATGTGTTCCTCGTTTGCATGAAGCAAAAGTACACCTGATGTACTTTTACGTCAACGCCAATTTCAACTCATTTTCAAATGGGTAAGAAACGCAGGACGAATGCACCTTCAATATCCCTGGAAGCTTCGAGGCACTGAAGAACCTGCGCGCACGAGGTGATTGCCCAATAAGTACATCTAGTGTACTTTTATCTCAACAGGAGAAACGCCATGTATGAGATTGCAGTCTACGGCGGAGCCTTCAATCCGCCCCACGCCGGCCATGCCAACGTCATGATCCACGCTTCCCGAGAGGCGAGGCTCACCTTGGTGGTGCCGTCCTATCAGCACCCTTATGGCAAGGTCATGGTGGATTACGACCTTCGTCTCCAGTGGCTGCGCCTTATTACCGACAACGTTCGCAATCAGTGCGGCGGTGAGCTGTCGGTCAGCGATATCGAACGAGAACTCTTCAACCAGAGCCCAGGCCCTGTCTACAGTTTCAACCTGCTGACCTGCCTTGCGAACACGACAGGCTGCACGCCGAAAAGCATCGCACTGGTGGTCGGTCAGGACGTGGCTGACGCCCTGCCCAGCTTCTATCTGGGACCAGAGCTGCTTGAAACCTTTTCGATCATCATCGCCCCCGAACAGATTGGCGTACGCAGCACCGCTGTGCGCAAGCAGGTGCTGGAGGGCGCCCCGCTCCCGCCTCACTGGGTTGCGCCAGGGCTTGAGCCGGTAAACTACGACATTTACGCATCAGGTGCCGTTTGACATGAGCCAGACCGAACACGACACCCCGTCGAAAATGGACTACCTGCACACCATCGACCTCGTGGTTTTGCGCTACTGCCGCAAGACCCATGCGCTCGAGGTTCTGCTGCACAAACGCCCCAGCGAGCCTTTTGCCGAAAGCTGGGCGCTGCCAGGCCTGGTACTCAATGGCGAAGTGCGCGATGTGTCGATGGACGCCGGGGTCAAGCGCCTGATCGAGTCGGAAAAGATCGGCGTCAGGCTTGGCTATATCGAGCAGGTCGGCACCGTGGGCAACGCGTTCCGTGACCCCAGATGCTGGTCGTCGTCGACCTTCTACCTCGCCATCCTCGATCAGGACGCCAAGCTGAACGAGCGACAGCAATTCGTCCCGCTTCAGGCGCTGCTGAGTCGCGAAAGCCTGCTGCCTTTCGACCACAACGATCTCATCGATCAGACCGCTGAACGTTTGTATTCGAAGTCGCTCTACTCCAGCCTGCCCCTGCTGTTTCTGGGCAATGAATTCAGCGCGCCGGAAGCGACCGCCATCTACTCTGTGGCGCTGGGCCGACCGGTTCTCAAGTCGAGCATGCGCCAGCGGCTGATCAAACTGACGGAAGAAGGTTATATAAAGGAAACCGGGCGCAAGAAGTCCGGCGAAGGCGTCAAGGCACAGGCCACGGTCGAAAACATCAGGCCTGGCAGGATTTTCTATTTCGACCGTTCGTTTGCCTGAAAAAACGTGATGAACCAGCCAAGGACATGCACATGAGCGCCCCTACGAAACAACCTGTTATCACCACTCTGTTGAGCACCCGGTTCTTCGACGTCATCGACGTCAATGACGGAACCCGGCCCGAAGGCCAGGGCTACAAGATCATCAAAGAGCCCAAGCCCATCAACGGCGTAGTGGTCGTGCCGGTTCTGCCGGATGGGCGTGTGGTGCTGGCGTCGCTGATGCGTCGCGCCATCGGCCGGATGTCCATCGAATTCCCACGTGGCAAGATCGATGACGGTGAAACCGCAGTGCAAGCCGCCGTACGCGAGCTGCTTGAGGAAACCGGCATGGTGGCCCTGAACACCACCGAGATCGGCAAACTGCACAGCAACACTTCACTGCTGGCCAGCGCCGTTTCCGTGTGCGTCGTCGAAGTGTCGGGCGACGTCAGCGGAGAAACCGACGGTGAGGTGGATAACATCATGATCAAGCGCATCAAAGACGTTCAGCACATGATTCTCAGAGGTGAAATCACTGACGGCCACACGCTGTCCGCGTTGACCCTGCTGAGCTGCCACACTGATGCCTGATGACCACCTTTGCCCTGCATTTCTGGATGCTGCCTGAATGAAAGCACCTAAACGTCTGTGCCTTGTCCTCGGCGATCAGTTGTCCTTCGACCTGGCGTCGCTGCAAGGTCTGAATGCAGAGCGCGATACGGTCTTGCTGGTCGAAGTGATGGAAGAAGCCAGCCATGTGCCGCATCACCCGCAAAAGATCATTCTGATCTTCAGCGCCATGCGCCACTTCGCAGAAGCCCTGCGCGACCGCGGTTTTCAGGTGCAGTACGTCTCCCTTGAAGACCCGGATAACACAGGGTCGGTGCCCGGTGAGCTGCACCGCTGGCAATCGCTGTTGCAGGCTGACGAAGTGCACATCACCGAATGCGGCGACTGGCGTCTGGAGCAGTCCATCAAGGACACGGACCTGCCGATTCAGTGGCATGCCGATGGCCGTTTCCTGTGCTCGCGCAACGAATTTTTGGCCTGGGCACAGGGCAAGAAGCAGCTGCGCATGGAATTCTTCTACCGCGAAATGCGCCGAAAGAGTCGGCTGCTGCTCAATGGTGACGGCACACCGGTGGGAGGTGCCTGGAACTTCGACGCCGAAAACCGCAAGGCGCTGCCCAAGGGCGTCACCGCGCCCTACCCCGCACGCTTCGCGCCGGACACCATCACCCTCCAGGTAATAACGCTGGTGAAAGAGCGTTTCTCCAGCCACTACGGTGCTATGGATACGTTCGACTACCCGGTGACCCACGCCGATGCCCAGGCGCTCTGGGCGTACTTTCTGGATTTCGGCCTGGCCGCCTTCGGTGACTATCAGGACGCCATGGCCAGCAACGAGCCGTTCCTGTTCCATGCCCGCATCAGCGCGGCACTGAACATCGGTCTGCTGGATCTGCGCCAGGTGTGCAGCGATGTGGAGTCGGCGTACTGGTCGGGGCAGATTGCCCTGAACGCCGCCGAGGGGTTCATTCGCCAGTTGATCGGATGGCGCGAGTACGTACGCGGCGTCTACTGGTTGAGAATGCCGGAATATGCCACCGGCAACCGGTTCGGCAACACCCGGGCGCTTCCAGAGTTCTACTGGACCGGCGACACAAAGATGAACTGCATGCGTCAGGCCATCGGCCAGAGCCTGGGGTACGCCTACGCGCATCACATTCAACGGCTGATGGTCACCGGCAACTTCGCCCTGCTCGCGGGCATCGCACCGACCGAAGTCTGCGAATGGTATCTGGCGATCTACATGGATGCCTTCGACTGGGTCGAGCTGCCCAACACGCTGGGCATGGTCATGCACGCCGACGGCGGGTATCTGGGTTCCAAACCCTACTGCGCCAGCGGCCAGTACATCAAGCGCATGTCGAATTACTGCCGCGACTGCCATTACAAAGTGAGCGAAAGCACCACCGAAGACGCATGCCCGTTCAATGCGCTGTACTGGCATTTTCTGATGCGCCACGGCGACCTGCTGCGCAGCAATCAACGCCTGGGCATGGTGTACAAGAATCTGGACCGCATGCAGGACACCAAGCTGGATGCGCTCTGGAATCGGGGTCAGGCTCTGCTCGCCAGACTGGATGCCGGGGAGTCGCTGTGAAAAAGAGCGAGCTTCCGGTCAAGGCCTGCATCGTGTGCGGACTGCCGTTCACCTGGCGGAAAAAGTGGGCGCGTTGCTGGGACGAAGTGCGCTACTGCTCGGAGCGTTGTCGCAGACACAAAGCGAAGCCTGCATCCACCGACTGACGACGATCAGATTGAACCGTCTGGTACAAAGTGGTTCAGAACCTCCATGACTGTTCATTCACAGGAGAAACCTCATGACCCAGACCGCTTTGGTTGTTGGCGCAAGTGGCATTGTCGGTAGCGCAATCACGCAATTGTTGCTTGAACACAATTGGCAGGTGGCTGCCCTCTCCCGTAGCCCCTCGTCCGTGCCCGGCGTGATTCCAGTGGCTGCCGACCTTCAGGATCCGGCATCGCTCAACGCCGCGCTGGCCGATCTCAAGCCGACTCACGTGTTCATCACCACATGGTCGCGCCAGGCCACCGAGGCCGAGAATATCCGCGTCAACGCGGCCATGGTGCGCAATGTGCTGGACGCCGTCCGTCCCGCCAAAAGCGTGCAGCACGTGGCGCTGGTGACCGGTCTGAAACATTACCTCGGCCCATTCGAAGCCTATGGCAAAGGCACGCTGCCCCAGACACCGTTCAGAGAAACCCAGCCGCGCCTCGACATCGAGAATTTCTACTACGCACAGGAAGATGAGGTCTACGCCGCTGCCGAGAAAGACGGCTTCACCTGGAGCGTGCATCGTCCTCACACCGTGACCGGTGTGGCAGTCGGCAACGCGATGAACATGGCGACCACGCTGGCCGTCTACGCCACGATCTGCAAGGCCACTGGCCGTCCTTTCGTATTCCCGGGCTCGCGCGTCCAGTGGGACAGCCTCACCGACATGACCGATGCCCGCCAGCTCGCTCAGCAACAGCTGTGGGCAGCGACGACCCCGGAAGCCGCCAATCAGGCCTTCAACATTACCAACGGTGATGTGTTCCGCTGGAGCTGGATGTGGGGCCAGATCGCCGACTACTTCGGTCTGCAGGCCGCCGACTTCCCCGCGCAGCCCGCGCCGCTGGAAGAGCAAATGGCCGATGATCAGAAGGCATGGAGCGAGATCGTCAGCAAGCACCAGCTCAAGGAAAGCGATATCAATCGCCTGATCTCACCGTGGCACACCGATGCCGACCTGGGTCGCCCGATCGAAGTCGTCACCGATATGTCGAAAAGCCGCAAACTGGGCTTTACCGCATTCAAGGCGAGCGACGACGCGTTTTTCGAAGTGTTTGAAAAACTGCGTCGCGAGCGTTTGATTCCTTGAATCATCACCCCCATGATCGGGACCGTCCGGGCTGACCCGGCCGGTCCCACGATGACAGGAAACCCCATGAAAATTCTTGTAGCTGCTGCCTTCGCTGCCCTGAGCCTGAGCGCCGTTGCAGCTGAACCAAAACCGGTTTTGTCAGGCTGCAACCTTGTTGAACAGCGAGCGCTTGAAGGCCGGACCGGTGGCACGATCACCGACAGAAACGAAGCGCATATTTCCACGAGAGCGAGCGTATTGCAGGCGGATATCGGCAGTCTGTACAGAGCCGGTCGCCTGACGCAAAAGCAGGCTGACCCGCTGTACATCCGTATTGAGAAAATCCGTTCCGACAGCGCAGGCTTCGTGAAGACCCAGGGTTTTCTCAGTGCCGCAGAGCGCGCCAGCTATGATCGCGAACTGGATGCGATAGCGGGCAGTATCTGCAAACCTTGAACGCAACCTAGCCTTTCGCGTCCTGCTTGCGCTTGCGAAACTCGGCCACCTTATGCCGATTGCCGCACAGCGCCATGCTGCACCAGCGCCGTTTGTGCGATTTGGTTCGGTCATAAAACATGAGCGAGCATTCATGGCTCTCACATTTGCGCAGCAGCGACGAGTCACCCTCGGCCAGCAATTGTGCGGCCGCAAAAGCGATCTCCGCCACGACGCGATCCGTCGCATTCGGCTGACAGAAACGGTCCAGTTCCGGGCCTTTTGACGGCTCCCATACCAACTGCGGCACAGCCCTGAGCAGAAAGGTATTCAGTCGTGACGGATCCGCAATGCGGTTCTCCAGACGCGCCTGAACAAGCTGTTCGATGCTCCCGCGCAGTTCTTGCAGTTCATCGAGCAATCGCTCATCGAACGCATCACTTCCCAGACCAACCTGTTCAAGCCATTGAATCGCCGACGCGTGACCGATCAACAGATCGCGGCGCTGCCCGTCAATCATCATCCGGGTGTTGAGCAGATCCAGCGCGGGATGGTCGGCGAGTATCAACGGGGCCGGGAGCCGGGCGGTCGAGCCAGAGGTGGTCATCACAGTACTCCTGAAATTCAGGCAGGCATTGTAACCAATAAATACTACTTGAACAGTTACCGGCGGACGCAATGGCTTGTCTCACCCGGTCAGTCCGGAGGGCATGAGAGCTCCCGCAGGTTACGAAGGCAGTGAGGGGCTGCGCAGCGGCCCCAGGTCGCAGATTCTGCCGGCAAGCGGTCTCCCGAAGACGGGAGCTAGCGACTGGAAAGCGGAGTGCCGGTATCGCCTCATCCTCAACATCCACCAACCGCTCTGGCACGAGGCTGTCTTCCATTTCCGATGCCATTGATCCTTCAACACATTTCGACATGAAAACTCACTGAACTATCGCTTTGGCGACACGATCCTTTCCTATGCGCAGTCAATGCGACCCCGGCGGCCGGTAAATTCGTGCCGTGACCTGGCCGGGCATCGCTGAACGATAAGGAGCCGCTATGACCGTTACCGCCCATCCCGCTTACCGAAGGACACCAGGCCCGCTTCACGCGATCCTGCTGGCCGGGACCGTGCCGTTGTTTCTCGGTGCATTGTTGAGTGACATTGCCTACTACCAGACCTTCCAGATCCAATGGGCCAACTTCGCCGCCTGGCTGATCGCCGGGGCGCTGGTGTTCTGCGGTTTTGCGCTGTTGTTTGCGTTGGTGAATCTGGTCCGTGCAGCGCACAAGGCCGGGCGTCCGGTGCTGTATTTCCTGCTGTTGCTGATCACTTGGGTGCTGGGGCTGGTCAACGCGTTCGAACACGCCAAGGACGCCTGGGCCGTCATGCCTTCGGGCCTGGTGCTTTCAGTCATCGTGACCCTGCTGGCTGTCGTGGCCGCCTGGATCGGACTGACCAACCTGCGTTCGGGAGATGAGCAATGAGACCTCAAATCGCACTGACAGCCTTGAGCATGGCGTTGTTGTTGAGCGCCTGTGGCGGTGAGCCGGACAGCACTCAGGCGCGCGGCCCGGACCCTAAGCTGCCGGAACCGCAACGCGGCCTGCTGCCGAGCATGAAGATTGCCGAGCCCGTGGCCTGGGGCGATCAGAAGCCGACCGTACCTGACGGATTCAAGATCACCGCGATTGCGACCGACCTGCGCATTCCGCGCCAGACGCTTGTTCTGCCCAACGGTGACATCATCGTCGCCGAAGGCCGTGGTGGCAGTGCCGCCAAGCTCAAGCCCAAGGATGTCATCGCCAGCGTCATCAAGGCCGAGGGCAACACCAAGGTCAAGGGCGGCAACCGTCTGACATTGCTGCGTGATGCTGACGGCGATGGCACCTATGAAACCAAGACCGTGTTCGCCGAAAACCTCAACGCGCCTTATGGCCTGGCGTTCGCTGATGGCAAGCTGTACGTGGCTAATCAGGACGCGCTGGTGCGCTTCGATTATCAGGAAGGCCAGACCCAGGCCAGCGGCGCGCCGACCAAAGTCGCGGACCTGCCCTCGGCAATCAATCACCACTGGACCAAGGCACTGACCATCAGCCCTGATGGCCGCTTCCTGTACGTCGGCATCGGCTCCAACAGCAACGTCACCGAACGTGGCATGGAAGTCGAGATTGATCGTGCGATGGTGTGGCAGATCGATGCTGCGACTGGCGCGCACAAGCCCTACGCCACCGGCATTCGCAACCCGACAGCGCTGACTATCCAGCCTGAAACCGGACAACTGTGGGCCGTGGTCAACGAGCGTGACGAACTGGGCCCGGATCTGGTGCCGGATTACCTCAGTTCGGTGAAAGAAGGTGGCTTCTACGGTTGGCCATACAGCTACTGGGGCCAGAACGTCGATACCCGCGCCCAGCCGCAGAATCCGGAAAAAGTCGCCGCCGCGATCAAACCGGACTACAGCCTTGGCTCGCACGTCGCTGCTCTGGGTGTGGATTTCTCCATTCCGGAAATGGGCGACAAGTTTGCCAATGGCGTCTTTGTAGGCGAACACGGCAGCTGGAACCGCGACAATCCGGTCGGCTATAAAGTGATCTTCGTACCGTTCAGCAATGGCAAGCCATCAGGTGAACCGCTGGACTTCGCGACCGGTTTTCGTGGCGATGATGGCAAGACCCGAGGCCGGCCTGTCGGCGTAACGGTCGATCCCAAAGGCGCGCTGATCATTGCCGATGACCTGGCCAACACGGTGTGGCGAGTGACGCGCAATCAGTGAAGCCAAGGCCTCTTTGATTGCATGAACAGCCTTCATGAGAACTGACAGCTGAAGACGTCGGTCGGCAACCGAGCTTTTAAAAGCTGTTGCCGACCGGATGTTTTGAAGACTCCTGTACAGCAAACACCACGCCCCGGCACATGGCGCTCCATTGCTTGTCACCCATCGTGATGCCCGCAGAGATTCGCCTCAGCATCAGTGCTAAAACTTGAAATTCCCTACCAGGCGATTCAGTTCAACCGCAAGGTTGGCCATTTCGCCGCATGCACTCGCCGTTTGACTGGACGCCGCCGCGCTTTGGGTTGACAACTCACGAATAGCGGTCAGGTTTCGATCAGCCTCTCGTGCGACCTGTGCTTGTTCCTCGGACGCCGTAGCGATCTGTGAGTTGCTCTCGTTTATCAGGGTAATCGCCTCGACGATCTGCTTAAGGGAGGCATCTGCGCTCTGGGCGACACCGATTGCACGGGTGGCCATATCCGAACTCACATTCATCGCGGTCACGGCCTGCGTAGAATCACCCTGGATTGCGGAAATCATTTGTTCTATCTCAAGCGTGGACTGTTGAGTTCTGTGTGCCAGCGCACGGACCTCGTCGGCCACTACTGCAAATCCACGCCCCTGCTCTCCGGCCCGCGCAGCTTCAATCGCCGCATTGAGCGCGAGTAGATTGGTTTGCTCGGCGATAGCACGAATGACTTCCACCACTTTGCTGATGTCCTGGGCCCTAGTGGACAACGCTTTGACCTGAGTGCCTGTCTCAACAACGTTTCCAGCGAGCCCCTCGATGGCCTTCAACGTCTGGGCCACGTTTTCTATTCCACTCAGTGTGTACGTCATTGTCTGGCGTGACGTGATTGAGGCCGCTTCGGCATTGCGAGCCACTTCATCCACGGCCGCCGTCATCTCAGTCACTGCCGTCGCGGCCTGACCCACTTCATCGTTCTGACGAACCAGGCCTTTACTGGCGTTTTCAGTAACCGCTGTCATTTCTTCCGAAGCAGACGCCAGTTGTGTCGATGAGTCAGAGATACGAGAGATGGTATTACGCAGATTAACTTGCATTGTCTCCAGAGCAACCAGAAGCCTGCCAGCCTCATCGCGCCCGCTGGGATGAATATCTTCAGACAAGTCGCCCGCCGCAATTCGCTCTGCGATCGCCAAGGCTTCACGGGTCGGCGAGATCACACTTCTGATGAGCAGAGTGGCCAGTATCAAGGTCAACACCACAACGATTCCAATCAAACCCACGACCGTCCAGAAGCCTTGAGTATAGAGAGCGGATGCCTTTAACCCGGCCTGCCTGGCACCTTCATCATTAAAGAGGGTGAGTGCATTGATTTTCTCCCCGAGTGCATTGGTCAGAGGACGAATGACATTATTAATCAGTAATACAGCACTGGCGTTATCCTCTGCACGAACCAGACGCTCGAAGGCATCCAGTTGTTTCGAGTAATTACCCGCTTCCGTGTTGACTGCCAAGTACAAACGGCGCTCTTCTTCACTGGCGATGAGCGGCTCATATTGAGCAACTGCGTCATCCAGTTTACGTCGAAAACCATCAAATTGAACGATTGTATCTTGCCTGATTTTTTCATCCGGCGTGGTCACAGCCCTGAGGCTTTCCAGGCGCAGCCGTAGCACACCAGAGTTCATGAGGCCGGTCTGCCGGATGCTCGCCATCCAGTTCAACTCAACGTCCTGCTCCACCTCGTGCAACTTTTCCATTTGGTTTATCGCGACGATGCCGAGCGCGATCACAATAGAGATGATCAATGAAAAGAATACGGCAGAGCGTGGCGCTAAATTCAGATTTCGAATCTTCATAGCAGGACCCTTTTTGTAATTATTAATAAGAAACACTTGCCCTTAAGGCAGTGTTGTATCGACTCTTGAAAATACGGACGTCAGCGTCTTCAATGGTATGAATAAAGCACCGCAATCAATGCTGATTCGCACTGCGTTTGCTAACGACGTGTCCAAGACGCTGCCAACACCCGCATCAAAAACCGCGTATCAGTCTACGCTTGACTCACGTGATAACACTTCTCGTTGCCAGTAACGTATTAATATGTCTTGATCAGCATTCTGCAATCAATCACCAGAGAAATGGCCAAGTGATATCACTCTAGCGCAGCAAACGTGAAATTTATGTAATTTTTTGAACGATCATTCAATATCGGATAAGACTTTAGTCTCGAAAAATAATAAGTCAGCTAACCATAATATGAGCAAACTAACGAAACTTGCTGAGCTGTCCGGGCCATAACACCCGTAACACAGTGATCCGGGTATTGGGTATTTGCAATGAAGGCACGCTGCTGTAACGGGCCATGAGCTGTTGCAGCGCAGGCAGCGCAAGGCGACGCACCGCAAATGATGGCAAGACCTGAAACTACCCCCCGGACATCGAAATCGACCTGACTGTGACCCACAAGATGGTTGATGTGATCGGCGACGGGCATGACGCGGGCATCCGGTTCGGCGGTACCGTCCCGGAAGACATGATTGCCCGGTGTCTGTCGCCCGACGTGGCCTGGGCGGTGGTCGGCACGCCTGATTACCCGCAACGTTTCGGCACGCCGACGCACCCCGAAGACCTGAAACAACAACGCTGCCTGCGCATTCGTCTAGGTTTTGTACGAAAAGTCGGCGAGCGAAGGTCAGGCAAGGCAAAAACAGGCGAGGAAGCGGAGTCTACGTGTTGTAAATGAGCATTCCGATCGGACTCGCGCACGAGCCTGTTTTTAACGCAGCATCACCGAGCGCAGCCACTTTTCGTACAGAGCCTAGGCAATGCCCGACTCTATGACTGGCAGTTCATGAAGGAGGGCCAGGCGCTTGAAGTCGAGGTGCCGGGCACTATCACCATTGATGAAACACGTATCGGCGTTGCGCTGGTCACCCGTGGCGTGGGCCTCATGTACGTGCCGGCCGCCATCGTAGAACCTTACATCGCAGCCGGTTCATTGCAGCGCGTACTGGAAGACTGAACGCATGTGGACCCGGGTTTTCACGCTTATTACTCCAGCTTCAGGCAGGTGCCCGTCGGACTGCGTCTGCTGATCGAGCTCATTCGCGAACTGCAGCCCATGGGTGCCCTGCCCCAGACAACGTCCTACCCTTCCTGACGCTTGCTGAACACGTCCTTGAAGATCGGCACTGCCGAGAACGTATTCGGCCAGCCAGCATAGAACGCCAGTTGCGTGAGCATTTCAGAGGCTTCGCTCTGCTTCAGGCCATTGTCCATGGCGCGATTGAGCTGAAAAGTCACCTGTGCAACCTGCCCGTTGGCGACCAGCGAGCTGACCGTAATCAGGCTGCGATCTCTGGGTGCCAGCCCCGGCCGCAGCCAGAGATCGCGGAACAGTGCCTTGGTCGTGTATTCCACGAGGCCCGGCGCAACGGAGCCGACGTTCTTGTCCACTTGCGCAACGCGCGCCTGTTCGGTGGCCTCGTCGAGGGGGAGTCGTGCGGGCGAAACCGGTGCCAGTTGATCGGCATCGATATTACGCACGGCAAACACCTCCTTCGCAATCAGGAGGGTTGCCGTGGCATTGCCCCAGCCCGAGTAATACGCCAGATGATTAATGGTTTCCGAAAGCTCCAAAGGCGTGACGCCATTATCCAGCGCCCGATTGAAGTGGTACGCCATCTCGACCGTCTGGCCTCGCGATATCAATACCGCCACAGTCACCAGGCTCCTGTCGCGCGGGGACAGACCGGGGCGTTTCCACACCTCGCCCAGCAGCAGTGCATCAGTATTGTGGGCCAGTGCCGGAGACACGGCGCGTGCGTCGCCGGGCGTGGGAACCTCATGCTGGAGAGTCCTTTGTCAGTGGCGGCACAGGCGGTGAGCAGAACCGCGAACGTCGAGAGAGCCAGTTTGCCAGCCGTCATAACGCGGCCTCATATTGCGCTTCAGTCACGGCCTCCAGCCACTCGACGTTCTTGCCGTTCTGCGCTTCCTGAATGGCCATGTGCGTCATGCCGGTGGTGGACGTCGCCCCATGCCAGTGCTTGACGCCCGGCGGCGTCCATATCACATCGCCCGGTCGGATCACCTGCTTCTCGCCACCCTCCTGCTGAATCCAGCCTGTGCCGGACGTCACGACCAGGGTCTGCCCCAGCGGATGGGTATGCCACATGGAGCGGGCACCGGGCTGGACCGTGACGTAACCTGCCGACACCTGCGATGGCGAGCGGGCAGGAAGGAGCAGGTCAGCATGAATCTCAAGGTGGTGATTCACAGCGCCAGAGCCTCGATCCGCGTGACACTGGATCAACTCACTGATGCCTCAGCGTCGACAGACATCGTCATTGACCTTCACCGCCAATCCACACTGATGGAGTGCATCGCTGTACTCAATCGGCTCGACAAAGAGCTGTTGAACGCCAACGTCAATAACGCCATAAGTTCCTGAACATCAGGATCGCTGATACGGTCTTCAATCTTCAAAGCCTGGCGCGCGCTCATCGTGTCAGGGCGCAGGTTTTTTCGACGAGGGGGCACAGGAACGCAAGGCGGGCTCGGCAGGGACGCTTGATCAGTGTCCCGAAAACGCAAAAAACCCGCCGGAGCGGGTCGTTTTGCGAACATGACCATTCCGACATCCTGTCAGTAGCCTCCTGGCAATGGTCGATCTTCCCTGATCGCTGCACCGTTCCTTCGCTGCAGCTGTTGAATTGGATCCTACGTTGCTGGCGAGCCAGGCAACAGAGCCAATAACGTCTGACGCTGTAAGCCTTTTGCTATACCTGCAACACGCCCTCTGTAGCAAGGCACCGATATGCGGACACCAGGGTTGCGCTGGGGCAGGTTTGCACAGCGTTCGACACTGACGCACAGCCCGACACCACCCAGCATTGAGCCCTTCGCAAACCCGGTGCTACCATGCGCGACCGCCATGCAGGCAAGGGAATATCCGGTTCATGAGCAGCATTCGCGAGCGCAATAAAGAACTCATCCTGCGCGCCGCCAGCGAGGAATTTGCCGACAAGGGCTTCGCTGCCAGCAAGACCAGCGATATCGCCGCCAAGGCCGGTGTTCCGAAACCCAATGTCTATTACTACTTCAAGTCCAAGGAAAACCTGTACCGCGAGGTGCTGGAAAGCATCATCGAACCTATTTTGCGCGCCTCTACCCCCTTCAACCCCGAAGGCGTTCCGGCCGAAGTGCTCAGCCGCTACATTCGCGCCAAGATTCAGATTTCCCGAGACCTGCCGTTTGCGTCGAAGGTGTTTGCCAGCGAGATCATGCATGGAGCGCCGCACCTGACGCCTGTACAGATCGAACAGCTCAACGGACAGGCCCGCCACAATATCGAATGCATTCAGGCATGGATCGACAGCGGACAGATTGCCCCGCTCGACCCGCACCACCTGATGTTCACGATCTGGGCAGCGACCCAGACGTACGCCGATTTCGACTGGCAGATCGCAACCGTGACCGGCAAGGCTGCGCTGGAGGACAGCGATTACGAAGCGGCGACCCGGACCATCCTGCGTCTGGTGCTCAAAGGCTGTGAGCCGGACAGGTAGCGCGGCAAAAAAACGCGTTCCCCAAACGCAAAAAACCCGCCGAAGCGGGTCGTTCCTGCACATGTCCATCCCGACATCCTGTCAGTAGCCTCCTGGCAATGGCCGATCTTCCGTGATCGCTGCATCGATCCTTCGCTGCAGTTGTTGAATTGGATCCTACATTCACTCAGGGGCATCCGATAGAGCCAATGACGCCTGTTGGTGTAAGCCTTTCGCTATGGTTTCAAAATAGTTCCGCAACCCTGCAAATAAATGTGACGGTCATCTCATGTTTGGTCATGATGCGCCGAGAAGCTGGAGAGGCCCTGATAGTCGGCGTTGGCGCCAGTCGGGACGACCGCTTCAGGGAAGAAAAAAGAAAAAGAAAATAACGTATGGGGTAGAGATCATGAATATGCGCAGTTTGTCCATCAGCCGTCGGTTATGGCTGATTCTTATCGTTTCTGTGCTGATGCTCTTTGTCCTCGCAGCCACCCTGCTCAAGCAGATTCACGACGATCTCTATCAGGCCAAGGCCGAGAAGACCATGCATGTGGTGCAGACCGCCAGCGGCATTCTTACCTTCTATCAGGGCCTTGAAGCCGCCGGCACCCTGCCACGCGAGGCCGCCCAGCAACAGGCCTTGAAGGAAATCAAAGGGCTGCGTTACAGCCAGAATGACTATTTCTGGATCAACGACCTGCAGCCCGTGATGATCATGCACCCGACCAATCCCAAGCTTGAAGGCCAGAACCTGTCGGCCATTCGGGACCCGGACGGTTTTGCGGTGTTCAACGAAATGGTAACGGTCGTCAAAAGCCAGGGCGCTGGTCTGGTCAATTATCGCTGGCCCAAGCCAGGCGCCACCGATCCGGTGAAAAAGACCTCCTACGTCCAGTTGTTTCAACCCTGGGGCTGGATTCTTGGTTCCGGCGTATACGTGGACGATGTGGCCGCAGAGTTCAAGACGCAGATGTGGAACGCCGGGATTTTCATCGCGGGCATCGTGGTGGTCATGATCCTGATGCTGACCCTGATCGTGCGCAGCATTGTTCGCCCTCTCAGAGCGGCCGTCAGCGCGATGGGCAATATCGCTAGCGGCGAAAGCGATCTGACCCGCACGCTGGAAACCCATGGCAGCGACGAGATCACTGAACTGGGCACTCATTTCAATGCATTCATCGCCAAGCTGCGCAACGTGGTGGGCCAGTTGCAGAACTCTGCCGTGACACTCGGGCAGGCGTCCACCGATCTGGGCAACAACGCCGAGCAGGCGCAGAACCGCAGCCAGCAACAGTCGCAGCAGATGGATCTGGTGGCCACCGCCGTCAACGAAGTCACCTATGGCGTGCAGGACGTGGCCAAGAATGCCGAACACGCTGCCAGTGAGATGCGCAATGCCGAATCCCAGGCGCAGCAGGGTCAGGTCAACATCGACAACAGCCTGCGCCAGATCGAGCACCTCTCGGACACGATCGGCCAGGCGGTGGAAGTCATGCAGACGCTGTCCAGCGAAAGCACCCAGATTGGCGGTGTACTGGAAGTGATCAGCTCGATTGCCGAGCAGACCAACCTGCTGGCGCTGAACGCGGCCATCGAAGCGGCACGCGCCGGGGAACAGGGTCGCGGGTTTGCGGTGGTGGCGGACGAAGTACGCCTGCTGGCGCAGCGCACGCAAAAATCCACGGCCGAAATCCAGGCGATGATCGAGCGCCTGCAACGGCATTCGGATGCGGCGGTCAAGGTCATCGGCGACAGCAGTCGTTCCTCGCAGTTGACCATCGAACAGGCCAATCAGGCGGGCCAGAGCCTGACATCGATCAGTCAGGCCCTGCGCAACCTCAACGGTCTGAACGCCTCCATCGCCAGCGCCACGTTGCAACAGTCACACGTGGTCGATGACATCAACCAGAACGTCACCCAGGCCGCACAACTGTCGCAGAGCACTGCGCTGGCAGCCGAACAGTCCACCACGGCCAGCCAGCACCTGAGAAGGTTGAGCGACCAGCTGAACGACCTGCTGAAGCAATTCCGCGTGTAATTGATCGCTTCAACGGTGTGTGCGGGAACCTCCTGCACACACCGTTGCCTGAGACCTGTTCACTAACTGCAGGGGGTCACATGCGCACACTGGAATTGGCAGGCAGCACCGTGCCAGTGCTGGGTCAAGGCACCTGGCACATGGGTGAAAAAGGTCATTTGCGCTCGGCAGAAATTGCCGGGCTGTGTCGCGGCATCGAACAGGGTCTGACCCTGATCGACACCGCTGAGATGTATGCCGACGGCGCCGCCGAAGAAATCGTCGGTCAAGCCATTGCCGGACAGCGCGACAAGGTGTTCGTCGTCAGCAAGGTGTATCCGCACAACGCCAGCCGTACGGGTATTCCGAAGGCTTGCGAGGCCAGCCTGCGTCGGATGAACACCGATTATATCGATCTTTATCTGTTGCACTGGCCGGGTCAGTACCCGCTGACCGAGACCGTCGAAGCGTTCGAACGCCTGCGCGAAGACGGCAAGATCGGTGCCTGGGGTGTTTCCAATTTCGATGTACCGGACATGATCGAACTGGACAACCCGCGTTGCGCCACCAATCAGGTGCTGTACAACCCGGAGCAGCGTGGCATCGAGTTCGACCTGATGCTATGGAGTGCCAATCGTCATTTGCCACTCATGGCGTACTGCCCGATCGGTCAGGCGGGTGATCTGCTGTACCACCCTGCCCTGCATGAAATCGCCAATCGTCACAGCGCCACGCCTGCGCAGATATCGCTGGCATGGGTGCTGCGCCAGGACAACATGATCGCCATCCCGAAAGCGACCGATCCCGAGCACATCCGCTTGAACGTCGAGGCGGAACAGATCAGGTTGACCGAACAAGACCTGGCCGATATCGATCGGGCCTGGCCGACGCCCACCCGCAAGATGCCATTGGCAATGGTCTGATCACTTGGGACGGGGAATGTCGAACTGATCCAGTACAGGGTTCACGGTCCGGCTGAAGGCTTTGCGTTCCTTGCGCTCCTTGACCGAACTGACGATCTCGGAGATGCCCATCCCCAGCCCGATGGCGCCGCTGACCACCCAGCCCACCGGACCTGCCGCCGCGCCAATCGCTGAAGCGGCGGCGGCACCGGCGGCCTGACCGGCAATGGCGCCCACAATCCGGCCGCCCACCGCGGCTGCGACACGCCCTCCAAGCCCCACCGCGGCCTGTGAACCGGCGCGCTTGACGCCGATCTTGTCACCAATGTCGGTCACTTCCTGAAAGGCACTGGCGGCAAGTTTCACGTCTTCTTTCTTGTCATTGGTGTTTCTGTTGGTGCCGCCCGGTACGAACGCCGCGGACATGCCCGGTGCGCCGGACGTGGCTTTCGCAGAAGCCGTCTGGTTGACCACGCTGGCCAGCGCCGGATCGCTGCCCACAATCATCTGCGCCTGTCTTTCGACGTTGTCGCCCAGAAACGCCTGTACATCCGGGTCATTCTGCAATTGGGCGATCTTCTCGCCCAGCGCAGTTTCAGTGGCCTCGGTGCCGCGAATCGAGCGCCCGGCGACCACGTATTCACTCACCTGCTGCAACTCCACCAGAACGGCTGACTTCTGCTCGCCACTGTAATTCTGCGGGTTGGCGAACACGTCCTTGCCCAGGCTGCTGATGTCGGTCTTAGCCACGGCACCTACCGTCGCCGCATCCGAGATCACCCGGGAAAAGCCTTCGTCATCCACAGGCGCCTTGTTCTTGATCCAGGCGCTGATGTCTTTCTTGACCATCAGACCGTCCGGCGCATGGGTCGCCAGCTTTTTGCCGCGCCGGTTGCCCTGATCCATCATCTCGAACATGCCCGGCTGCGCCCAGGTGGTGGCGGCATTCCTGGCGAGATCGGAAAGGCCGGGATTCTCTTCGCTCATGGCCTTCAGCCCGGCACTTGTGGTGCGTCCGTTCACCTTCTTCTGATCTTGCGCGCCCTGAGCGTTGGACGGATCAGATGCTGCGGTGATCGGTTCATAGGCCATCATCATGGCAGCGGAACGTACCAGCTCGGTGGACTGTGGGCCGGCGTCAGGGTTGTCCTTGCGGTAATCATTCAGGCTGTCAGTGCCGCGCTCGACCTGTTTTTCCATATTGCGGGCAAAGGTCCGGGCATCCTTTTTGGTGATCTTGCCATCCGCCTTGCCACCCTGAGCGGTGTCCATCGCGGTTTTCAGATCGGGGTTGGCCTCAAGGAATGCCCAGGCCTTGTCCGCCTGAGGGCCGCCCTCGGCGATCATGCGGGCCACGGCGATCGGCCTGTTCAACTCTCGCGCAGCCTGATCCCTTTCAGCCGGTGGCGTACCGTCGAGCAGCGCATCCCACTTTCCGAGCGCCTTGGACGAGTTGAAGCCCGACTGGTCGATATCCGTGTAGCCGCTCTGAACCGTCTGTGTGTTCTGCCCTGCCAACTGGCTGCTCAAGGCGCTCAGCAGCCGTTTCAACAACGACTCTGCGCCGGTCTGGGCGACGTTGCTGCTCAGCAACTGAGTGAGCGTGCCGGGGTTGCCATACTCGACTCCCGACGCAGCCGGTCCGGACGTCTCGTTCACTTGAGGCGATCCACCGACAGGGTTGAACTGCCCTGATGTAAAAAGCTCGGGGATACTCGTTTCGCGGGAAGCGCGGGCGATCGGGTCACTCATCGGGGGTACCTGCAGGTTGAAGAGACAGCAGCATTCGCCCTGAGTGGCCCCGGAAAGAGCTGAGTTCCAGCGGCGCGAGAAAAGAAAGATCCCGTAACAAGTCGTCACAAATCTGAAATAACCGCTTGTCATCATGCGCACTTCGCCTCCCCGTCCGGGCCTGGCCGCACGTGGACTGCCATGAACAACAGCATCGCGCACCATCATCAGGACTCCGATCTGTTCGGGCTGCTTTACGGCTTCCGCTTTCGGCCCGGTGAAAGCGGTCAGGAAATCGGCTCGGTCGCGGCGCTCGACTATCTGCAGAATCCGACCGACAGCAACGACTTCATCTGGCTGCACCTCAATCTCTCGCACGCAGCCTGCGAACGCTGGATGAAGACCCACCTGGAATTGCCTGAAGAGTTTTTCGAGGCCCTGCACGAAGGCTCGCGCTCGACCCGCATCGAGCATGTGGACGCCACGTTGCTGGCGGTCGTCAACGACGTGGTGTTCGACTTCAACCGGCTCTCGACCGATATCTCCACCCTGTGGGTCTGTGCCCGGCAACGGCTGTTGATCACGGCCCGGCTGCAACCGTTGCGCTCGGTGGACAAGCTGCGCTCGGCAGTCAAGCGTGGCGAGCAGTTCGACTCGCCACTGGAGCTGCTGGCTCACCTGTTGAGCGATCAGGGTGAGGTGCTGACCCAGTTCCTGCGCAAGACCAGCGTGAATGTCGACCGCATCGAGGACCAACTGCTGTCCCAGCGCCTGAGCAACAACCGCTCGGAACTGGGTGCCATGCGCCGAGTGCTGGTTCGTCTGCAACGTCTTCTGGCGCTGGAGCCGGGCTCGCTGATGCGCCTGCTGCATCGCCCGCCACAATGGTTGCGCGAACAGGATGTGCAGGCGTTGCGCCAGTCCATCGAAGAATCATCGCTGGTCATCAACGACCTGACGGCACTGGGCGAACGCATCAAGCTGCTGCAGGAAGAGATCGCCGCCAACCTCAACGAGCAGAGCAGCCGCACCCTCTTCACCCTGACCGTCGTCACGGTGCTGGCGTTGCCGATCAACATCGTCGCCGGCTTCTTCGGCATGAATGTCGGCGGCGTACCGCTTGCCACTGACCCGGAAGGCTTCTGGATTCTGGTGGCCCTGGTCGCGACCTTCACGTTGGTGGCGGGTCGCTGGGCCTTTCGCAAGCGCGGCGATTACTGACGCCTCCCTTGAAGGAGATGACGCTGCCGGTTATCAGGAAACCTGTCTGAATACCCGATGAATTGATCTGTGTCGCATCTCTGTCACATTTTGCAATGACCATGGCAGTAATCTTTCAATCAGGTATTGCGCACATGGCTATCAACGCACTTTCCCCCGACGCCTCTGGCGGGGCGAGCCTGTCGGCAACCCAGTTCGGGCGCAAACCCGGTCGCCTGACCATGACGATCTTCTTCGCCATTCTCATCGCAGGGCTTGCGTTCACCGGTTACAGCCTCAAGCAGGACGTGGATGACATGGGCACGGTGGTCACCACCTGGACGCCTTTCATCCTGTTGGGCGTGGCATTGCTGATTGCGCTGGGCTTCGAATTCGTCAATGGCTTTCACGACACGGCCAACGCAGTAGCTACCGTGATCTATACCCACTCCCTGCCGCCGGGCTTCGCAGTGGTCTGGTCAGGGTTCTTCAATTTTCTGGGTGTGATGCTGTCCAGCGGTGCGGTCGCGTTCGGCATCATCGCCTTGCTGCCGGTGGAACTGATCCTGCAAACCGGTTCGTCAGCCGGTTTCGCAATGATTTTCGCGCTGCTGATTGCAGCGATCATCTGGAACCTGGGCACTTGGTGGCTCGGCCTGCCCGCTTCGTCTTCGCACACGCTGATCGGCTCGATTATCGGCGTCGGCATTGCGAACGCCTTGATGCACGGGCGTGACGGCACCAGCGGTGTGGACTGGTCGCAGGCGACCAAGATCGGTTATTCGCTGCTGCTCTCGCCACTGGTGGGGTTCGCTTGTGCTGCGCTGCTGTTGCTGGCGATGCGCATGTTCATCAAGAACCGTGCGCTCTACAAAGCGCCGGAAGGCAACGCCCCGCCGCCATGGTGGATCCGCAGCCTGCTGATCGTGACCTGCACCGGCGTATCGTTCGCCCACGGTTCCAACGACGGGCAGAAAGGCATGGGGCTGATCATGCTGATTCTGGTCGGCACCCTGCCGATGGCCTACGCGCTGAACCGCACCATGCCTGCCGATCAGGCGACGCAGTTCGCGGCAGTGGCCGAGGTCACGCAACAGGCGCTGATTCGCAGCGCCCCGCTGCCTGCCCCGACAGATTCGCGCCAGACGCTCTCGGATTATCTGGTCAGCAAGGAATCGACGCCGGACCTGATTCCAGCGCTGGCGGTGATGGCGGGCAAGATCGGCAATGAAGTACGCATTTACGGCTCACTGTCCAAAGTGCCTGCCGAGGCGGTCACCAACGTGCGAAACGACATGTACCTGACCTCGGAAACCATCCGCGTGATGGAGAAGAAAAAGGTCGGAAATTTCGACGTAGACACCCAGAACAAGCTGGAAGCCTTCAAGAAACAGATTGATGACGCCACGCGCTTCATTCCAACCTGGGTCAAGATCGTGGTCGCCATCGCGCTGGGCCTGGGCACCATGGTTGGCTGGAAACGGATCGTGGTGACGGTGGGTGAGCGAATCGGCAAAACTCACCTGACCTACGCCCAGGGCGCCTCGGCGGAAGTGGTGGCGATGTTCACCATCGGCGCAGCGGACATGTACGGCCTGCCGGTTTCCACGACCCATGTGCTGTCTTCCGGTGTGGCGGGCTCGATGGTCGCCAACGGCTCCGGCCTGCAGATGCGCACCTTGCGTAACCTGGCGACGGCCTGGGTGCTGACACTGCCCGCCGCGATTTTGTTATCGGGCTCGCTGTACTGGGTGTTCAGTCATTTGTTTTGAATGAGCAGTCCTGGCTGATCGTTCCCGACGCTCTGCGTGGACAGGCAGACGTGGGATCGATCACCCAGGCAGTATCCGCGGATCAAGGCATCGTCGGATCCGGCGGCACATCACCCTCGGTGCTGGTGTCGATGCTCACCACCACCGACATCCCCGGCCGCAGTCGTTCAAGCATCGGCTGGTCATCGTCGACCACGATGCGTACCGGGATGCGTTGGGAGATCTTCACGAAATTGCCCGTGGCATTGTCGGCGGGCAACAGGCTGAACTCGGACCCGGTGGCAGGCGATATACGCTGCACGCGACCATGCATCGTCTGGTTATCCAACGCATCGACGGTGAAACTGACCGATTGCCCCAGACGCACGTCGGCCATCTGGGTTTCTTTCATATTGGCGATGATCCAGCGCCGCTCCGGCACCAGCGCCATCAATTGCGCGCCGGAATTGACATACGCCCCCAGACGCACACCGATCTGTCCCAACTGACCGTCGCGTGGCGCCACGATGCGGGTGTTGTCCAGATCGATCCGGGCCAGTTGAATCGCCGCCTCGGCGTTGGCGACCGACGCCTCCAGTGAGCCCCGATTGACGATCACCGTCTGCAGGTCCTCGCGGGCGATCTGCAAGGTCGCCTTGGCTTCGGCGACGGCGGCGCTCGCCTGAGCATCGGCGGCACGGGTCACGTCCAGTTCGCTTTTCGATACCGAACCATCGGTCACCAGCGCCTGATTGCGCCGCAGGTCGGCGGCACTTTTACGGCTTTGCGCAATAGTGTTCTGCAACTGGGCCTGACGCTGGACAATGGTCGCTTCGGCACTGTGCCGCTGTTGCAGGTTGTTGGCCAACGAGGCCTTCTGCACATTCAGCTGGGCCAGCGACTGATCCAGACGTTGCCGGTAAATGCGATCGTCCAGCCGCACCAGCAGGTCGCCCGTTTTGACGAACTGGAAGTCCTGCACCGGCACTTCGTACACGTAGCCACTCAGTTGCGGGCTGATCAACGTGGTCTGGCCGCGCACCTGAGCATTCTCGGTACTCTGGATCGGACTGGTGAACGGGGGCAATTGCCACGCATACAGCACGATCAGAACACCGGCCAGCGCGACGGTACCAAACAGGACCGAAGAGATGACGCGCTTGCGCCGCGAACTTGGGCGACTGGTGACCGGAGATTTCAGTGGTGCGGGAGCCGGACCGTCAGTGCGTTTGACGGTTTCACCACTCGCGGCAGTGCTGCGCTCGGCGTCTGGTTTGGAGTCAGGAGTGTTGGGTTCGGTCATGAAGGTTGTGCGCCGGTCGGTGATACGGAAGGCGGTGCGGCTGGTGCAACAGGGGCCAGCGCCTGGGGTTGAGTGGTCATTTTCAGCCAAATGACCCGGAAGGAAATCCAGACCATGGTCAGTACCGCAATCAACGCGATCAACATGAACACGTCGTTGTAAGCCAGCACATTTGCCTCGCGGGTGGCCGCCGTGGCCATGGCCCGGATGCCCTGAACGTTGCGTTGCGACGGGTCGGCGATCACCGAGCCGTAACTGGCGCTGTAGCTTTGCAGCCGCGACTGCACCAGCGGATTGATCAGGGTCAGGTGTTCGACGATGTGGCTGGAGTGGAATTTCTCGCGCACGACCTGAAACGTGCCCAAGGCAGCAGACCCTATCAGGCCGCCAATGTTCTGCGTGATCCCGAACAACACAGAAAAACTGATCATGTTGCGCGGATTGGCGAGCACGCCGCTGATGCCCAGTACCAGCGTCGGACCCAGAAAGAACGTACCGCCGAACGCCAGCAGGAACTGACTGAGGTACATGTTCGACTGACGGGTCAGGTTGGTCGAATGACTGTCCATCCACGCCCCTGCCGCCATCATCGCCAGCGAGATCAGCAACGGCTTGATCAGATGCGCAGGATTGATGGTCAGGGCACTGACCACAAGCCCCGCGACACTGCCCAGCAGCATCACCAGATAGAGCGTGTGCAGTTGCTGACTGCCCATGTTCAACGCCTGAAGAAAGCCGACTGCACCCACCGACTGCTCCGACAGCACGATGCGAAACAGGATCACCGCCAGCCCCAGCCGCAGAATCGAGCCGCTGCCCAGCCAGCGAGTGATCAGCAACGGATTGCTGCGGTTGTGTTCAATGGCAAGGCCCGCGCAGATCAGCGCGATGGACGCCGCCGACGCAATGCCGATCCACGGCGCTTCCAGCCACCACTCGATGCGCCCCAGCGACAGCACCGCGCACAGCAATGCGAACCCCGGCGCGAGCAGGCCGAAGGTCAGGAAGTCGAGTTTTTCGAACGCCTTGAAACGATCCCCCGGCGGCAGTTTGAGCATCAGCACGCAGCCCAGCGACAGCATCGCCATGCCCAGTTCGAACAGGTACAGGCCGCGCCATTGTGCAATCTGCAGCAGGTCCTCGGAAACCAGACGCGCCAGAGGAGTGGCCAGCTGCGCGGTGCCCAGGCCGAGTACCAATGCCTTCATCCGCCATTTCTGCGGGAAGGCCTGAATCATGTAATACAGGCCCAGCGTACTGAGCGCTGCGCCGACCATGCCGTGGGCGGCCCGTACTGCGATGGCCGAATCGATGTCGTTTACGAACAGATGCGCCAGCGTCACCAGCGCATACAGCACCAGAAACAGCTCGGTGAAGGCACGCAGACCGAACTGCTGACGGAACTTGACCAGCAGCAGATTCATCGACACGTTGGTCATGATGTAGGCGGCCGGCAGCCAGGCGATGTCCTGAGAAGTAGCGCCCAACGCACCTTGCAGATAAGGCAGGTTGGCGATGACCAGTGCATTGCCCAGCGCGCCGGTCAGCGCCACGATCACACCTACCAGCGCGAACGCCCAGCGCCGCGCATTGGAGTGCAAGGGCGTCGACGGCGAACCCGGCATCGTGGGACGTTCATGGGGCGCCCATTCGCGCGGGGCGTATTTATCGCTCACCAGAAGTCGCTCATGGCAGGTCGTTCATGGAAATCATTTCATGGAAGGGCTTGAGGAATTCCCATGTGTGACAGTCACAGCAGCGAGAATACTCATGAACGCCACGATGATTCATGTGGCAGGCAGATGGATTAAAGCTCATCGCACCGAACAGAGCCGCAAACGATGGCAATTTGAAACTTGGGGCTATGCTTAAACGCAGTTTTGCTTTGCAGATTTGCACTGCTACGATCGGCTGCGACGCCGGGAACAGACAAGAAAAAAAGCGCAAACGAACAAGGAGTTCAGAATGAGTTCACAGGCTTCATCCGCCCTGCCGGTTCGACGACCTGTCAATCGGGGCGCGATTCTGGTCGATGTACGCAATCATATTGGTCACCTGACACTCAATCGCCCTGCGGACCTTAACGCGCTGGATCTGGAGATGGTGCGCACCCTCAGGCAACAGCTCGACGCGTGGGCCGATGACGAGGGTATCCATGCTGTCGTATTGCGCGGGGCAGGCGGCAAGGCGTTCTGTGCAGGCGGCGACATTCGCTCGCTGTACGAGAGCCACCGCAACGGACTGGATCTGCACCAGACGTTCTTCGTCGAAGAGTATGCGCTGGACCTGACGATTCACGGTTACCGCAAGCCCGTGATGGCCCTGATGGACGGGCTGGTCCTGGGTGGCGGCATGGGGCTGGTTCAGGGCGCGGATCTTCGCGTGGTCACCGAACGCACCCGACTGGGCATGCCGGAAGTGGCGATCGGTTATTTCCCTGACGTGGGCGGCAGCTATTTTCTATCCCGGCTGCCGGGTGAACTGGGTATCTGGCTCGGCGTGACCGGCAGTCAGATCGGCGCTGCCGACGCGCTGTATTGCGGCCTGGCCGACTGGTCGATGAACAGCGAAATGCTGCCGCGACTCGACCATATGCTCGATCACCTGAAATGGAAGTCGACCCCGCTCAAGGACCTGCAGGGTGCAATGGCCAAGCTGGGCACCCAACGCTTGCCCTACCCTCCCCTTGAACTCCTGCGCCCCGCCATCGACCATTTTTTCGGCCTGCCCGATATCCCGAGCATCCTGGAGCAGTTGCAGGAAGTGACCATCGCCGACACCCATCAGTGGGCGCTGGATACCGTCAAACGCATGCAAGGCCACTCGCCACTGGCAATGGCCGTGACCCTGGAAATGCTGCAACGGGGTCGCCACCTTTCATTGCACGCCTGCTTCGCCATGGAGCTGCACCTGGACCGCCAATGGTTCGAGCGCGGCGACCTGATCGAAGGGATCCGTGCCCTCATCATCGATAAAGACAAGAAGCCGCGATGGAAACACGCCAGTGCGCAGGACGTCAGTGCGGCGCACGTCGAAAGTTTTTTCAGCGGCCAGGAGACCTGAATCATGCACGACCTGGAACTGACCGAAGAGCAGATCATGATTCGCGACATGGCGCGCGACTTTGCCCGCAATGAAATCGCCCCGCACGCCCAGGCCTGGGAAAAGGCCGGCTGGATCGATGACGCCCTGGTCGGCAAGCTTGGTGAGCTTGGCCTGCTGGGCATGGTGGTGCCCGAGCAATGGGGCGGCACTTATATCGATTACGTGGCCTACGCCCTGGCCGTCGAAGAAATCTCTGCGGCCGATGCGGCCACCGGCACACTGATGAGCGTCCACAGCTCGGTGGGCTGCGGACCGATTCTCAACTATGGCAGCGATGAACAGAAACACACCTGGCTGGAAAAACTCGCCACCGGCCAGGCCATTGGCTGCTTCTGTCTGACCGAACCGCACGCAGGCTCAGAAGCGCATAACCTGCGCACCCGCGCCGAGTTGCAGGGCGGTGAGTGGGTGATCAATGGTGCCAAGCAGTTCGTCAGCAACGGCAAGCGGGCCAAGCTGGCGATCGTGTTTGCCGTGACCGATCCAGCGCTGGGCAAGAAAGGCCTGTCGGCGTTCCTGGTGCCCACCGAAAACCCGGGCTTCGTGGTGGACCGCAGCGAACACAAGATGGGCATCCGAGCCTCGGATACCTGCGCAGTCACCCTCGATAACTGCCGCATTCCGGCTGCCAACCTGCTGGGCGAGCGCGGCAAGGGCCTTGCCATCGCGCTGTCCAACCTGGAAGGCGGCCGTATCGGTATTGCCGCCCAGGCGCTGGGCATCGCCCGTGCAGCATTCGAAGCCGCGCTGACCTACGCCCGTGAGCGTGTGCAGTTCGACAAACCCATCATTGAACACCAGAGCATCGCCAACCTGCTGGCCGACATGCACACCCGCATCAATGCTGCACGCCTGCTGATCCTGCACGCGGCCCGACTTCGCAGTGCCGGTCAGCCATGCCTGTCAGAGGCGTCACAGGCCAAGCTGTTCGCCTCGGAAATGGCCGAATGGGTCTGCTCCAAGGCGATACAGATTCATGGCGGATACGGCTACCTGGAGGACTACCCGGTGGAGCGTTATTACCGGGATGCCCGTATCACTCAGATCTACGAGGGCTCCAGCGAGATTCAACGCCTGCTGATCGCACGCGAACTGCGCCACTATCCGGTCTGAGGAACGGTCCCTGGTGCGAATGCCCCGGGGACCGGCTGCGCCCGGTGACGCATCAATGTCATCAGCCGATGCCAAGCTCCGCCGTCTAGCGCACCAGCCGCTCGCGCCCCAGCAAAGTCACCAGCAGAGCGACGGTGTCGGCATTGGCGAGCATGATGTCGGTGCGTTTCTGGACATCGGTGTAGAACACATCGCGCGCCTCATCCAGCGTCGCTTTGCCGGCAAGACGCAATATCGTTTTCTTGCCTTTACCGTCTGCGTGCCGCAAGTCCCGCCAGCGATTTTTGTCCAGATGTTTGAACAATTGACTACGGTCCGTCTGGTACGAAAGCGTTTTCTGCTGAAGAGCGAGTTGCGCGTTCTTCAACCTTAATCGATAGCCGGCGGTATCCTCCAGAAGATCGGCAAAAGGGGCTTGAGCATCGACGTAAGCCAGGTCTTCTGTCTTGAGGACCAAGTGAGACAACTCGTGAATCAGAATAGCGGCACGGTAGTGCGCGCCGTAATGGAAGTGTCCCGAACGCATGGCACTGACCTTGAATCGGTAGCTCGGCAACCGGAAAAACTGCTCGGTCAGAAAAATCCTTTTCATCGGGTCCGTACTGAAGATGAAGGCTGATGAGTCGTGCCCGATCCGGTTGACCCCGATGACATAGCGCGGTGAATCCAACGGCGACAGCGTCGGGTCCATCAACGCGCCATAGATCTGCGTGACGGCATGCTGCACAACCTCGTACATCCGCTCATCGGGCTCGCTTTCGTCAAAGAAATCGGCAAGAACCTTTTTGACACGCGGTTCCACCGAACCGTCAGGCCGTTTCTGGCAAAGGTTGTCCAGGCAGTTCTCCAGGTAATGTTGAGCCTGGGCGTGGCCCTCTTCAATCGCCTGCGCCATTCCCCGGAATGTCCGGCGGATCTCCAGCATTCCCTGGCTATCCACCGACATGACATCGTCCACGCCGGCATCGACGATACTGCTTTTGACACGCGTCAGCAGTGCCCCTCCGCCCTTGAGCCCGCCATGAAGATCCAGTTTCCAGCGTTGCTCCTCGTCCATCACGACCGGGGGACCTACCTTGTCACCAGCGACTATGAACCACCCATCCTGGTCCGACTTCAGCTCGTAGACCCTGCCGTTGATGGCCGCATATTTCTTACCGTTGACGGGATCATTGTAGGTATTAAACAGGTCATCCTTACGCAGCGTGTTGAGAGACACACCTCGGATTTCGAACGGGCGCAGGCGGATCAGAATTTCCTGTGTCAGTGAGTTGTTCGACCAGGAGAACCGCGGAAAAGCCTCGGCCTCGGGAGGCTCGTCCAGCGCCTCAAGGACCTCTTCGTCCAGCGAGACCTCCACCTCTTCCGGGGACGACACCTCAGTCGCCTGCGCGCCCATGCCCGAGGAAATCAGCATGCTGAGGGCAGCCATAAACTCGGCTAACGCCTTTCCCCACTGTCGCTCACCGGCAGAAATTGCGGAAAGGTTCAACAGGTCACGACCTTGCCAGATGCCCACCAACGCCCCTAAACGGCCTGGCAGAAAAGCCATGGTCTGCTCGGCGACCAGACCGAAGAGGTAGCGCGCGGCGGTAATTTTCAGCTCGGCGCTGGTCACACTTTCCTGCTTCACCTGCAGTTTCAGCGCCTGTATTGTGCCGTTTAACAACAGGTCGAGTACGTTGCCTTCATAGGGTTGAATGGACAACGTAACCGGCTTTGGACGTTCGAAGGGCAGGTCAAAGGTGGACTCCGCACTGAACGGCAAGTGCGGTTCCGTGAAACCGCCATTGTCGTAAAGCTTGCGCTCTTGCGGATCGATGCGCTCCAGAATCATCGCCTGAAGATCTCTGGACGTGTGGATATCCGTTAACAGCGCCGCCTCATCAGCGTACTCCTTGAACGCAAAATCGTTGTGAAAGGGCGAGTACAGCACCCAAGGCCCAGCATTGCCTCGTTCCGGGGCAATAATATAGATATTGATGACCGTGGTCGGTGCCCAGCCCTCGCTGGCAGGCAGAAGACGCAGCGGGCTCAATACCACCTTGCGGCCCCCGACGGGCAGACGGGCGATTCCGTCGGGCATATCCATGACCGCTGCGATAAAGTGAAAAGCGTCTTCGGACAGCTCCTTTTTCAACTTCGACGTGAACGCTCTCAAGAGGCCGGTGGCCGGTAGTTGCTCGGCAAACAGCTTCTGTCGCTCCGCATAGGCTGGGTCATCCTTGGCCATCATGCCGTCCATCAGGCTTCGGTAGCCTTGGGCCACATTGAGCGAATCGACCATGTCCCGAACGTAAGCTACCGTCAGCGGGCCTGACAAAGGGGTGCCATCTTTTGCCGAGAGTGAAATGACGCCGTCCTGACGGGACATGAATCGATTGACGGCAAATTCACTGAGCGTCTGGCTGACGCGCTCCGTTGCAGCAGGAATGGCAGTCGGTACTTCGCCGGGGATGGCAAGGCCGGACACATAATGTGTCAACGTAACCTTGACCTCTTCCGGGTCAAGCGTCTGCTGCGGAAAGTCGCGTGCAAGCCTGTTGGCCAGTTGCTGAAGTGAGTAGTCATAGAGACTTGGAAGACCGAAGAGGAAATCCTTTTGCACAACGCACGCCACATAGAAGTGCTGCAGAATGTTGATCAAAATGATCTGATCGGTGGACGACGCGGTATTGACCCACTCTGGCAAGGAGGTCTTATTAATGACGTTTTGAATGATCATGCCCAGGCGATTGAGCACTTGACGATTGGCATCCCTGGATTCGACAGCGCTCATCAGGTGACGAAACAGGTCGGCGCTCAGCTCTCGCTTAAGGGCCTTTTGATAGAGACAGGTTGCTGTCTGCTGCTGCCGCTTGATCTCGCCCGCCTGCAAGGTCTCGATGAAATGTCCCTGCGTAGCGTGCAGCTCAACCTCCATAGACGGCGCGCCCTCCTGTCGAAAGAGACTGGTCACAGCTTCTATGTCGGGCTCCGCCAGGGCATACACCAGATGAGCACGCTGATCAGTCATCTGCCGAGAAAACCAGCTCTTCATGTCCTGTACGGTATCGAAGCGTCTCAATCCGGAGGCCGACAGCCACAGCACGACGCTCCCGATGTGGCCGGGTTTAGTCAGTACGAACGCATTGGGAACCACAATAGCTTGCTTGAGCCCCTTCCAGCGAACGGACAAGGTATACGGATCGACGCGCTTATCACCCAGACTGTCTCTAAGTGCAGGCAAAGGTCTATTCAGAACCTGCTGGACACTTAGAAGCGTCTGATCATCAAGACCACCGGTACGGTTGCGGATGATGACCTCAAGGCGCAGGGCATACTCGCGAATAAGCCCGGTAGTATCACCGGGGTGCACGCCCATGTCCAGATAACGTATCTGACGTGCGTAGAAGCCGCTGATCTGCCGCTCGAAGCGCTGCGCAAAATCCGTCAGTACGCAGTCAACCATTTGCTCCAGCAGCGTCATGGGCAGACGCTTGTCCAGAGACTCACCCGGCAGCGGGGACCCGCGACGCATCACCCTCACGTCGGTGAAGTCAGCGTCGACATCGCCACACACCCGGCCAAGCACCCAGGAGAGCAACGGAACCGCCTGCGCAGCGCCGTCCTTCGAAGCGATCCAGAGCGTGCGGGCATCAAGTCCGGGCTCTCCGAGCAGCGCCAGGTAGTGGTTCAGTCCATGACGCATGCATCCGTCCACACCAGAATGCAGCAGAGAAACCCGCTCGAGCAGCAACTCCATCTTTTGCAGCTTGCCAGCCCAGGTCCCGGACGATTCCGGCTCCAGGTACGGCATGACAACGGGCGATTCCCATGCGCCTTCGAAGTCTGTCCGGCCGGCGCGCCAACGGCCCAAGTCATGCAGCTCCAATAGGCGGACGTCCAGCAGTCCCCTGATATCCAGCGCATCATCAAGCCGTACCGAGGTTTTTTCATAGCCTATAGGGGAAAGTGCGCACGCATGACGCAAACTCCGCTGCTGCAACGCAATGACCGAATCCAGGAACTGATCAAAGAGCGGCCCGGTGAACGAGCTGGCAAACAGCTCGATCCCCCCACTGGCGCGCAGTAAAGGGTGATCGTTCAACGACGAACACTGCAGAAGATCGGAGCGACCCTGTGCGCTGGAAAAAAGAGTGCCGATACCGTCGAGGTCGTCAAAACGGCGGAACCCGTTCAGGCACGAGTACAGATAAAGCCCCTCGGGACTGCCGGATTCGAAATTGATCACGAACAGTCCGATCAGCTTGACCGGCTCCTGCCCACCCACAGCGGCCGACAAGCGTCGAACCCTTGCCTGTCGTGACTCGGGCGACACGCCGGACGCCGGCAGCAGTGTGCGCAGCCCTTGAAACTGCTCCTCGGTAAGCAAGCCATCATTGCGCCCTGCCAACAGGTGATAACGCAACGTCTCCGCCAGTGCTCGAGCGCAGAACTCGCGAACACTCAGGCCGTCACCGCGCCTGGACGACCAGTAAGCCATCAGCGACCGTTCGTAATAAGCGCCCATCTCGGCCACGGCATCCGACACCGCCTTAGAACAGATGCCTGACTGCCTTTCCGAAAGTATTCCTCCCGAAGCATCCAGGTACTGCCGCTTCATGCCGGCCGGCAACGTCTGATAAACGTACTGGTCCACCGCGACGTTGACCAGACTGTCGGTCCCGACCACGTCGGTACCGGACACATCCGTATTGATGAGTTGTACAGGATGATTGAAAGCATCGAAACGCAGCGCCGCCTCCTGCGCCTGAAGCTTATCGGTCAGGGCCCGTCCAAGTGCCGTGCGCAACTCGGGTAACTCATGCACCTGCTCCCAGGTCTGCTCCAGATGCTTTGCCTGATGAACAATGATCAGCCGTGTTCGGGCAGGAAAAATCGGGCCGTCCACCTGTTGGGAGTCAATTTCGATGGACGGGTCTTTGATTTCATCGAACCGCGCTCTCAATGCAACAAGCAACGACTGACGGCTATCGAATCGTTCGATCCCTGACAACAAGGTGCTCAGGAATACCGGTGCCTCAGGGTTGTCCGGATCGCTGACCATGAGTGCGGTCGCCAGCTCACTCCCCGTCTGCGCACCGTCGTCCCGGACAAACCGGTCAACCCTGGGGCGAACGGAAGCCTCCTGCGTATCGTTACCTTCACGGGTCAATATGCCTAACCATAGGCCCTGCTCGGAAGTGATACGAGATGCGCTGACGGCCTGCTGAACGTCTTGGCTGAAACGAGCGCTGAGCGACTCGCTGGAAAAATATGGAGGTAATGCTGACATGGGCGGTTTCCCTTGAATGACACCTTGCCCCACGCATCACTGCGGGGGCGAGGTCAAAAGGAAACAGCTTATTCAGCGGGGAAAAATGGCTGCGTTACATAAGGCAATCAATTGAAAAACGGCAACGTGCGCTGGTCGAATCACTGGACTGAAGCATTGCTGTTCTTCTCGACCCAGGCAGCGAAGGCGTCGATGAAGGTCTGCAGGAACGGGCGGGTCTTGTCGGAGAGCGTACCGGCCTCATCGAAGAAGGTCCCGGCATTGCCAAGATACGATTCCGGCTGCTGCAGGCAGGGCACGTCAAGAAAGACCAGCGACTGGCGCAAATGATGATTCGCACCGAACCCGCCGATGGCACCCGGCGATGCGCTGATCACCGCTCCCGGCTTGCCGCTGAAAGCGCTCTGGCCGTAGGGGCGAGAGCCCACGTCGATGGCATTCTTCAAGGCGCCGGGCACCGAGCGGTTGTACTCGGGTGTCACGAACAGGACCCCATCGGCAGCGGCCAGTTGCTCGCGAAATGCGGTGTAGGCCGGCGGCGGAGTCTCTCCATCGATGTCTTCGTTGTACAGCGGCAGATCGCCGATCTCGACGATATTGAGCTTCAGTGTCTCCGGTGCCAGCTCCGCCAACGCCAGAGCGATTTTTCGGTTGATGGACTCTTTGCGCAGACTGCCGACCAATACGGCAATGGAATGAACCTGGCTCATGGAAATATCCGTCATCTGATTCAAGGAAAGGTTAGGTATAGATCACGCAACGGGTTTAGACGAACCGAGGGCGCTTTCATTCCCTGCCCTGCAGACACAGGCGCTGACTATTTTTTCGCGGGCGGCAAACTCCCCTATAAATCAGTGGTCTACACCCCTCGATGAATTCGTAAACCAGCAGTTATATTCAGCTTCAGAGGTTTCAAAGCAAATGGCTTCAGTTCTCGTCGGACAATTCCATGCCAGAGATGCGGAAGGTCGCGTTTATCCAGTGCATGAATTCCATGAATCACAGCCCGATGAGGCTCAGGGTCAACCTGTGATCACTTATCGTCTGGCTATCGGCGACCGGGTCAAGCATTTGGGCGGAGATGACTTTGAGCTGGTGCAGTCCGGCGTGAAGATGACGCGTCTGCCGAAGTAAACCCGGACAACCAGGCCCTGTTCATGCGCAGATCAGGGCTGGGGAAAAATCAGATACCAGAAGATCGCCGATTCGCGGGTTTGCGGATCAATGCCCCTGTAGCGCATGTGGTCCACACCGCCCACCACGAATCCACAGCGCTCATACAACCTGCAGGCCGCCAGATTGTTGTTCTGGGTTTCCAGCATGATGCCGGGAAGGTTGCGCTTGCGGCTCCAGAACTGGGCGACGTCCAGCAGTGACCGTGCGACGCCATGACGTCGCGCCGACTCGTCCACCGCCAGTTCGTCGATATAGGCATAGCCGCTCCAATGGGTACTGAGCACCATGTGCCCGACAGCGCGCCCGTCCAGCCAGGCGACCAGCACTGAACTGCCGGCAGAATCCCGGTAATCACAGAACTCCTGTGAGTCGATGCCGTAATTCTTGCGATAAGGCTCTACCGGCTCCACCTGCCAGGACTCGACGCTTTCCCCGACCTTCGGCGTTGCGTAACCGCGAACGGTGAACGTGAATTCGCTGTTGAGGATGTAATCCTCGAAGCACTCGTCCGCGACGCGGATGCTCAGAGCAGGGTTTGCCACAGTCATGTCACCACTTTGCCGGTTGCTATCAGGATGAAGCCTGCGCCTGGGCCTCCAGCAGCTGCACCCACAGCGCAGGCGCGCCGGATGCCTTGGCGATGGTAGACATACGCACTTCGTGCTCGGCCAGTTCACTTTCGCTGGCGTGAATGATTCGGCACGGGGTGCGATCGGCAGGCAGGCGACGGATTTCACTGCCACGATTGTTCGACCCGCCATCCGAACCATTGCCATCGGACGCATTGCCCGCCAGCGACAGACTGGTCTGTCCGCCGGTCATCGCCAGATAAACGTCAGCCAGAATCTCGGAGTCGAGCAAGGCGCCGTGCAGTTCACGACCCGAGTTGTCGACGCCGTAGCGCTTGCAGAGTGCATCAAGGCTGTTGCGCTGCCCCGGGTGCCGCTCGCGGGCCATCATCAGGGTGTCGAGCACCGTGCAGTGCTGGCTGATGTCGGTCTTGTCGTGAGCGCCCATCAACGCGAATTCGTTGTTGATGAAGCCAACGTCGAACGCCGCGTTATGGATAATCAGCTGAGCGCCCTTGATGAACTCGAAGAATTCATCGGCGACTTCGGCAAAGCGCGGCTTGCCGACCAGGAATTCGTTGGTGATACCGTGCACGCCGATCGCACCCTCATCGCTCTCGCGATCCGGTTGCAGATAAACGTGAAAGTGCCGCCCGGTCAGGCGACGACCGATCAGCTCGACGCAACCGATCTCGATGATGCGGTGCCCGTCGGTCACCGGCATACCGGTGGTTTCGGTGTCGAGTACGATCGATCTGTTGTCTGTGTTTTGCAATGCCATGAACTGATGCCTCGTTTGCAGACCCCGATATTAGCATGTCGTGGCGGATGGCTGAATGTCGTGTCGATGCGCGCCTGACTGCCTCGAATGCTGTTTTTACAGCGTATCTCGATTTGGTTTTGCCGCTGAATGTGCAGGTATGACGGGTACCTGGGGCGTGACCAATGTACGGGCGGTCAACTGTTCTGCGCTGTGCATCATTTCGACCAAAGGCCTTCGCAAGCGCTTGCTGGTCGAGCAGCAGCAACTGGCGCGGCGTTTCTTATCGTCAGTGAGCGTTGGCCGGACGTTTACGATTTCGCTGCCATGTCCGGGGTTGAGCCAGGCCGGATACTCGCTTCCCCCACCCTTCTATCTGGCCTTGATACTGATGCTGTGCTGCGGACTTTTGATTCGGTGTTTGCGATTGTTCAAGGGAGCTTCAAGAGGCCGTACCAACAGGCTACAGGGGGCGGATGTCTTTCCAAAGGTTAATGGCTGACGTTTATTCAAGCCGCCAGCCTCTGCTGCTTAACCGTGCTTGATACCACGCACTTCGTCGACGCCCCGGTTGGCCAACTGGTCAGCACGCTCGTTGCCGGGATGGCCGATATGGCCGCGTACCCACTGCCATTTCACGGTGTGTCGGCTGACCTGCTCGTCCAGTTGCTGCCAGAGATCGGCATTCTTGACCGGCTCCTTGGCCGCCGTTTTCCAGCCGCGCTTCTTCCAGTTGACCATCCACTCGGTAATGCCTTTCATCACGTATTGCGAGTCGGTGACCAATGTGACTTCACAGGGACGCTTGAGCTCTTCGAGGCCGCGGATGGCGCCGGTCAGTTCCATACGGTTATTGGTGGTATTGGCTTCGCCGCCCCACAGCTCTTTTTCGACGCCCTTGCAGACCAGCAGTGCGCCCCAGCCGCCAGGGCCGGGGTTGCCCTTGCAGGCGCCGTCAGTGAAGAGTTCTACGCTATCGCTCATTACGACCTTTCCAGAATGATGGGCTTCCTGGCGGGCATGGGCAGGTCTGGACTCAGGAATCCCGAGTGGTGCGACTGACCTTGGCCATGGGCAGCGGAATCAGCTTGCCCATGGGCTCGCGACGCACCTGGCGCAATGGCCTGAGGCCCACCACCAGCTTGCGTGCGACCAGAAGATAGAAGCCTCCGCCGGGGCTCTGTCGCCCCTCGCCAAGGTTTTCCAGCCCTAAAAGCCGCGACTGCCACGCCGCCGAAGCAAGGGGCGGACGATAGCACCCGAAGCGGCGTTTCTCCAGCGCGAAGCCCAGCAGGTTGAGCCAGTCGGCAACGCGTGAAGGCGAGATGCAACGGGCCTTGCGCAAGGCGTCGCGGGCGAACACGTGGCGAACGCCCCAGGCGCTCCAGGGATTGATGCCAATGATCAGCAAGTGTCCACCCGGGCGCACGCTGCTCGCGGCTTCGCGGAGAAGGCCATGGGGCGAAAGACAGAAATCCAGACCGTGTTGCAGGACCACCACGTCGGCGGCGTGCTCGCTCAACGGCCATGCCTGCTCCTCGCAGACGATTTCGACTCCCGGCAATGGCGCGCCGAGCCGCACATTGCGTTGCACCTGATGCGCCACCGGCGGGGTTTCGGCCGACGGCCCGTAATGCACCAGATAGCCGCCAAAATAGCGACCAAGCTCCTCTTCCAGAACCCGACGCTCCTCTTCGAGCAGAAGCTGACCCAGCGGGCCGGACAGCCATTGGCGGGCGGCGCTGATCAGGGCAAGCCACTCAGGATCAGCCTGAGCGAACGCTTCATCGGTCATGAGTTCTCCTCCAGAGGTGCTCGCATACCACAGCAACAGACTCTAAGATGCACCATTGTTCTCTGCGATGCGAACTGCGCCATGATACAGATCCATGCCCTTCCCGCTTTCAATGACAACTACATCTGGTTGTTACAAGACCTTTCGGCCAAACGCTGTGCCGTCGTCGATCCGGGAGATGCAGCCCCCGTGCTGGCCTGGCTGAACGATCACCCGGATCATCAGCTCACCGACATCCTGATAACCCATCATCACAACGACCATGTGGGCGGTGTCGCGCAGCTCAAACAGGTGACGGATGCCAGGGTGTCGGGGCCGCAGGCAGAGACCATACCTGCACGCGACGTTGCGCTTGTCGACCATGACGTTGTCACAGTGCTGGGCCTGGACTTCACTGTTCACGAGGTTCCGGGACACACCCTCGGCCACATAGCCTTCTACCATGATGACGCGACCCGGCCGCTGCTGTTCAGCGGCGACACCCTCTTTGCAGCAGGCTGCGGCAGGTTGTTCGAAGGCACGCCGGAGCAGATGCACACTTCGCTCGGCCGCCTGGCGAACTTGCCGGACAGCACCCTGATCTACTGCGCCCACGAGTACACGCTGAGCAACCTCAAGTTCGCTCAGGCGGTGGAGCCCGACAACACGGATATCGCCGAGCGCCTCGCCGAGGTCAGTCGGCTGCGTAAGGAAAATCGTATCACCCTGCCCTCCAATCTGGCGCTTGAACGACGCACCAACCCCTTCCTGCGCACTCATGAAACATCCGTTAAAGAAAAAGCGGACGAACGGGCCGGAGTGGAAAACACCTCGCAGAGTGCGGTTTTTGCCAGCTTGAGGGCATGGAAAGACAAGTTCTGAGCCGACCGTCAAATCGCAATAAAATTCTGAAAGGTTGACCAGCGGCAGCACGCTTTCTAGAATCGCCCGACATTTTCGTCTGGATGTACCCCCCGAACAATGTCGTCATCTATTAGCAAGCCTGTAAATTCGGACGCATTGACTCGGTTGGCCCAGGCCGTGGCTGTAGCAGCGAGTGCGCTTCTGGTCGGCTGTCAGAGCACAGCCCACGTCGATTCATCCAGCTCATACCGCGCGCCGAATCTGGCCACCGGCATCAAGCAAAAACCCATCTTTCTGACCAACAAGACCGCCACCCCGCAGGCACCGCCTCAGGATGTCTGGGAACGGATGCGTCAGGGTTTCCAGTTGCAGCAGGGCAATGATCAGAACCCTCGCATCGACCAGCAGCGCCTGTGGTTCGCCAACAACCCGTCTTTTCTGGAAAATGCCGGCGAGCGCGGCAGCCTTTACATGCATTACATCGTCGAGCGCCTCGAAGAGCGCAACATGCCGCTCGAACTGGCCCTGCTTCCTGTGATCGAAAGCGCCTACAACCCGATGGCCGTGTCGCGCAGCCAGGCCGTAGGCCTCTGGCAGTTCATCCCCTCGACGGGGCGCTACTTCAATCTGCGTCAGACCAACTTCTACGACGGGCGCCGCGACATTCAGGCCTCGACCGTTGCCGCACTGGATTACCTGACGCGCCTGCACGACATGTTCAACGGTGATTGGCTGCTGGCGCTGGCAGCCTACAACGCCGGTGAAGGCACGGTCAGCCGCGCCATCGAGCGCAACGACAAGCTCAACTTGCCGACCGATTACTGGAACCTGCCGTTGCCCCAGGAAACCCGTGATTACGTGCCCAAACTGCTGGCGCTGTCACAGGTGGTGCTCTCGCCGGAAGCGTATGGCGTCAACCTGAACCCGATTGCCAACGAACCCTATTTCGAAGTTGTCGAGCTCAACAAGCGCGTCGACCTGTCCAAGGTGGCCAGCGCCGCCGATATCGACGAAGACGAACTCATCCAGCTCAACCCTGCCTTCAAGAAGCGCCTGACCATCGACGGCCCCCAGCATCTGCTGGTGCCGACCTCCAAGGCGCAGCTGTTGACCGCCAGCCTGTCGACCATGAAGCAGGAAGAACTGGTCGCCTGGCAGCCTTACCGCGTTCGTCGTGGCGACACGCTGGAAAGTCTCGCAAGCCGTTATCAGGTCACCGTCAGTTCGATCAAGAGCAACAACAAGCTGGCGGGCAATCGCCTGAAAGCCGGCCAATCGTTGAGCATCCCGGTCAAGCCGGGCCTGAACACCTCGCAACCGGTGTTCGAAGCGCTGGCCAGCAATGAGAAGCCTGCTCGCAGCCGCACCTACAAAGTGAAGAACGGCGACAACCTGACCACAATCGCACAGGCCAACAAGGTCGATGTGGAGGACCTGCAGCGCTGGAACAAGCTCTCCGGTCATAAGCTGAAAATCGGTCAGACGCTGGTGATGCAGGACAACAGCAAGACCAGCAGCAAGGCCGTTGCCAGCGCCAGCAGCAAGGATGGCGAAAAGAAATCCATGCAGTACAAGATCCAGAAAGGCGACTCGATGTATCTGGTCGCCAAACGTTTCAATGTCGAGATGCAACATCTCAAGCGCTGGAACCCGCGTACCGGTCAGGCCCTGAAGCCCGGCCAGACCCTCACGGTCTATCTGCCACATTGATGAACCGCCCCGGATCATGCCGCTGCGCTGCATTGGCATGATCCGGGGAGCTCCGCGTCACCGCCCGAAACCGACCTGAACGCCTGTACCCTGTTCTTCTCCGGTCACGCCCCCTCTCCAGTCTTTTTCCTGTCGGGACAAGCTGTTACTGTTAGCGACCCGAAAGCCCAAGTCGCCTGGATCGTGATACGTCCCTTCCTGCTAATCGTCAGTCTGGCCTTGAGCTTCTTCGCCAACGCAGCCATCACCGAAAGTCACGGTTATGCGCAGTTTGGCGTTCTCAAGTACCCGGCCAGCTTCACTCACTTCGACTGGGTCAATCCCGAGGCGCCGAAGGGTGGCACCCTGAGAATGATGGCCTTTGGCACGTTCGATACACTCAATCCTTACACCTTCAAAGGCACCAGCCCGGTATCGACCGGCAATTTCCTGCAATACGGCGTCAACGAGCTCAACGAGACGCTGATGGTCGGCACCGGGCAATACGATCCTTCCGGCGATGAGCCGACCTCCAGTTATGGCCTGATCGCTCAGTCTGTCGAATACAGCGAAGACCGAAGCTGGGTGGTATTCAATATCCGGCCCCAGGCACGCTTTCACGATGGCAAGCCGATCACCGCCTACGACGTGGCATTCTCGTACCGCACGCTACTCAAGGACGGTCACCCTCAATACCGTACCGCCCTGCAGGAAGTGCAGCGCGTCGACATTCTCGACCGGCATCGCATCCGTTTCGTGTTCAAACGGGCCGGTAATCCGCTGCTGATTCTGCGTCTGGGCGAACTGCCGGTACTGCCACAGCATTACTGGAAAGACCGGGACTTCAAGGCCACCACCTTCGAGCCGCCACTGGGCAGCGGTCCCTATCGCATCACACGCGTTCAGCCGGGACGCCAGCTGATCTTCGAACGGGTCAAGGATTATTGGGGCAAGGACCTGCCGGTCAACCGTGGAAAGTACAATTTCGACCGCGTTGAAGTGGAGTTCTACCGTGATAATGATGTGGCCTTCGAAGCGTTCAAGGGCGGCGAGTTCGATATCTACATCGAGCATCAGGCCAAGAACTGGGCCAATGGCTACAACTTCCCGGCGGTGGCCAATGGCGACGTGATCAAAGCGCAGATACCGCACAGGATTCCGACGCAGACCCAGGGGCTGTTCATGAACACCCGCCGCGCAACGTTCGCCGATGTCCGGGTTCGCGAGGCGCTGGGCCTGTTGTTCAACTTCGAATGGACCAACCGCACGCTGTTCAACGATGCCTACGCACGTTCGACCAGCTACTACCCGAACAGCGAGTTTTCCGCGACCGGGCTGCCCACAGGTGGCGAATGGCTTGCGCTGGCGCCCTATCGGGACCAACTGCCGCCCACCCTTTTTACTCAGCCGTTCACGCCCTCGAAAACCGATGGCGGCGACATCCCGCGTGAAACGCTGCGCAAGGCGCTGGGCCTGCTGGGCAGTGCAGGCTGGAAACTCACCGATAAAGGCTTGCTGAACGCCGACAAACAGCCGCTGCGCTTCGAGATATTGCTGGTCAACCCCAGCCTGGAACGCATTCTGCTCCCCTACATCGAAGATCTGCGACGCCTGGGCATCAATGCCGGCCTGCGCACCGTGGATCGTGCGCAGTACAAGCAACGCCTGGATCGCTTCGACTTCGACATGATCCTCATGACCCTGCAACAGACGCTCAGCCCCGGCCTTGAACAATGGCAGTATTTCCACTCGAGTCAGGCGTCCATCCAAGGCAGCAAGAACTACACCGGTGTCGCGAACCCCGTGGTCGATAGCCTGCTTAACAAACTGCTGGCCGCCCAGACCCGCGATGAGCAGGTGGCCACCGCGCGCGCGCTGGATCGCGTCCTGCTGTCACAGCACTACATCATTCCCAACTGGTACCTGAACAATCATCGCCTTGCGTATCGCAATCGATTCGCCATGGTCACCACCCCGCCCTACACCCTGGGGCTGCGTGCGTGGTGGCTCAAGTCTCTGGAGAAGCCCCGATGAACCCTTTACATGCCCTGAGCCTGCGAACAGCCGCGTTGCTGTTGGCAAGCCTGGCCTGCTCGGTACAGGCCGCGCCTCAGCACGCCCTGACGCTGTACGACGAAGCGCCAAAGTACCCGGCCGACTTCAAGCATTTCGACTACGTGAACCCGGACGCGCCCAAGGGCGGTACGCTCCGCCAGGCAGGCTTTGGCGGTTTCGACAGCCTGAACCCGTTCATCAACAAAGGCGTGCCGGCCGATGACATCGGCCTGATCTACGACACCCTGGCACGCGGAAGTCTGGACGAGCCGCTCACCGAATACGGATTGATTGCGAGCAAGATCGAAAAGGCCCCGGACAACAGCTGGGTACGTTTTTACCTGCGTCCCGAGGCGCGCTTCCACGACGGTCACCCCATTCGCGCCGAAGACGTCGAGTTCAGCTTCAAGACGCTGATGGAGCATGGCTCGCCCATGTACCGCGGCTATTACGCCGACGTTGATCAGGTCATCGTCGAAGACCCTTTGCGGGTGATGTTCAAGTTCAAACATGCCGACAGCCGTGAGCTGCCGTTGATTCTGGGCCAACTGCCGGTCCTGCCCAAGCATTTCTGGGCCACGCGAGATTTCAGCAAGGGCAATCTGGATTTCCCCCTGGGCAGCGGCCCCTACAAGGTTGTTGACGTGAAAGCCGGTCGTTCGGTGCGCTACGAGCGGGTCAAGGACTACTGGGCCAATGACCTGCCAATCAACAGGGGCTTCTACAACTTCGACGTCCTGACCACCGATTATTACCGCGACAACACGGTTGCGCTGGAAGCGGGCAAGGCAGGCCAGTTCGATTACTGGATGGAAACCAGCGCCAAAAACTGGGCGACGGCCTACGACACGCCGGCTGTAAGAGAGGGTCGCCTGATCAAGGAGGAGCTGCCCAACGGCAACCCGACCGGCATGCAGGGTTTCATCTTCAATCTGCGCAAACCGGTGTTCCAGGACGCTCGCGTGCGTGAGGCGCTGACCCTGCTACTGGATTTCGAGTGGACCAACAAACAGCTGTTCAACGGCTCGTATAGCCGCACGAAAAGTTACTTCGACAACTCGGAAATGGCCTCGAGCGGTCTGCCCTCTCCTGAGGAACTGAAGCTTCTGGAGCCATTGCGCGGCAAGATCCCGGATCGGGTCTTTACCGAACCGTTCAAGCTGCCAGTCACCGATGGCAGCGGCATGATTCGGCCACAGCAGCGTCGTGCGTTTCAATTGTTACAGGAAGCTGGCTGGAAGATTGTCGATGACAAGATGGTCGACGCTCAGGGCAATCCGGTCAAACTGGAATTCCTGATCGCCCAGACCGAATTCGAACGCATCCTGTTGCCCTACAAGCGCAACCTGAGCGACCTAGGCATCGAACTGGTGATCCGCCGCGCGGATGTCTCGCAGTACATCAACAGGCTGCGTTCGCGTGATTACGACATGATCGTCAGCAGTTTTCCGCAGTCCAGTTCACCCGGCAACGAGCAGCGGGTATTCTTCGACTCCTCCAGCGCCGACAATCCAGGCAGCCGCAACTTCATGGGCCTCAAGGATCCGGCGGTCGACGCACTGGTGAGCGGCCTGATCAACGCAGATTCCAGGCAAAGCCTGATCAACCACACCAAAGCATTGGACCGGGTCTTGCTGTGGGGCTTTTATGTCGTGCCTAACTGGCATATCAAGACCTGGCGCGTGGCGTACTGGAACCATCTCGGCCACCCGCAGGCCAAGGCGCTTTCGGACATCGGCCTGATGACCTGGTGGGTCAAGCCAGACGCGAAACCCGTGGTACCGACTCAATCCGCCCCTGACCAGGCTGCCCCCGCGAGCACGGAGCAATAACATGCTGGCCTATATTCTGCGACGGCTGCTGCTGATCATTCCGACCCTGTTCGGGATCCTGATCATCAACTTCATCATCATCCAGGCCGCCCCCGGCGGACCTGTGGAGCAGATGATCGCCAAGATCGAAGGCTTCGACGGTGCCACCAGCCGCATCGCCGGGGGCGGAGCGGAAGTCTCGGTGGCGGGATCGAACTACCGTGGCGCCCAAGGCCTGGATCCGGCGCTGGTCAAGGAAATCGAGCGTATGTACGGCTTCGACAAGTCCGCGCCGGAACGCCTGTGGATCATGATCAAGAACTACACCACGCTGGATTTCGGTGACAGCTTCTTCAGGGACGCCAAGGTAATCGACCTGATCGTCGAAAAGATGCCGGTGTCCATTTCCCTCGGGCTGTGGAGCACCCTGATCATGTATCTGGTGTCGATCCCGCTGGGCATCGCCAAGGCCACCCGGCACGGCAGTCACTTCGACGTCTGGACCAGCTCGGCAATCATCGTCGGCTATGCGATACCGGCGTTCCTGTTCGCGATCCTGCTGATCGTGGTGTTTTCCGGCGGCAGCTACTTCAACTGGTTCCCCTTGCGCGGGCTGACCTCGAACAACTTCGAAGAGTTGAGCACCGCAGGCAAGATCCTCGATTACTTCTGGCACCTGGTGCTGCCGGTTACTGCGCTGGTCATCGGCAACTTCGCGACCATGACCCTGCTGACCAAGAACAGCTTCCTCGACGAGATCAGCAAGCAGTACGTCACCACGGCCAAAGCCAAGGGCCTGAGCAACCACAAGGTGCTGTACGGCCATGTGTTCCGCAACGCGATGCTGCTGGTAATTGCCGGCTTCCCGGCAGCGTTCATGGGCATCTTCTTCACCGGCTCGCTGCTGGTGGAAGTGATTTTCTCTCTGGACGGTCTGGGCCTGATGAGCTTCGAAGCCGCCATCAACCGCGACTACCCCGTCGTGTTCGGTACCCTGTTCATCTTTACCCTGCTGGGTCTGGTGGTGAAGCTGATCGGCGACATCACCTACACGCTGGTAGACCCGCGCATCGACTTTGAAAGCAGGAAGCATTGATATGAAGCTGTCTCCTCTCAATCGCCGCCGCTTCGAACGCTTCAAGGCCAACAAACGCGGCTGGTGGTCACTGTGGCTGTTCCTGCTGCTGTTCGGCCTGAGCCTGGGCGCCGAACTGATCGCCAACGACAAGCCACTCGCCGTGCGCTACGACGGCCAATGGTATTTCCCGGTGTTCGAGCGTTATCCGGAAACCACCTTCGGTGGTGAGTTTCCGCTGGAAGCCAACTACAAGAGCCCCTACATCAAAGAGCTGCTGGCAGCCAAAGGCGGCTGGACGCTATGGGCTCCGATCCCGTTCAGCTACCAGAGCATCAACTATGACCTGAAAGTCCCCGCCCCCGCCCCGCCGTCGCGGGAGAACCTTCTGGGCACGGACGATCAGGGCCGCGATGTGCTGGCACGGGTGATATACGGCTTCAGAATCTCGGTGCTGTTTGCCCTGACCCTGACCATTCTCAGCTCGATCATAGGTGTGGTGGCCGGTGCGCTGCAGGGCTTCTATGGCGGCTGGGTCGATCTGCTGGGGCAGCGGTTTCTGGAAGTCTGGTCCGGGCTGCCGGTGCTGTACCTGCTGATCATTCTGGCCAGTTTCGTGCAGCCAAACTTCTGGTGGCTGCTGGGTATCATGCTGCTGTTCTCCTGGATGGGGCTGGTGGATGTGGTGCGTGCAGAGTTCCTGCGTGGCCGCAACCTCGAATACGTGCGTGCCGCCCGCGCCCTGGGCATGGAGAACGGCGCAATCATGTTCCGGCACATTCTGCCCAACGCCATGGTGTCGACCATGACCTTCATGCCGTTCATCCTCACGGGCGCAATCGGCACCCTGACGGCACTGGACTTCCTGGGCTTCGGCCTGCCTGCCGGATCGCCTTCGCTGGGCGAACTGGTCGCGCAGGGCAAATCCAACCTGCAGGCACCCTGGCTGGGGATCAGCGCCTTTGCGGTGCTGGCCCTGATGCTGAGCCTGCTGGTATTCATCGGCGAATCCGCCCGCGATGCTTTCGACCCAAGGAAATAAAATGAACAATGACAATCTGATCGAAATCCGCGATCTGGCGGTCGAGTTCGTGACGGGCGACTCGCGTCAACGGGTGGTCGAGAACATCAGTTTCGATATCCGGCGTGGCGAAACCCTGGCGCTGGTCGGTGAAAGCGGCTCGGGCAAATCCGTGACGGCGCACTCGATCCTGCGCCTGCTGCCCTACCCCATCGCGAGCCATCCCAGCGGCACCATCCGCTATGCGGGCGATGACCTGCTGAAGGTCGAAGAGAAAAAACTGCGCTCGATCCGTGGCAACCGCATCGCAATGATCTTTCAAGAGCCGATGACCTCGCTGAACCCGCTGCATTCGGTGGAAAAGCAGATCAACGAAGTCCTCGGCCTGCACAAGGGGCTGACCGGCAAGGCAGCCACCGAGCGCACGCTGGAGCTACTGGAACTGGTTGGCATACCTGAGCCGCGCAAACGCCTCAAAGCGCTGCCACACGAGCTGTCAGGCGGCCAGCGCCAGCGTGTGATGATCGCCATGGCCTTGGCCAACGAGCCTGAGCTGTTGATTGCCGACGAACCGACCACTGCGCTCGATGTAACCGTGCAACTGAAAATCCTCGAATTGCTCAAGCATTTGCAGGCGCGACTGGGCATGGCACTGCTGTTGATCAGCCACGATTTGAACGTTGTCAGGCAAATAGCCAACCGAGTATGTGTCATGCAGCGAGGTTGCATCGTCGAACAGGCATCGTGCGAAGAGCTGTTCCGTTCACCGCAGCACCCGTACACCAAAGTTTTGCTCAGCGCAGAGCCCAGCGGCGGTCCTTCGACCAACCCGGCCGGTGCTCCGTTGCTTGAAGTCGAGGACCTGAAAGTCTGGTTCCCGATCAAGAAAGGCCTGCTCAAGCGGACCGTCGATCACGTCAAGGCAGTCGACGGTATCCGCTTCAGCCTGCCGGAAGGGCAGACCCTGGGGATAGTGGGAGAAAGCGGATCGGGAAAATCGACGCTGGGTCTGGCGATTCTCCGGCTCATCGGTAGCGAAGGCACCATACGATTCAGGGGCAAACCGCTAGACTCTCTGTCGCAGCAGCAGGTTCGTCCGCTGCGTAGACAGATGCAGGTGGTGTTCCAGGACCCGTTTGGCAGCCTGAGCCCGCGCATGTCGGTGAGTGATATCGTTGGCGAAGGTCTGCGCATTCACAACATGGGAACGGCTGCAGAGCAGGAAACGGCGATCATCGAAGCACTCAGGGAAGTAGGTCTGGATCCGGAAACCCGGCACCGCTACCCTCACGAGTTCTCCGGTGGTCAGCGACAGAGGATTGCCATTGCCCGGGCTCTGGTACTCAAACCGGCACTGATTCTGCTGGACGAGCCAACCTCGGCGCTCGACCGGACCGTGCAGCGCCAGGTGGTCGAACTGCTTCGCTCGCTGCAAACCAAGTACAACCTGACGTATTTGTTCATCAGCCATGACCTGGCTGTCGTCAAAGCGCTCAGCCACCAACTGATGGTGGTCAAGCAAGGCCAAGTGGTCGAACAGGGTGCGGCGCAGGCTGTTTTTGCCGCACCGCAACATCCTTATACACAGCAGCTTCTGGAAGCCGCCTTTTTGGCACCAGTCGCTGTCGATTAACCTGAAGAGGAACAACACATGGGTTTTCTCGCCGGTAAGCGCGTCCTGATCGTCGGTGTCGCCAGTAAACTGTCCATCGCATCCGGCATCGCTGCCGCCATGCATCGTGAAGGTGCAGAGCTTGCTTTCACCTACCAGAACGACAAACTCAAGGGTCGTGTCGAAGAATTCGCCGCAGGCTGGGGCTCGGGTCCTGAACTGTGCTTCCCTTGCGACGTGGCCAGCGACGAAGAGATCAACAAGGTCTTCGAAGAGCTGAGCAAGAAGTGGGACGGCCTGGACGTAATCGTTCACTCGGTAGGTTTCGCGCCGGGCGATCAGCTCGATGGCGACTTCACCGAAGCCACCACCCGCGAGGGCTTCCGCATCGCTCACGACATCAGCGCCTACAGCTTCGTGGCACTGGCCAAGGCTGGTCGCGAAATGATGAAAGGCCGCAATGGCAGCCTGCTGACTCTGTCGTACCTGGGCGCAGAGCGCACCATGCCTAACTACAACGTGATGGGCATGGCCAAGGCCAGTCTGGAAGCCGGTGTCCGTTACCTGGCTGGCAGCCTCGGTCCTGAAGGCACGCGCGTCAACGCGGTTTCGGCAGGTCCGATCCGTACCCTGGCAGCGTCGGGCATCAAGAACTTCCGCAAGATGCTGGCCGCCAACGAAGCGCAGACCCCTCTGCGTCGCAACGTGACCATCGACGAAGTCGGCAACGCAGGTGCGTTCCTGTGCTCCGATCTGGCCTCGGGCATCAGCGGTGAAATCATGTACGTCGACGGCGGCTTCAACACCACCGCGATGGGTAACATCGAAGAGTAATACGGCGTGTGCCGCTCATTGCGAGCGGCACTTTCCGAGACACAAAAAGAAGGCCGCTCACTGAGCGGCCTTCTTTTTTGGCTTCTGCAAAGGTCAGGTCGTTTTCGACCTGACCTTGCCTGACACCGGGCTTAGAACTTCTCGATCTTCGCCTTGCTTTCCAGCTGAGCACGGAACGCTGCGAAATCCTGCTGACCGGCACGCGATGCGAGGAAGCGGCGGTATTGCGCCTTTTCCGCGTCGGTCGGTGCGGCCGCCTGATTCACGCCGTTAAGACGCACGATCACAAAGCTGCCATCGGCTGCGGTCTGGCTGGTGTATTCCGGCTTGTCCTTGCCAGTTGGCTTAGGCATGCGGAACAGGGCCTGCAGGACAGCAGGATCAACACCTTCCTGACTGCGAGTGACCGCCTCCATGACTTTCCATTCACGACCTTCCTGCTTCGCCGCCAGCGGAATCTTGCCGTCACGCAGACCGGCCAGCAACGCCTCGCCCTTGGCCTTGGCCGCAGCACTTGCGTGCTCCTTGACCAACTGGGCACGAATGGCACTGGCGACGCTCTCAAGCGGCAACTGCTGTGGTTGCAGGTGCTCTTTGGCACGCACGACCACTACGGTTTCCGGGTCCAGCTCCAGCGTGTTGCTGTTGGAACCTTCTTCCAGGACTTCCGGGCTGAACGCCGCCTGGATGACCGCACGGTTAGCCGTCAGGCCTTCGCCGCCTTCACGACCGAATGGCGCAGTGGTCTGAACCTTGAGGCCCAGATCCTGAGCAGGCTGAGTCAGATCAGACGATTCGAACGCCGAATCTTCCAACTGCTTGGTCACTTCAACAAACTTCTGCTCGACCTGCTGCGACTTGAGCTCGTTAGTCAGCTTGTCCTTCAGGCTTGCGAATGTCGGCACCGAAGGGGCTTCCACGCCCAGGAGCTTGATCAGGTGCCAGCCGAAGTCGGTACGCACAGGTTGCGAAACCTGGTCCTTGTTCAAGCCATACAGCGCGTCTTCGAATGCGGGGTCGTAGACACCTTTGCCCGCGTAACCCAGATCACCACCCTTGCTCGACGAACCCGGGTCCTGCGAGAACTCCTTGGCCAGTGCGGCAAAGTCCTCACCCTTGGCCAGACGCTGTTGAATTTCTTCAATCTTCGCCTTGGCCTGCTCATCGCTGAGCTTGTCGTTCACTTCGATCAGGATGTGCGCAGCGCGACGCTGCTCGGCGAGGTTGGCGATCTCTTTCTGATAGGCCGCCTGCAGGTCTTCGTCCTTGACCTGCACCTTGTCGAAGAAGGCAGACTTCTTCAATTCAATGTAGTCGAGCACGACCTGCTCGGGACTCATGAACTCCTTGGCATGCTCGTCGTAGTGCGCCTTGACCTCGTCGTCGGTGACGTTGACCGCCGAAGGATCGGCCGGCAGGGTCAACGAGGCGAAATCGCGGGTCTGTTTTTCCAGACGAGCAAAGGCATCGACCTGAGCGTCGGTCACGAAGGCACTGCCTGCGACACCGGCACGAAGCTGACCGATGAGCATTTCCTGCCCCAGCATCTGGCGGAATTGCAGGCGGCTGTAGCCCAGCTGACGAATCACCTGATCGAAACGGTCTGCGCTGAATTTGCCGTCAACCTGAAATTCAGGTGTCTGCAAAAGCTGCTGATCCAGTGCCGCGTCGGAAAAGGAGAATTTGGAGTCGGCTGCACCCTGCAGCAGCAGTTTGCGGTCGATAAGCCCCTTGAGAGCCGACTCGCGCAGGAGCTTCTCGTCCAGCATTGCAGGATCGAAATCCTTGCCCAACTGTTGAGAAAGCTGCTGGGCAAGCTGACGGCGCTGCATGTCAACGGCTTGGCTCAGCTCGTTTTGAGAGATGTCCTCACCATTGACCTCGGCAGCGTTCTGCTTGTTGCTGGTAGCGGTAAACAACGCCTCGATGCCGGTGAAGGCCATCAACGCGATGATGATTCCGATGATTGTCTTGGCAATCCAGCCTTGTGAATTGTCCCTGATGTTCTGCAGCATTGCGTCCCCCAAAACGGTTGAACTGACTAACCAACCGCGGAGCGTGGGTAGAAAGCGGATAGAAGAAAGGCGCATCCGAGGATGCGCCTTCTCGTAACTGACGGAGCGGAAGGGCTCGAACCCTTCGGCGTTGCAACCGACTGCACCACCGCTCCGCTACTGGATCAGAACAACACCGACCCAGCGGACAAAGGCATCAAAGAGGCTTAGTTAACAGCTTCTTTCAGGGCTTTACCGGCTTTGAAACCTGGTTTTTTAGCAGCAGCGATTTCCAGCGTCTTGCCAGTCTGAGGATTACGACCGGTGCGCGCAGGACGATCTGTAACGGAGAACGTACCAAAGCCAACCAAAACAACCGAGTCGCCAGCCTTCAGAGCGCCAGTGACGGATTCGATCACTGCGTCCAGCGCACGGCCAGCAGCAGCTTTCGGGATATCAGCAGATGCAGCGATAGCATCAATCAGTTCCGACTTGTTCACTCTAAGTCCCCTTATCTCTATATTGAGTATGTTTCTAAGTTTTAGGTGTTAAGCAAAACGAGCGCTGGAAGGCCTGCCGGACTTGCTTCAAAGAGCCGCTTTATAACAAGGGCTCTAAAAAGCTGTCAAGGAAGCCTGCCAGACTTAATGCGTGCTAATTCTTTCCTTAGAGTCAGACTCGCGTTTTTCATCCTTTGCAACGAGATCAGGAGCCACATCCGGCAAGGGCTCCGGGGCGTATTGCAGCGCAATTTGCAGGACTTCGTCAATCCATTTAACGGGCTTTATCTGAAGATCCTGCTTGATATTGTCAGGAATTTCCTTCAAATCACGTACATTTTCTTCCGGAATGATCACGACCTTGATTCCACCGCGGTGCGCAGCCAGAAGTTTTTCCTTCAGACCACCGATGGCAAGGACCTGACCACGCAGGGTAATTTCACCCGTCATTGCCACGTCGGCACGCACCGGGATCTGGGTCAGTGCAGACACCAGCGCCGTGCACATGCCTACACCCGCGCTCGGGCCGTCCTTCGGCGTAGCGCCTTCAGGCATGTGAATGTGCGTGTCGTGCTTCTCATGGAAGTCCGCGGAAATCCCCAGGCTGCGTGCGCGACTGCGCACCACAGTCTGAGCCGCCGTAATGGATTCGACCATGACATCGCCCAGCGAACCGGTCTTGATCAACTGGCCTTTGCCGGGTACGACAGCGGCTTCGATGGTCAGCAGCTCGCCCCCGACCTGAGTCCAGGCAAGGCCCGTCACCTGACCGATCTGGTCCTGCTGCTCGGCCAGACCGTAGCGGAATTTACGCACGCCCAGGAAGTGCTCGAGCATGTCGGCAGTGACGTGAACGGCAAAGCGTTTTTCCAGTGCATGCTCTTTGACCGCCTTGCGGCAGACCTTGGCAATCTGGCGCTCCAGCCCGCGTACACCGGCTTCACGGGTGTAGTAACGGATGATGTCGCGGATCGCTTCCTCGTCGAATTCGATCTCGCCCTTCTTCAGACCATTGGCCTGAATCTGTTTCGGCGAAAGGTATTTGACCGCAATGTTGATCTTCTCGTCTTCGGTGTAGCCCGGCAAACGAATGACTTCCATCCGGTCCAGCAGCGCTGGCGGAATGTTCATCGAGTTCGAGGTGCACAGGAACATCACGTCCGACAGATCGTAATCGACTTCAAGGTAGTGGTCGTTGAAGTTGTGGTTCTGCTCGGGGTCAAGGACTTCAAGCAAAGCCGACGCCGGGTCACCGCGCATGTCGCTGCCCATCTTGTCGATCTCATCGAGCAGGAAGAGCGGGTTGCGTACGCCAACCTTCGTCATCTTTTGTATCAATCTTCCTGGCATCGAACCGATGTAAGTCCGGCGATGACCACGAATTTCAGCCTCGTCACGCACGCCACCCAGGGCCATACGCACGAACTTGCGATTGGTCGCGTTGGCAATCGACTCGGCAAGCGAGGTTTTACCCACACCCGGCGGGCCTACCAGGCACAACACAGGACCGCGAATCTTCTTCACGCGCTTCTGCACGGCGAGGTACTCAAGGATACGCTCCTTGACCTCGTCCAGACCGTAGTGATCGGCGTCCAGAATGGCTTCAGCACGGGCCAGGTCAAGACGCACCTTGCTCTGCGCCTTCCACGGCACTTGCACCAGCCAGTCGATGTAGGAGCGCACCACAGTGGCTTCAGCGGACATCGGTGACATCTGCTTGAGCTTGTTAAGCTCGGCAGTTGCCTTGGCCAGGGCATCCTTTGGCAGGCCTGCCGCGTCGATACGCTTTTTCAGCTCTTCGATTTCGTTATGGCCTTCATCACCATCGCCCAACTCTTTCTGAATGGCCTTCATCTGCTCATTCAGGTAGTACTCGCGCTGGCTGCGCTCCATTTGTTTCTTGACGCGTCCGCGGATGCGCTTCTCGACCTGCAACAGGTCGATTTCAGCGTCCAGCAGCGCCAGGACGTGCTCGACACGGGCCGACAGGTCGATAATCTCGAGGATGTCCTGCTTCTGCTCGATCTTGAGCGCCATGTGGGCTGCCATGGTGTCTACCAGGCGACCAGGCTCATCGATGCTGTTGAGCGACGACAGGACTTCTGCGGGGACTTTCTTGCCCAGTTGCACGTACTGCTCGAACTGAGCCAGCAGACTGCGGACAAATACTTCGGATTCGCGATCCGGTGCGTCGACTTCGTCGATCAGCGCAACTTCGGCGCGGTAATGACCGTCAACCTCGATGAAGCGCTCGACCGATCCACGTTGCTCGCCCTCGACCAGCACCTTGACGGTGCCATCCGGCAATTTGAGCAACTGCAATACGGTTGCAATAGTGCCGACGCTATAAAGAGCCTGCTCATCAGGATCATCGTCAGCAGGGTTTCTTTGCGCGAGCAACAGAATCTGTTTATCACCCGTCATCGCTGCCTCAAGGGCTTCGATAGACTTCTCGCGCCCCACGAACAGCGGGATAACCATGTGCGGATAAACCACGACATCACGCAATGGCAAAAGAGGCAATTCGATGGTGGTCTTCATGATTTCGCCTCTACAGCGGCCAGACGGCCGGGACAGATGGAATTAGCTTGAAGCCAAGATGGGGGTAGTGTTCAAAAAAAACAAGCCCCATGGGCTGCGGCCCTCTCAGGTTCGCTCTCTTCTACAGGACGAACGGGAGCGCTGGAAATGCAAAAGGGGACCCTGAAGGCCCCCTTTTGTGTCTCTTCACGTGTTACGACAGTGTCGTTACGCGTCAGGAGCAACCTTTGCAGGCGGCTCGCTGTTTTCGTAGATCAGCAGCGGCTTGGAAGAACCGTCGATCACGCTCTCGTCGATCACCACCTTGCTCACGTCGCTCTGCGACGGGATTTCGTACATGGTGTCGAGCAATACGCCTTCCAGGATCGAGCGCAGACCACGGGCACCGGTCTTGCGCTCCAGCGCACGACGGGCAACCGATTTCAACGCATCGGTGCGGAATTCGAGGTCCACACCTTCCATTTCGAACAGCTTGGCGTACTGCTTGGTCAGCGCGTTCTTCGGCTCGGTGAGAATCTGCATCAACGCAGCCTCGTCCAGCTCGTCCAGCGTTGCCAGAACCGGCAGACGGCCTACGAATTCAGGGATCAGACCGAACTTGACCAGATCGTCAGGCTCGACTTCACGCAGGGATTCGCCCACCTTCTTGCCCTCCTCCTTACTGCGGACTTCGGCGTTGAAACCGATGCCGCCGCGAGTGGAGCGGTTCTGAATAACCTTTTCGAGGCCCGAGAAGGCGCCACCGCAGATAAACAGAATGTTGCGCGTGTCCACCTGCAGGAATTCCTGCTGTGGATGCTTGCGGCCACCCTGAGGCGGAACCGAAGCCACCGTACCTTCGATCAGTTTCAGCAAGGCTTGCTGCACGCCTTCACCGGAAACGTCACGCGTGATCGAAGGGTTGTCGGATTTGCGCGAAATCTTGTCGATTTCATCGATGTAGACAATACCCATCTGGGCCTTCTCTACGTCGTAATCACATTTCTGCAACAGCTTCTGAATAATATTTTCTACGTCCTCACCCACATAACCGGCTTCGGTCAGGGTGGTGGCGTCGGCGATGGTGAACGGTACATTGAGCAGGCGGGCCAGTGTTTCGGCCAGCAGCGTCTTGCCGGAACCCGTAGGGCCGATCAGCAGGATGTTGCTCTTGCCCAGTTCCACATCGTCGTTTTTCTTGTCGCGCTGGTTCAAGCGCTTGTAGTGGTTATACACCGCTACTGCGAGAACCTTTTTGGCACGCTCCTGACCAATCACGTACTGATCAAGGATGCCGCTGATTTCTTTGGGCGAAGGCAATTTGTGCGCGCTGCTTTCGGCCTGTGCTTCCTGCACCTCCTCGCGGATGATGTCATTGCACAGGTCGACGCACTCGTCGCAGATAAAGACCGAGGGGCCGGCAATCAATTTGCGCACTTCATGCTGGCTTTTGCCACAGAAGGAGCAATAGAGCAGTTTGCCGTTGTCCTCGCCGTTGCGGGTGTCAGTCATTCGATCGATCCAAATCCGGTAGGCTTGCAACACAAGATGAAGGCTATTGCGGGCTTTTTCAAGTCCGCAGGCGGTCGGTAGCACCGACCCCCTACATTTTGAGGTGCTTAGGCAGGCATTTGACGCTTATTGATCACGGAGTCGATAAGGCCGTATTCAGCCGCACGCTCTGCGCTCATGAAGTTGTCACGCTCGGTGTCACGCTCGATGGTCTCGAGGCTCTGGCCGGTGTGATGCGCCAGCAACGAGTTCAGGCGGTGACGAATGTGCAGGATTTCCTTGGCATGAATGTCGATGTCCGACGCCTGCCCCTGGAAACCGCCCAATGGCTGGTGAATCATCATGCGCGAGTTCGGCAGGCAGTGACGCTTGCCCTCTGCACCGCCAGCCAGCAGGAACGCACCCATGCTGCACGCCTGACCGATACAGATGGTCGACACGTCAGGCTTGATGAACTGCATGGTGTCGTAAATCGACATGCCTGCAGTCACCGAACCGCCCGGTGAGTTGATGTAGAGATGGATATCCTTGTCCGGGTTTTCCGCTTCAAGGAAGAGCAGTTGCGCCGCGATAAGATTGGCCATGTAGTCCTCTACCGGACCAACCATAAAGATCACCCGCTCCTTGAGAAGGCGCGAATAGATGTCATAGGCGCGTTCGCCACGGGCGGACTGCTCGATAACCATCGGGACCAGGCCGCCAGCGGCCTGGATGTCAGAGTTCTGCTGAATATAAGAATTGCGGGACATGTCCTGCATTCACTCCCAAATAGTCGAGTCTTGAATACGCACAAGCCAGCGCGAAGGCTGGCTTGTGGGTGTTTTCGAACGAAAAGAGAAATCAGTCGGCTTTTGGAGATTCCACCGGCTTGACAGCTTCTTCGTAGGAGACCGATTTGTCGGTCACGCTAGCTTTCTGCAAAACAGTATCTACAACTTGCTCTTCAAGCACAACAGAACGTACTTCGTTCATTTGCTGCTCGTTCTTGTAGTACCAAGCCACAACCTGCTCTGGCTCCTGGTAGGCCGAGGCCATTTCCTGGATCAGATCACGAACGCGGGCATCGTCAGGCTTGAGGTCGAACTGCTTGACCACTTCAGCAACGATCAGGCCCAGCTCGACGCGGCGCTTGGCCTGCTCTTCGAACAGCTCGGCCGGCAGTTGGTCAGGCTTGATGTTGCCACCAAACTGCTGAACCGCTTGAACGCGCAGACGGTTGACTTCGTTTTCCAGCAGCGCTTTAGGCACTTCAATCGGGTTGGAGGCCAGCAGACCATCCATTACCTGATTCTTGACCTTGGATTTGATCGCCTGACGCAGCTCACGCTCCATGTTCTTGCGAACTTCGGCGCGGAAACCGTCGATGCCGGTTTCCTTGATACCGAACTGCTTGAAGAACTCTTCGTTCAGCTCAGGCAGCTTTGGCTCGGAAACGGTGTTGACGGTAACAGTGAACTCGGCAGCCTTGCCGGCCAGTTCCAGGTTCTGGTAATCCTCAGGGAAGGTCACGTTCAGAACGCGCTCTTCACCGGCCTTGGCGCCAACCAGACCGTCTTCGAAGCCAGGGATCATGCGGCCCGAACCCAGAACCAGCTGGGTACCAGTGGCGGAACCGCCAGCGAATGCTTCGCCGTCGACCTTGCCCACGAAATCGATGTTCAGTTGATCTTCGTTCTGAGCGGCACGATCGGTCTCTTCAAAACGAACGTTCTGCTTGCGCAGCACTTCCAGCATGTTGTCCAGATCGCTGTCGGCCACGTCGGCAGACAGACGCTCTACAGCGATGCTGTCGAAACCGGCAACGGTGAATTCCGGGAAGACTTCGAAAGTCGCCACGTATTCCAGATCCTTGCCTTTTTCGAAGGATTTAGGCTCTACAGCAGGTGCGCCAGCCGGGTTGAGCTTCTGCTCAACGACAGCTTCGTAGAAAGTAGCCTGAATCAGATCGCCCAGCGCTTCCTGACGCGCGCCGTCTTCGTAACGCTGGCGGATCACGCTCATAGGCACTTTGCCAGGGCGGAAGCCCGGGATCTTGGCTTTACGTGCGGTCTGCTGCAGACGCTTGTTGACTTCAGTCTCGATGCGTTCGGCAGGCACGCCAATGGTCATGCGGCGCTCAAGAGCGGAAGTATTTTCAACAGAAACTTGCATGGATATTCCTCGTTGCACAGACGTTAGCCGGCCGTTTCCGACCCCAGAATCAAGGGCATGCATTCTAGTGGGTCAAACTCAAGAAGTCACCCTACTGAAAAAGGGCGGTTTAAGAGGAGGGAATCGGTCCGCCGACTAGCACGAACCACAGAGGACTCACACTGCTGGCGATGCGTCTGGCACGGCCTCTATATAAGGAAGCCTGTGTACCGGACCACTACCGACTCCATCCGCGTAGCGCGCCTCACTCGACCGACGGCAGCAGACCTTCGGACCAGCGAAACGGTAAAACCAATACGCTGAAACAAAAAAAGCCGCACTAGGCGGCTTTTTATTGCAACCGGAGTATTTCCACTCAGGCTGCTTGTATCTTGGTGCGGACGGAGAGACTCGAACTCTCACACCTTTCGGCGCTGGAACCTAAATCCAGTGTGTCTACCAATTCCACCACATCCGCGCTACAAGCTTTTAAAGCAAAGGCGCCAGATTAGAAAACCTGGCGCCTTTCTTAATATGGGGTGGACGAAGGGGATCGAACCCTCGACAACAGGAGTCACAATCCTGTGCTCTACCAACTGAGCTACGCCCACCATATTGCGTGTGACCAGTACATCTTTACTTGCTGTGCCAAAGCTGCCTTGAATGGCGCACCCGGCAGGACTCGAACCTGCGACCATCCGCTTAGAAGGCGGATGCTCTATCCAGCTGAGCTACGGGCACTTATATAATCTGTATTCTTTTACGATCACAAATTAAAAGGCTTTCAATCACACCGAGCTGATTTGCAACTCTGCCTGACCTAATCAACCAGTGCTAGCTTAACCAGTGCTGGGCTCTGCCCGGCAAGTGCGACGAATCTTATAGACGCTCCCTGAGAGCGTCAACTCTTTTTTGAAAAAAATTCAGTTAGATAAAGGGGTTAGCGGAATATGCTGACCAAGCGTCTTTGCCCTCGCGCCATGTCATGCGAGAATGCGCGCTCATTTTATTTCCTCTCGATGGTTAATCACGCGTCATGACTGCAAAACTAATCGACGGCAAAGCGATCGCCGCCAGCCTGCGCCAGCAGATCGCCAAACGTGTCGCCGAACGTAGCCAGCAAGGCCTGCGTACGCCGGGCCTCGCGGTGATTCTGGTGGGCAGCGACCCCGCCTCCCAGGTGTATGTCTCCCACAAGCGCAAGGACTGCGAGGAAGTCGGCTTCATCTCCCAGGCCTATGACCTGCCCGCAGACACCACTCAGGTTGCGCTGACCGAACTGATCGATCGTCTCAACGAAGACGCTGCCGTCGACGGCATCCTGCTGCAACTGCCTCTGCCCGAGCACCTGGACGCTTCGCTGCTGCTGGAGCGCATCCGCCCCGACAAGGATGTGGATGGCTTCCATCCTTATAATGTCGGCCGTCTGGCTCAGCGTATTCCCCTGCTGCGTCCGTGCACGCCCAAAGGCATCATGACCCTGCTGGAAAGTACCGGTGTTGATCTGTACGGGATGGACGCAGTGGTAGTCGGTGCCTCCAACATCGTCGGTCGTCCGATGGCGATGGAGTTGTTGCTGGGTGGCTGCACCGTTACGGTGACACATCGTTTCACCAAGGATCTGGCCGGCCATGTAGGTCGCGCCGATCTGGTCGTGGTGGCCGCTGGCAAGCCCGGCCTTGTAAAGGGCGAGTGGATCAAGCCTGGCGCCATCGTGATCGATGTCGGCATCAACCGTCAGGCGGATGGCAAGCTGGTCGGCGACGTGGTCTATGAAACCGCCCTGCCCCGCGCTGGCTGGATCACTCCAGTCCCAGGCGGCGTCGGCCCCATGACCCGCGCCTGCCTGCTGGAAAACACCCTGTACGCAGCCGAGACGCTGCACGGCTGATACAGCGTTTCAGCAGCAAAAAAAAACGGCACCCTGGGGTGCCGTTTTTTTTTAACTTCCAAAACGCTTATTTCTTTGCGGCTTCCCAGCTTTTCAGCAGGTCGGAGTAGGCAATGGTTTCGCCCTTCGGTTTCTCGTTGGCCAGCTTGCGCTGGGGTGCGAGGAACTTGCCGCCGCTGTTCTCAGCCTTGGAATACCACTCTTCAGCCGAGGTTTCCGGGTTCATCTTCGGTGCACAGCCGCTGGCGTCCTGAACCTTGGAGCGCTCGATGCGCGTCATGATCGCATCCTGATCCTTGGCCAGTCCGTCCAGGGCAGCCTGAGCGGTCTTTTCGCCAGTCACGGCTTCAGCCACATGGCTCCACCACAACTGGGCCAGCTTCGGATAGTCAGGAACGTTGGTGCCGGTTGGCGACCACTGCACGCGGGCCGGGCTGCGATAGAACTCGACCAGACCACCCAGCTTGGGTGCCAGCGCAGTCATTTCCTTGGAGTTGATGTCCGACTCACGGATCGGCGTCAGGCCGACGATGGTTTTCTTCAGCGACACCGACTTGGACGTCACGAACTGCGCATAGAGCCAGGCGGCGTTACGCTTTTTCTCTTCGGTGGACTTGAGGAAGGTCCATGAACCCACGTCCTGATAGCCCAGCTTCATGCCCTCTTTCCAGTACGGACCTTTAGGCGAAGGCGCCATGCGCCATTTCGGCGTCCCATCGGCATTCATCACCGGCAGGCCGGGCTTGGTCATGTCGGCGGTGAATGCGGTGTACCAGAAAATCTGCTGCGCAACCTCACCCTGCGACGGGACAGGCCCCGACTCGGAGAAGGTCATGCCGGCCGCTTGAGGCGGTGCGTAGGCTTTCAGCCAGTCGATATATTTCTGAGTGGCGAAGACGGCCGCAGGACCGTTGGTGTCGCCACCACGGGTGATACTGGAACCGACCGGATGGCAGTCCTCAACGCGAATACCCCACTCATCCACAGGCAGGCCGTTCGGCAGGCCCTTGTCACCGCTGCCGGCCATGGAGAACCAGGCATCGGTGAAGCGCCAGCCCAGCGATGGATCTTTCTTGCCGTAATCCATGTGGCCATAGACTTTCTTGCCGTCGATTGTTTTTACGTCTTCGCTGAAGAATTTGGCGATGTCTTCATAGGCCGACCAGTTCACCGGGACGCCCAGCTCATAGCCATACTTCTCCTTGAATTGTTTTTTCAGGTCCTCGCGATCGAACCAGTCTGCGCGGAACCAGTACAGGTTGGCAAACTGCTGGTCGGGCAGCTGATACAGCTTGCCGTCTGGCGCCGTGGTGAAGGAAGTTCCGATGAAATCCTTCAGGTCCAGTGTAGGAGAAGTGACTTTCGCACCCTCGGGACTGGCCATCAGGTCGGTCAGCGACATCGCTTTACCGTAGCGGAAGTGCGTACCGATCAGGTCCGAGTCGTTGACCCATCCGTCATAGATGCTTTTGTCGGACTGCATGGCGGTCTGCAGCTTCTCGATAACGTCGCCTTCCTGAAGCAGGTCGTGAGTGACCTTGATCCCGGTGATCTCGGTAAACGCCTTGGCCAGGGTCTTGGACTCGTATTCGTGGGTGGTCAGGGTTTCCGACACCACCTTGATGTCCATGCCACGGAACGGCTCGGCAGCCTTGATGAACCACTCAAGCTCTTTCAACTGCTCGGCATCGGAAAGCGTGGTCGGCTTGAACTCGCTGGCCGCCCACTTCTTTGCCGCATCCTCGTACTGATCCGCCCAGGCTGAAACGCTCAACCCGCTGAGCATGATCATGGTCGCCAACGTCACGCTATGTTGCAGCTTGTTTTTCTTATTGAACATAGACACCTCAAGAGTTGCTTCTTATGTAGTCCCGCTTTTCGAATACCGCCAGCCTTCGAGCGGGCAATGACGCCCGTCCGCCTGCTAACCCCAACGCATCACCACCAACAGCCACACCAGGGAGGCCCCCGAAGCGACCCAGATACTCCAGTCGGTCGCGCCGATCACCATCAGATGCAGATAAGCACTGCCCAAAAGCCCGATGAACAACCGGTCGCCACGTGTGGTGGCAATCGGCAGAAACCCGCGACGCTCGATACTGGCCGAGCGCAGCTCCCATACTGTCATTCCCACCAGCAGCAAGGCGATACTGCCGAAGAAGGCTGCGGTGGGCAGTGTCCAGGACATCCACTCCATTTTTCGTCTCCTCAGACACGGCCAAGGGCAAAGCCCTTGACCACGTGATTGCGAACAAACCAGATCACCAGCATGCCCGGCAGGATGGTCAGCACACCGGCCGCAGCCAGCACACCCCAATCGATACCGGACGCCGAAACCGTACGCGTCATGACCGCGGCAATCGGCTTGGCGTTGACCGAGGTCAGCGTGCGCGCCAGCAGCAGTTCGACCCAGGAAAACATGAAGCAGAAGAACGCCGTGACACCAATCCCCGAGCCAATCAGCGGGATGAAAATCTTGCCGAAGAACTTGGGAAAGCTGTAACCGTCGATGTAGGCGGTTTCATCGATCTCCTTCGGAACACCCGACATGAAACCTTCCAGAATCCATACCGCCAGCGGCACGTTGAACAGGCAATGCGCCAATGCCACAGCGATGTGCGTGTCGAATAGACCAATCGATGAATACAGCTGGAAAAACGGCAGCAGAAACACCGCCGGCGGCGCCATGCGGTTGGTCAGCAGCCAGAAGAACAGGTGCTTGTCGCCGAGGAAACGATAGCGTGAAAACGCATAGGCCGCCGGCAATGCGACGCTCAGCGATATCACGGTATTCAGGCACACGTAGTACAGCGAGTTGATGTAGCCGCTGTACCAGCTCTCGTCGGTGAAAATCACCTTGTAGTTGGCCAGGGTGAAGTCCTGCGGCCACAGGGTCAGGCCGCCAAGGATCTCGGTATTGGTCTTGAACGACATGTTGATCAGCCAGTAGATCGGCACGAGCAGAAACAGCAGGTAAATCAACATTGGTATGGCTTTGCGCAGACTCATGACCAGGCCCTCAATTCTTTTCGCTGTGGGTCATGGCGGTGTAGAACACCCATGACACCAGCAGAATGATCAGGAAATACACCAGCGAGAAAGCCGCCGCCGGACCCAGGTCGAATTGCCCGAGCGCCATGGTCGTCAGGGTCTGGCTGAGGAAGGTGGTGGAGTTACCCGGCCCGCCACCGGTTAGCACGAACGGTTCGGTATAGATCATGAAGCTGTCCATGAAACGCAGCATCACGGCGATCAGCAGTACGCTTTTCATCTTTGGCAATTGAATATGCCGGAAGATTGCCCAACTCGACGCCCGGTCGATCCGCGCTGCCTGATAGTAGACGTCCGGAATGGCCCGAAGCCCCGAGTAGCTCAGCAACGCCACCAGTGAAGTCCAGTGCCAGACATCAATGATCAGCACAGTGACCCAGGCATCCGACGCATTGGCCGCATAGTTGTAATTGATATGCAAAATATTGTTGAGCGTATAGCCCAGCAGACCGATGTCACCGCGGCCGAAGATCTGCCAGATGGTGCCGACCACGTTCCAGGGAATCAGCAGCGGGATGGTCATCAGGATCAGGCAGACCGTGGACCAGCGCCCTTTGGTAGGCATGCACAGCGCAACCGCGATGCCCAGCGGGATCTCGATCAGCAGCACACTGCCCGAATAGATGAACTGCCGCAGCAGCGAGTCGTGCAGACGCGGGTCCTGCAGGACCTGCCTGAACCAGTCGGTGCCGACAAAGTAACGGCTGGACTGGTCGAAGATGTCCTGCACCGAATAGTTGACCACGGTCATCATCGGAATGATGGCGCTGAAGGCCACCAGCAGGAACACCGGCAGCACCAGCCACCAGGCCTTGTTGTTCTGGACCTTGTTATTCATGGCAGGTCTCGCTCTGGAGTGGACTCAAGCAGGAAGTCATCGGCATACACCATCAGCCACTGCGCCGGAAAGCTGATCCACGCCTGGCCTTGGGGCACCGGTTTGTCTTCAGGCATGCGCACCTTGAGCTTCTGCCCGGCCAGCGACAGGGTCAGAATCTTGTAAGTGCCCAGATCCTCGACGTAGACCACCTCGGCGCACATCGCTTCCTCGTAGGGACCGTCCCAGACATGAACGAACTCGGGACGAATGCCGATTTTCAGGCTGGTGAACGAGGTCCGTGCAATCAGTTGTTGCAACAGGCCGGACAGCGGCACGTGAACGTCGCCAAAACCGACCCCGTCACCCTGCGGCTGCACATCAATGAGATTCATGCCGGGACTGCCGATGAAATACCCGACAAACGTGTGCCGGGGCTTCTCGAACAGTTCACGAGGGGTGCCGAACTGGACGATCTGGCCGCCGTACATCACCGCGATCTTGTCGGCGAAGGTCGAGGCTTCCAACTGATCATGGGTCACGTAGACCATGGTGATGTTGAATTGCTCATGAATCTGCTTGAGCTTGCGGCGCAGCTTCCACTTCAGGTGCGGGTCGATAACCGTCAGCGGCTCGTCGAACAGAATGGCTGAAACATCATCACGCACCAGCCCGCGCCCCATGGACACTTTCTGCTTTTCATCTGCCGTCAGGTTGCGGGCCTTCTTTTTCAGCAATGGCTGCAGGTCCAGCACATCGGCGATTTCAGTGACCTTGGCGAGAATCCGCGCCTTGTCCATACCCTGATTGCGCAGGGGAAAGGCCAGGTTATCGAACACGGTCATGGTGTCGTAGATCACCGGAAACTGGAAAACCTGAGCAATGTTGCGGTGCTCGGGCGGCAGCTCGTTGACCACTTTGGAGTCGAACAGCACCTGCCCCTGCGACGGGCTCAGCAGGCCGGAAATAATGTTGAGCAGGGTCGACTTGCCGCACCCTGAAGGCCCGAGCAGCGCATACGCTCCGCCCTGCTCCCAGATATGGCTCATCTCGCGAATCGCGTAGTCGTCAGGCCCGGGGTTGGCACTGTAACTGTGCGCCAGGTTCTGCAATCGGATCTCGGCCATCAGGCAACCCTCGACATGCGCAGGCCCGGCGCCTGGATAAGGCCGCCCTGCTGATCGAACACGAAAAGTTTGTGGGTCGGGATGTACACCCGGATCGGCGCATCCACATCGTAGGCGTGTACGCCCGGCAGATGCAGCACCAGCGAAAACAGCTCGTTGCGCACGTGCAGGAAGGTTTCCGAGCCGCTGATTTCGGCCAGTTCCACCGTCACGGCCAGCTCGAGGTCATCGTCGTTGGACGGCACCAGACTAAGATGGCTGGGCCGCACGCCAAAGCGGTACTCGCCATCACCGATGGCACGCAGATCGACGTTGAGCGGGAAATGCACGAAGTTGGCGAAGCTCACTTCATTGCCTTCGATACGGCCGGGCATCAGGTTGATGGGCGGTTCCGAGAACAGCTCGGCAGCCAGAACGGTGGCTGGCTTGTGATAGACCTCAGGCGTCTTGCCGCTCTGCACCACCCGGCCTTCATGCAGGATGGTGGTCGTACCGCCCAGCGCCAGTGCTTCGTTGGGTTCAGTGGTGGCGTAGATCGCGATGGTATGGCGAGCGGCAAACAGCTCACGCATCTCCTGACGCAGTTCTTCGCGCAGCTTGTAATCCAGGTTGACCAGCGGTTCGTCGAACAGGATCAGTTCAGCATCCTTGACCAGCGCCCGGGCCATCGCGGTGCGCTGCTGCTGGCCGCCGGACAGTTCAAGGGGATGGCGCTGCAGAAATTTCTCGATGCGCAGCATTTTTGCGGTTTCGTGGACGCGACTGTGGATAACGTCCCTGGACATGCCCGCCTGACGAAGCGGCGAGGCGATGTTTTCGAATACCGTCATGCTCGGGTAATTGATGAACTGTTGGTAAACCATCGAGACGTTGCGCAGGCGAACCGGACGATGGGTGACATCGACCCCGTTCATCAGCACTCGCCCGCTGTCTGGTTTGTCCAACCCGGCCATCAGGCGCATCAGGCTGGTTTTTCCTGACAGGGTTCGCCCCAGCAGAACGTTGAAGGATCCTGGCTCAAAGCTCAGGGACGCGTCGTCGATCCATAGTTGGCCATCGACTGCGCGACTGACGTGCTCCAGCGTGAGAGACATGGCGTGCCCTTTGTTGTTTTTTTAAGGGTAATGCGTGACTGGTGTGCAGATAGCGACATTCGTGCCAGTTCTGCCAACCCCCCGCCAAGGCCCGTTCCAGAGCATTCGCCCGGTTTCATTGAGCGGAAGCCGATTCAGAGCTGAACAAAAATGAACAGTAAACACTGAGCAACTGAACAAAATGAACGTTGACTTTGAACACATCTGAACGACACTGGAAGGACGTTGCACGCCAGGATGGACACGCGACGAAACCTGAAAATAAAAACAACACGTCATCCTTGCAGGTTTTGCCATGGCTCAATCCAGCACCTCGCTTGCTCACGACATCATCATTCGCGATTCATGGACACGTTGCCGGGACTTCGGTCTCAGCCATCAGACGCGTCCCTCGTTCGGCCAGTTACCCGGTTCGGAAGTCTCACAGCTGCTCGAGCGTCACAACGCGCTGGTGCAGACGACCCATCAGGAAGTCCTGCCGGTCTACGAAAACATCCTGAGTAACTCCAATTGCCTGATCCTGCTGGCCGACCCTCAGGGCCAGCTGTTGAGGTCATGGGGCACTCAGCGGTTCGGCGATTCATCGCATCAGGGATTTCTGGCGGGCGCCAGCTGGAGCGAGCGAGGCACCGGCACCAACGCCATCGGCACCGCGCTGGCCTGCGAACAGGCTATCCATATCGAGCCTGACGAGCATTTCCTCAAGGCCAACCGCTTCATGACCGGCTCGGCCTCGCCGATCTTCGACGCCGACCGTCGCATCATTGCGGTGCTGGATGTTTCAAGTGACAGCTTCCTGCCGCCCTCCCACACTCTGGGCATGGTCAAGATGATGAGCCAGTCGGTGGAAAACCGGCTGATCCTCGACCAGTTTCGCGACACCCATCTCCAGCTGATCTTCAACACCGGCCTGAACAACCTCGACAGCCAGTGGGCCGGATTGTTGATTTTCGACGAGAGCGGCCAGATTCTCTGCGCCAATCGCCGAGCCGACACGCTGCTGGGAGTCAGGCTCGCCGGCGTCAGCATCGAGACACTGTTCAAATGCCCGATCCTGCAACTGCTCAGCGAGCCCGAAGCCCGGCCTTTTGCGCTGCAGGCGTTCGGTAACAACCGCTTTCAGTGCCTGATCAAGCGCCCAAGGCGCAAGCCGCTGCAACTGTATGCAGTGACCACAGCAACGCCTGCCCCGATCCCGACACGGAGCCTGGATCTGCAGGCCATCAGCCTGGGCGATGCCCGCGTCGAGAAGGCTGTGAGCCAGGCGCAGCGCCTGTTGGAAAAAGACATTCCGCTGTTGATCCATGGAGAGACCGGGGTCGGCAAGGAAGTGTTCGTCAAGGCACTGCATCAGGCCAGCTCGCGCGCCAGTCAACCGCTGATCGCGGTCAACTGCGCGGCAATTCCGGCTGATCTGGTGGAGGCAGAACTGTTCGGCTATGCCAGGGGCGCGTTCACCGGCGCCAGCCATAAAGGCAGCATCGGGCTGATTCGCAAGGCCGACAAGGGCACGCTGTTTCTGGACGAGATCGGTGACATGCCGATGTCGGTGCAGGCGCGTCTTCTGCGGGTCCTTCAGGAACGCTGCGTTCAGCCTCTGGGCGGCGGCGAGTTGTACCCGGTGGATATCCGCCTGGTATCCGCCACCAACCGTACACTGCGCGATCAAGTGCAGGCCGGGCATTTCCGTCAGGACCTTTATTACAGAATCAGCGGCCTGAACATCGAGCTGCCGCCACTGCGCGAACGAACCGACAAGCACGCACTGGTGCAGCGCATCTGGGAACGGCATCGGGACCCGCACCAGCGGGCCGGTTTTTCACGTGAAGTGCTTGAGCTGTTCGAGCATCACCCATGGCCGGGCAATATCCGCCAGCTCAACAGCGTGATTCAGGTGGCGCTGGCGTTGGCCGACGATCAGCCGATCGGCACAGAACACTTGCCGGAGGATTTCTTTCTGGACGCAGGATCGGGTGAGCGGTGCGATGACATACAGACAGCAGAGGTTACGCAGGAACGTCTGCAAAACACCGATGACCTGAACGACCTGCTTCAGGCGGCCGGAGGGAATATCTCGCAACTGGCGAAGCGACTCGGAGTGAGTCGCAACACCTTGTACAAGCGGTTGCGGGAACAGCAAGGCGGTGAAACCTGATCGGCGTCCGATCACGCTCAGCGTTGTACACCATTCTTGCTGCAACCAAAGGACTGTGCGAGGCGGCTTGCCGGCGATGCTTTTTCTGAAGCGACACACCAGTGACTGAACAGACGCCATCGCTGGCAAGCCGTCTCCCACGGGGTATGCATTGCATCGGCAAGCCCCTGAGGGATAACGTCAGTCCGCAAGACGCCAGGTCGTCCCACCCTTGCCGTCTTCCAGCACCACGCCCATACCGGTGATCTGGTCACGGATGCGGTCGGATTCGGCCCAGTCCTTTGCAGCACGCGCCGCCAGACGCGCTTGAATCAGCGCTTCCACTTCAGCAGCATCGACACGGCCTTCTGCACCGGCGCGCAGAAAGTCATCAGCCTCCAGCTGCAACACACCCAGCACGCTGGCCAGTTGCTTGAGTCGCGCCGCAAGGCCCGCTGCCGCAGCAGGATTAGTCTCACGCAGACGGTTGATCTCGCGCACCATTTCGAACAGCACGGCACAGGCTTCAGGCGTACCGAAATCATCGTTCATCGCCGCAGAGAAACGCTCGACGAACGCTTCGCCACCGTCAGGCTCGGCAACCGGCAAGCCCTTGAGCGCGTGATAGAAACGCTCCAGCGCTGCCTTGGACTCGCGCAGACTGTCTTCGGAATAGTTGATCGCACTGCGGTAATGGCTCGATACCAGCAGGTAACGCACCACTTCGGGGTGGTATTTCTCCAGCACGTCACGAATGGTGAAGAAGTTGTTCAAGGACTTGGACATCTTCTCGCCATTGATACGGATCATGCCGCAATGCAACCACGCATTGGCGTATGTCTTGCCGGTCGCCGCTTCGCTCTGGGCGATCTCGTTTTCATGGTGCGGAAACTCGAGGTCGCTGCCGCCACCATGGATATCAAAGGTGTCACCCAGGCAGCAGGTCGACATCACCGAGCACTCGATGTGCCAGCCCGGACGACCCGGCCCCCAGGGCGAATCCCAGCTCGGCTCGCCCGGTTTGACGCCTTTCCAGAGCACGAAATCCAGAGGATCGTCCTTGGACTCGTCCACTTCGATTCGTGCCCCGATGCGCAGGTCTTCGATTTTCTTGCGCGACAGCTTGCCGTAGCCGACGAACTTGCCGACGCGGTAGTACACGTCGCCATTGCCCGGCGCGTAGGCGTAGCCCTTGTCGATCAGGGTCTGGATCATGGCGTGCATGCCGGCGATATGATCGGTGGCACGCGGTTCCATGTCCGGCTTGAGGATGTTGAGGCGAGCCTCGTCCTCATGCATGGCGTCAATCATGCGCGCCGTCAGCGCGTCGAAGGACTCGCCGTTGTCACGCGCACGGTTGATGATCTTGTCGTCAATGTCGGTGATGTTGCGCACATAGGTCAGCTCATACCCGCTGAACCGCAACCAGCGCGTCACCAGATCGAACGCGACCATGCTGCGGCCGTGACCCAGATGGCAGTAGTCGTACACGGTCATCCCGCAGACGTACATGCGCACCTTGTTGCCATCCAGCGGCTTGAAAACTTCTTTGCTCTTGGTGAGCGTGTTGTAGATGGAAAGCACTTTCCTACCCCCGTGGTACAGCCTCAGCTCCAGGAATCGCGCAGTGTCACTGTGCGGTTGAAGACCGGACGACCAGGTTTTGTATCCTTGATGTCGGCGCAGAAGTAGCCTTCGCGTTCGAACTGGAACCTGTCTTCCGGCTGCGCATTAGCCAGCGATGGTTCAGCACGACAACCGGTCAGTACCTGCAGGGAATCAGGGTTGATGTTTTCCAGGAACGTGGCGCCGTCATCAGCCTTGTCAGGCGAAGGCGAACGGAACAGGCGGTCGTAGAGGCGCACTTCGCATTCCACGCTGGCCTCGGCCGGAACCCAATGGATAACGCCCTTGACCTTGCGGCCTTCAGGGTTCTTGCCCAGGGTTTCCGGGTCGTAGGAGCAACGCAGCTCGACGATGTTGCCGTCGGAGTCCTTGATGGCCTCGTCGGCCCGAATCACGTAGCTGCCACGCAGGCGCACTTCGCCGTTCGGCTCAAGGCGCTTGTAGCCTTTCGGCGGCTCTTCCATGTAGTCGTCGCGGTCGATATAAATCTCGCGGGCGAATGGCAATTCGCGCACGCCCAGGTCTTCCTTGGGGTGACGCGGTAGCTCAAGCTTCTCGACCTGGCCTTCCGGGTAATTGGTGATCACGACCTTCAATGGACGCAGTACGCACATGGCGCGCGGCGCATTGCGGTCAAGGTCATCACGGATACTGAATTCAAGCATGCCGAAATCCACCACACCGTCAGAGCGGTTGGTGCCGACCATTTCGCAGAAGTTGCGGATCGAGGCCGGCGTGTAGCCACGGCGGCGGAAGCCTGACAGCGTGGACATGCGTGGATCGTCCCAACCACTGACGTGCTTTTCGTCGACCAGTTGCTTGAGCTTGCGCTTGCTGGTGACGGTGTAGCTCAGGTTCAGACGCGAGAACTCGTACTGGCGCGGCTTGCACGGCACCGGCAGGTTGTCCAGGAACCAGTCGTACAGCGGACGGTGGCTTTCGAACTCCAGGGTGCAGATCGAATGGGTGATGCCTTCGATGGCGTCCGATTGACCATGAGTGAAGTCGTAGATCGGGTAAATGCACCACTTGTCACCGGTCTGGTGGTGGTGTGCGTGACGAATGCGGTACAGGATCGGGTCGCGCAGGTTCATGTTCGGCGAAGCCATGTCGATCCTGGCGCGCAGTACGCGAGCGCCATCTTCGAACTCACCGGCTTTCATGCGGGCGAACAGGTCCAGGTTTTCCTCGACGCTACGGTCACGGAACGGGCTGTTCTTGCCCGGCTCGGTCAGGGTGCCACGGTATTCGCGTGCCTGCTCGGGGGTCAGGTCGTCTACGTAAGCCTTGCCGGACTTGATCAGCTCAACGGCCCAGTCGTGCAGTTGATCGAAGTATTGCGAGGCGTAGCGCACTTCGCCCGCCCACTCGAAGCCCAGCCACTTCACATCGCTCATGATGGCGTCGATGTATTCCTGGTCTTCCTTGGCCGGGTTGGTGTCATCGAAACGCAGGTGCGTCGCGCCGCCGAACTCGTTGGCCAGGCCGAAGTTCACGCAGATCGACTTCGCGTGACCGATGTGCAGATAGCCGTTCGGCTCAGGCGGAAAGCGGGTCACGATCCGGGTGTGTTTGCCCGAGTCCAGGTCAGCCTGCACGATCGGACGCAGGAAGTTGGTCGGTACGACAGGGCCTGCCTTTGAATTCGCAGCGGGTTCTGGAGTGGGCTTGCTCATAGGATCCTTGGACATACTGTGCGCGGCCAGGGTAGGCCGACTAAATCAAAGCGCTTATCATAGCCGAAGCTGTCAAGTCCCTGACAACAGAGTGCAGGGTTGCAGGCAGAAAAGCCGCAAAAAGCGCGAAAAATGTAACCTCGCCTGTAAACTGCGCGTCAGGGTGATATTGCGCCCCTTCATGAACGCCAAGAGAGCGACTTCGATATGTCCAAAGTAAAACTGACTACCAACCACGGCGACATCGTTCTGCAACTGAACGAAGAAAAAGCGCCGCTGACCGTTGCCAACTTCATCGAATACGTCAACGCTGGCCACTATGAAAACACCGTTTTCCACCGCGTGATCGGCAACTTCATGGTCCAGGGCGGTGGTTTCGAGCCAGGCATGAAAGAAAAGAAAGACAAGCGTCCGAGCATCCAGAACGAAGCCGACAACGGCCTGCCGAACAAGAAGTACTCCGTCGCCATGGCCCGCACCATGGAGCCGCATTCGGCTTCCGCCCAGTTCTTCATCAACGTGGCTGACAACGCCTTCCTGAACCACAGCGCCAAAACCGTTCAGGGCTGGGGCTATGCCGTGTTCGGCGAAGTGGTCGAAGGCCAGGAAGTCGTCGACAAGATCAAAGGCGTCGCCACCAGCAGCAAGGCCGGTCACCAGGACGTTCCTGTCGAAGACGTGATCATCGAAAAAGCAGAGATCGTTGAGTGATACTGCTGATCTCCGATTTGCATCTTGAGCAAGAACGCCCGGACATTACCCGGGCGTTTCTGGATCTACTCGCAGGCCGGGCTCGCACAGCCGAGTCGCTGTATATCCTCGGGGATTTCTTCGAAGCCTGGATCGGTGACGACGCCATGTCGCCGTTCCAGCTTTCGATCTGCAAGGCCCTGCGCGAACTGAGCGACAGCGGTACCCGAATTTTTCTGATGCACGGCAACCGTGACTTCATGATCGGCAAGGGTTTCTGCAAGGCGGCGGGTTGTACGCTGCTGGCAGACCCGACCGTGGTGCAGTTGAACGGTGAGCCGGTGCTGTTGATGCATGGCGACAGCCTGTGCACGCGTGACGTGGGCTACATCAGGATGCGCCGCTACCTGCGCCACCCGCTGACGCTGTTCATCCTGCGTCACCTGCCGCTGAAAACCCGCCACAAACTGGCGCGCAAGCTACGCAATGAAAGCCGCGCAAAGACCAGCATGAAAGCCAACGACATCGTCGATGTGACGCCTGAAGAAGTGCCGAGGATCATGCAGCAATTCGGTGTGCACACGCTGATTCATGGGCATACGCATCGTCCCGCCATTCATAAATTGCAGCTCGGCGATGTGGCCGCCAAACGCATCGTGCTGGGCGACTGGGACCGCCAGGGCTGGGCGCTTCAGGTGGACGAACAGGGCTTCAGCCTGGGCTCGTTTGATTTTGCGCCGCAGGAAAATCGCACGCTGGCGCTGCCGTCTTCATTGTAAACAAAGCTCGTAGTAAACAGAGACAGACGACTCCCTGCCGGGCATTTGCCTGTTCTGCTACGTTCACAGTAGTCACCGAGGCGTAAAGAGTGATTCAGACCGTGCGCTCGGCTTACTGAATATGCAGTCTGTGCGATTTGTGAGGTGGAGCGCCACGAGACGCATGCCCCCAACGGCCTGCGTTCACTCAGCGCGAACGGGCATCAATGCCCTCCTCCAGCCGCTGGCCCGGCTTTAGCGGCAAACGGTGGTTTGGCGAACCAGACCAGCAGGATCAACCCCGCGAACAACCAGCCCAGCATGTAGAAGTAATCGACGGTCGACATCATGTATGCCTGCCCGTTGAGGGTCTGCTCCAGTTGCGCGTACGCCTGTGGACCGGCACCGCCCAGGGTGTCGAGCGCATGGCGTGTGGCCGGGTCATAGGTGCTGATGTTTTCGCTCAGGTACGCATGATGCTGCTCGGCACGGCGAATCCAGATCCAGGTGGTCAGTGATGCCGCGAAGCTGCCGCCCAGCGTACGCAGGAAGGTGGCAAGGCCTGAACCGTCGGGAATCTGGCTGGGTGGCAGGTCTGACAACAGAATGCTCAGGGTCGGCATGAAGAACAGCGCCACGCCGATGCCCATGAATAGCTGCACCATGGCGATGTGCTGGAAATCCACCTGATTGGTGAAGTCTGCACGCATGAAACAGCTCAGCCCCATCGCCAGGAACGCAAGACTGGCCAGCAGACGCAAGTCGAACTTGTGTGCGTATTTGCCGACGAAGGGCGACATGAGCACTGGCAGGATGCCGATGGGTGCCAACGCCAGTCCGGCCCAGGTCGCGGTATAGCCCATCTGCGTCTGTAACCATTGCGGCAACAGCAGGTTGACGCCGAAAAAGGCCGAATACCCGCCAATCATCGCCAGCGTACCGACCCGGAAGTTACGGTAAGCGAACAGCCGCAGATTGACGATGGGATGCTTGTCGGTCATTTCCCAGATCACGAACACCGACAGCGACACCAGCGAAATCAGCGAGCCGATCACGATGAAATTCGACTCGAACCAGTCCAGGTTATTGCCCTTGTCCAGCACGACCTGCAACGCGCCGACGCCGATGATCAAGGTGATCAGCCCGACGTAATCCAGTGGCTGCTGCTGGGTGCTGACCGGTCTTTTGGCCATTTGCGTGCGCACTACAACCGCTGCAAACAGTCCGATCGGAATATTGATGAAGAAGATCCAGGGCCAACTGTAACTGTCGGTAATCCAGCCGCCGAGAATCGGGCCGACAATGGGTGCGACCACCGTGACCATCGCCAGCAAGGCCAGCGCCATGCCCCGCTTTGCAGGCGGATAGACCGCCAGCAGCAAGGTCTGGCTCATGGGATAGAGCGGCCCGGCAACGATGCCCTGCAAGGCACGAAAGCCCACCAGCTCAGGCATCGACGTGGAAATCCCGCAGAGAAACGAAGCCAGCACGAACAGCAGGGTCGCCCAGAGAAAAAGCTTCACCTCACCGAACCGGCGGCTCAGCCAGCCAGTCAGAGGCAGCGCGATGGCGTTACTGACGGCAAACGAGGTGATGACCCAGGTGCTCTGCTCCGAGCTCACGCCCAGGTTACCCGCGATGGTCGGCAAGGCCACGTTGGCGATGGTGGTGTCGAGCACTTGCATGAAGGTGGCCAGCGACAGGCCGATGGTGCAGAGCAACAGGCTGGGTGGCGTAAAGGAAGCGGGGGCGTTGGTGCTCATCGCGAATCCCTGAAAACGTGGGCGATACCCCGGCCGGCAGACCGGGGCAGGCGAATGGGCGGATCAGCGCTGAGCGGTTCTGCTTTTGTCGCTGGCTGCGCTGTTTTCATGGATCAGGCGCGCGATCAAGGCATCGGCGTCGGCCAGTTGTTCGGTGTAGACCTGAGTGCTGAAGGCAGCCTGCTTCGGAGGCTGCTGCGCCAGAATCGGACCGCTCTGGTCGTGCAGATTGACTTCGACGGTGGTCGACAGCCCGATGCGCAGCGGGTGTTGCGCCAGCTCTTCAGGGTTGATGTGAACCCGGACCGGCACACGCTGAACAATCTTGATCCAGTTGCCGGTAGCGTTCTGGGCCGGCAACAGCGCAAACGCGCTGCCCGTCCCTGCGCCCAGGCTGTCGATGGTGCCGCTGTATTTCACGTCGCTGCCATACAGGTCGGAGCTGATTTCCACCGGCTGACCGATGCGCATCTTGCCCAGCTGGGTTTCCTTGAAGTTGGCATCGATCCACAGCTGATCCAGCGGAATCACCGCCATGGTCGCGGTTCCCGGCTGAACCCGCTGGCCCAGCTGCACGCTGCGCTTGGCGACGTAACCGGTGACCGGCGCGACCAGGGTTGTCCGCGCACTGGCCAGGTAGGCCTGACGCAACTGTGCCGCAGCCGCCTTGACGTCCGGATGGGAAGACACCACGGTGTCGTCAACCAGCGCCACACTGGTGCTCAATTGCTGCTGGATGTTGTTCAAGGCACTTTGTGCGCTGGTCAGTTGATCCCGGGCGTGGGACAGCTCTTCCTGAGAAATCGCGCCACCGGCCGCCAGGCTGCGACGGCGGCTGTAGTTATCCTGAGCCGTCTGCACGGCGGCACGCTGCGCCGCCAGTTGAGCCCTCATGCCATCCACATTGCTGTACAGGCCGCGAACCTGACGCACGACCTTGCCCAGATTGGCTTCGGCGCTTTGCAGCCCGACTTCGGCATCGCTTGGATCGAAGCGCAGCAGAACCTGCCCTTCGCGAACCAGATCACCATCATCAGCGGCAATGCTGATGACCGTACCGGTGACCAGTGGCGTGATTTCCACCACGTTGCCACTCACGTAGGCGTCATCGGTCTCCTCGCTCCATTGACCGTAAAACTCATACCAGCCCCAAATCGCCAGTCCACAAAGTACAACGAGGATGGCGAGTGCGGTCAGCAGGAACTTGCGCTTGCCGGATTTCGGGGTGTCTGGCTTTTTCTGTTCAGGGGCAGACGTGTTTTCAGCGGCGGCAGTGGCCATGACAATTACCTTCAAGTCGGCAGAACGGCTGAGATCCGGCCAGACTGGCCGCCCTCAACTTCGGGCTATTCGTAGTTATTTGCCTTGGGCGTTGAAACTCAGGCGAGTCAGGGTGATGTGGTCGTCGGCCGCGACCAGCACCTTGGTCAGAATCCGGCGCAGCGCTTCCACTTCCTCAGTGTCGAGGGCAGCGAAAGTGTCATTCATGGCATCAGCACCAATCTGCGGCAGCAGGTCGGACAGCGCCTGTCCCTGGGACGTCAGGGCGACACGCACCTGACGACGATCGGTTTCAGAACGGGTGCGGACGATCAGCCCCTTCTGTTCCAGACGGTCCAGCATGCGAGTCATCGAACCGCTGTCCAGCGACAGGTGCCGACACAACTCCACCGGCGTATCCGTCGAGAACTGGGCAATGATGATCAGCACCTTGAACTGCGCGAACGTGACGTCATACGGCAGCAGGTACTTGTCCAGCATGCGGTCTTTCAGCGCGTTGGTACGGCCGACCAGCAGCCCGATCAGGCTGGAATCAAAATTTTCAGGACTGAAATGTTTCAAGGAATCACCCAGAAAGCTGCCTAGGCAGTGATTGCAAAATATTACTGCCTAGACAGCTATTGTCAAAGTATTTGTTAGCTTGCTTATGAAAAGGGCATAAAAAAACGACCGCTGGTAAGGCGGTCGTTTTTTGTCGCTGCCGAGGGCCGCGCGCCGGATCAGGCGGCGACAGGCACACCACTGTGAAAGCGGAATTCTTCGTCAGGGCTCTCGATCAGTTCACGCTCGGCCAGACGAATCTCTTCGATCTTGGCGTCCACGTCGGCCTTGTCGCCATAGGTGTAAGCCAGCTTCAGGTAATCCTGGAAATGCCGCGCTTCGGACTTGAGCAGACTGCCGTAGAACTTGGCCAGGTCGTCGTCCAGATGCGGCACCAGCGCGGCGAAACGCTCGCAGGAACGGGCTTCGACGATGGCACCCACCACCAGCGCATCGGTCAGGCGGTAGGGATTGTGATTGCGCACCAGCTTGCGCAACGCCCCGGCATAACGCGCCGAGCTGATGTTGGCCATCGGAATCTGACGCTTGCGAATGATGCTGATCACTTGTTCGAAATGACGCAGCTCTTCACGGGCCAGGCGCGACATCTTGGCCAGCAGGTCGAACTTGTCGTTGTACTGAAACATGAACTGGAACGCCGCCCCTGCCGCCTTCTTCTCATTGTTCGCATGATCGATCAACAGGATGTCGAGGTTGCGCAACGCGGCTTGCACCCAACTGTCGGGCGTTCGGCAAAGCAGAAAGGCTTCGATTTCAGGGATCGGGTACATAGGCTCACAGATGGCGCAGAGGCAAAGCGCGGCATTATACGAGGGCTGTCGGCGTCCCGCGAGACAAAAGCGCGGAGACGGATCAGGCGCCAAAGGCATCCTTGAGAAAGCCCGGCGCTATATAACGCTGGTAATGCGCCTCGGAGAGCAGAAAGAACTCGCGGTCGATCGCATCACGTAACTCAGGCAGCGACCAGTTGCGAAATTCGGGTAACAACACAAACCCGTACGCTTCGACCTGACTGATGACACGAGCACCGCGCGCGATCAATTGATAGGCCCAGCAATATTCGGACTGATGCGGCACGAAGCGAATCTTGCGCTGGGTAAGCTGCAACCGCAGCTTGTCGGCATCGAAGATTTCGAGCTTGGCGGTCATGACCTGAACGAGCAATTGTTCCAGACGCAACCACACGGCTCTTTTTTCGTCTTCGTTGTAACCGTTCCAGTGGATGACTTCGTGATGGAAGCGTTTGCAGCCACGGCACACCAAATCCCCGTAAACAGTGGAGCAAAGGCCGACGCAGGGTGTTTTGATGATGTGATCAGGCATGGCTGGCGGGGCTTGGGAAGGCAAAACAGGCGCTCATGTTAGTCCTTTGTCTAAGCACTTTCACCCCCGAACATGTAGGGGCTAACTTACCTTTAGTTCAGATTTGCCGTAGAATCAGCGAGCCTTTTAAGGCGCCAATGTCCGTTGGAAGCTGTTTTCAAAGCGTCACGAGCACAGTCAAGTTAATCCCGCAGTGCGGCGTCGACAGGCCATCCCCTCATCACGGATGGCCGTGTCGACCGCCTCTCCTCCCCGTCCTGCAGGCGTAAAACTTTGAAAACAGCTTCTGTTAGGAATTGCCGGCACCCTGCCAACAAGGCTCCAAAGTCTTGCGTGGGTACGGACAATTTCTGGATGAGCGTCCCGGACACCCATTTGGGACCACTGATGAGGGTAATACTGTGCTTGAAGCCTACCGTAAACACATCGAAGAGCGTGCCGCCCAGGGTATCGTGCCCCAGCCGCTTAACGCCGAACAAACCGCAGGCCTTATTGAGCTGCTGAAAACTCCCCCGGCTGGCGAAGAAGCTTTCCTTGTCGATCTGATCACCAATCGCGTTCCACCAGGCGTTGACGAGGCTGCCTACGTCAAGGCCGGTTTCCTGTCCGCCCTGGCCAAGGGCGAAGCCACTTCTCCCCTGATCGACAAAAAACGTGCAACCGAACTGTTGGGCACCATGCAGGGTGGCTACAACATCGTCACGCTGGTTGAACTGCTCGACGATGCCACGCTGGCGCCGGTCGCTGCCGAACAGCTCAAGCACACGCTGCTGATGTTCGACGCTTTCCACGACGTGGCCGAAAAAGCCAAGAGCGGCAACGCTCACGCCAAGGAAGTTCTGCAATCCTGGGCCGACGGCGAGTGGTTCAAGAAGCGCCCGATGCTGGCCGACAAGATCAGCCTGCGCGTCTTCAAGGTGACCGGCGAAACCAACACCGACGACCTGTCCCCGGCACCTGATGCCTGGTCGCGTCCAGACATCCCGCTGCACGCCCTGGCCATGCTGAAAATGGCACGTGAAGGTATCGTTCCTGACGTACAGGGCTCCATCGGCCCGATGAAGCAGATCGAAGAAATGCGCGGCCAGGGTTTCCCTATCGCCTACGTCGGTGACGTGGTCGGTACAGGTTCCTCGCGTAAATCGGCGACCAACTCGGTACTGTGGTTCTTCGGCGACGACGTTCCTTACGTGCCGAACAAGCGTGCCGGCGGCTTCTGCTTCGGCAGCAAGATCGCTCCGATCTTCTACAACACCATGGAAGACGCGGGCGCTCTGCCGATCGAGTTCGATGTTTCGAACATCAACATGGGCGATGTGATCGACGTTTACCCGTACGCTGGCAAAGTCTGCAAGCACGACAGCGACGAAGTCATCACCACCTTCGAAATGAAGACTCCGGTGCTGTTGGACGAAGTCCGCGCCGGTGGCCGTATCCCGCTGATCATCGGCCGTGGCCTGACCAGCAAGGCACGCGCCGAGCTGGGCCTGCCAGCCTTCGACCTGTTCAAGACGCCTGACCAGCCAGCCGAAAGCACCAAGGGGTTCACCCTGGCGCAGAAGATGGTCGGCAAGGCGTGCGGCGTGGAAGGTATCCGTCCGGGCACCTACTGCGAGCCGAAAATGACCACCGTCGGCTCCCAGGACACCACTGGCCCGATGACCCGCGACGAGCTGAAAGACCTGGCATGCCTGGGCTTCTCGACCGATCTGGTCATGCAGTCCTTCTGCCACACCGCTGCCTATCCAAAGCCGATCGACGTCAAGACGCACCACACGCTGCCTGACTTCATCATGACCCGTGGCGGCGTTTCCCTGCGTCCAGGCGACGGCATCATCCACAGCTGGCTGAACCGCATGCTGCTGCCGGACACCGTCGGCACCGGTGGTGACTCGCACACCCGCTTCCCGATCGGCATTTCGTTCCCGGCCGGTTCCGGTCTGGTTGCGTTTGCGGCGGCCACTGGCGTCATGCCGCTGGACATGCCCGAATCGATCCTGGTTCGCTTCAAGGGCAAGCTGCAGCCTGGCATCACCCTTCGCGACCTGGTTCACGCCATTCCTTACTACGCGATCCAGGCTGGCCTGCTGACCGTAGAGAAGAAAGGCAAGAAGAACGCGTTCTCCGGCCGCATCCTGGAAATCGAAGGCCTGGACAACCTGAGCATCGAGCAGGCTTTCGAGCTGTCCGACGCTTCGGCCGAACGTTCGGCTGCCGGTTGCACCATCAAGCTGGCCAAAGAGCCGATCATCGAATACCTGAACTCCAACATCACGCTGCTGCGCTGGATGATCGAGCAGGGTTACGGTGATCCGCGCACTCTGGAGCGTCGTGCTCAGGCGATGGAAGCCTGGATTGCCAATCCAGAGCTGCTGGAAGCCGACAAGGACGCGGAGTACGCCGAAATCATCGAGATCGACCTGGCCGACGTCAAAGAGCCTGTGCTCTGCGCGCCGAACGACCCGGACGATGCCCGCCTGCTGTCTTCGGTACAAGGCGAGAAGATCGACGAAGTGTTCATCGGTTCCTGCATGACCAACATCGGCCACTTCCGCGCTGCGGGCAAGTTGCTGGATCAGGTCAAGGGCCAGTTGCCGACACGCCTGTGGCTGTCGCCTCCGACCAAGATGGACGCGCATCAGCTGACCGAAGAAGGCTACTACGGCATCTACGGCAAGGCTGGCGCACGCATGGAAATGCCGGGCTGCTCGCTGTGCATGGGTAACCAGGCACGCGTCGAGCCGAACTCGACAGTGGTATCGACGTCCACCCGTAACTTCCCGAACCGCCTGGGTGACGGCGCGAACGTTTACCTGGCCTCGGCCGAACTGGCGTCCGTCGCATCGATCCTGGGTCGCCTGCCGACCGTCGAGGAATACATGGGCTACGCCCAGCAGATCGACACGATGGCAGCGGACGTGTACCGCTACCTGAGCTTCGATCAGATCGCCGAGTTCCGTGAAGCCGCAGCGAACGCCAACATCCCGGTCGTTCAAGCGTAACAACGAAACACTGCGTTGAAAGAACCCCGCCTCGTGCGGGGTTCTTTATGCCTGGAGAACAGCGGATGTGGATGAGTCAGCTCAGGGCGGTAACACGATGAAGGCAGCGTACAGACTGTGACTTCTGCGTCAGCGCTTTCGCGAGCAAGCTCGCTCCTGCAAACAACCTGCTGTTCCCGTAAACTGCATGGTGTTGCACTACAGATAATTCCCGATCACACGTCTGACCTTCGCCAGACCATCGCGCAGCTCACCCATGCTCACCGATCCCGTTGCCAGCCGCAGGGCATGGGGCACGCTGTTGGCGATTGCAAAGGGCTCCGCAGTCGATACTGCAACCTTCTCCTTCAACAAGGCCATGGCAATCTGATCGGCACGGGCGTCCTCGGGAAGGGGCAGCCATAGAAAATACGATGAGGGATGGCTGACGAACCTGATGCCTTCAAGCATTTCGCGAGCCACTGCCTGCCTGGCCTGGGCGTCATGTCGCTTCTCGGCCTCCAGTTTCAGAACAGTGCCATCTTCAATCCACCCCGTCGCAATGGCCGTCAGCACCCCTGGCGTGTTCCAGGTCGTTGCCCGCATGACACGCTCCATGGCCGGAACCTTGTCGGCGGGCGCAGCAACAAACCCTACGCGCAACCCCGTGGCAACACTCTTGGACAGGCCTGAGACATAGATCGTCCGTTCCGGTGCGAGCATCGCCAGCGGCGCGGGGGGAGCGTCCGCCAAAAATGCGTACGCGGCGTCTTCAATGATCAGCACATCGTGTCGGCGCGCGAGCGCCACCCACTGCTCACGCCGCGCCTGGCTCATCACCCAGCCGAGTGGATTGTGCAGCGTCGGCATAGTGTAGAGCGCCTTTACGGGGCGACTGCGGCACAAGCGCTCGAACGCCTCTGGATCGGGACCCTCGCCAAGCGCGGGTACAGGCACCACTTCAAGGTACAGCGCCTGTGCCAGGACCTTGAAACCCGAATACGTGAGGGCATCGGCGGCGATTACATCCCCGGGCTTGAGCAAGGCCATCAGCGCAATGGCTAACCCTTGCTGAGCCCCATTGGTGAGCAACACCTGCTCAGGCTGAACCGTCAGCCCTCGCACTTGTAGATGACGCGCCACAGCGGCGCGCTCGTGCGGTCGCCCAGCGTGGGGTTGATAGCGCAGCAATGATTCAAGGTCGCCCGACAAGGCCAACTGCCGTAACGCCGTGCGTAACAACTCGGCCTGACCGGGCAGCGACGGGTAATTGAAATTGAGGTCGATCATGTCGACAGCCACGGTTTTCTGGTCGATCCCGAGGCCTGGCGCGAACGCCGTCTCGCGAACGAACGTGCCACGCCCGGTCTCACCACTGACCAGACCCATGGCTTCAAGCTCGGCATAGACACGCGTGGCCGTCACCAACGCCAGGCCATGATCGGCCGCCAACTGACGATGCGTAGGCAGCCGTGCGCCCGGCAACAGACGTGCCGAGCGAATGTCTGCCGCCATCTGGTCCACCACCGATTTGTAACGTGAGCGAGGCATAGCCAATGTATCCATGACGATTTTTTGATTGTATTGAGTCGCAACCCTACGATGCGCCCATCCACCCCGATTGAACAGCCTTGAGAAACCCCTCATGGAACAGACAGCGATTCCATCCCGCACGACCGCTCACACATCCCGCAGCGGATGGCTGAACGGCCTGATCGGCGTACTGATCTTCAGCGGCTCGCTGCCTGCGACACGACTGGCCGTGATGGCGTTCGATCCACTGTTCCTCACCTTCGCCCGTGCAACCATTGCTGCGACCCTGGCCATCGGCACGCTTGTGGCGCTCAGGGAAAGACGCCCGGCAAACAACCAGATTCTTTCCCTGAGTATCGTTGCACTGGGTGTGGTGCTGGGCTTTCCACTGCTGACCGCGCTGGCGCTGGAACACGTCACCTCGGCGCACTCCATCGTCTTCGTCGGCCTGCTGCCGCTGGCCACTGCCGTCTTCGCCGTGCTACGCGGCGGCGAACGGCCAAGTGGGGCTTTCTGGGCGTTCTCGCTACTGGGCAGCGCACTGGTGATGGGCTTTGCGTTGGCTCAGGGAATCAGTGCTTCAGTCATGGGAGACGCCCTGATGCTGCTGGCCATTCTCGTCTGCGGCCTGGGCTATGCAGAGGGTGCAAGGCTGTCGAGGACCCTGGGCGGCTGGCAGGTCATCTGCTGGGCTTTGGTCCTTGCCCTGCCCATCATGCTGCCACTGGCCATTGTCACCGCACCCTCCTCGCTTTCCGGGGTGTCAGTCTCGGCGTGGGCCAGCCTGTGTTACGTCTCCGTGTTCAGCATGCTGATCGGCTTCGTGTTCTGGTATCGCGGGCTGGCGCAGGGCGGCATTGCAGCGGTCGGCCAACTCCAGTTGTTACAACCCTTCTTCGGTCTGGCACTGGCGGCCACGCTGCTCGGTGAGCCTGTCAGCCTCGGGATGCTGGGTGTCACGGTTGCAGTGATCGGTTGTGTTGCAGGTGCCAGAAGGTTCTCCAGATAACGACCGCTTCTCACAAGGCGTGCCTGGGGGTGGCGATAAACTTTGAATCCGCCACGCCCGGCCGAAGGCGATCTCAACTCAACTGAAGCTGCGACAGCCACTGCTCGATGGTGTCACCGCTGCTCATTGCAGGCTGCACCAGGCCGTCGACCATAAAGGTCGGAGACACATGAATGCCGTTCTGCCGGGCGTACTTGCAGTGCCATTTGATGGTGTGCTCAAGCGCCGGTTGTGCGAAGGCTTCGGCCAGCCGAACACCGCTGTAACCTTCCAGTCGCGCGATGATGTCGTTGGGCGTCGCATCAAGGTTCGGACCGCCTGCGTGGTGCTCGAATTCGAACGCTTCACGGTGCGCCGCAACGGCTGCCATCACGGTCTTGGCGGTGTCCTTGCCACCTTCAAGGGTTGACGCCGCAAGGATGCACCGCACCACGACGCCTGAAAACATGTGCCAGGGCTGCGACTGGAGGCGAACCTTGACCGTCAGGCGGTCTTCACCGGCCTGCTCTAGAAGCGCGTCGATCTTGCCGAAGGCCTTGACGGAAAACGGGCAAGTGGGCTCAAGGAACACCTCAAGCGTACGGGGGCCATGGCCCCATGAAAGTGCGTCTGCATGCATGTGAACGTCTCTCTGCTGGTGGCTGAAGGGCTGCCGCGCCTGCGGCCTGTAGCCGGTCCGGATCACGACAGCGGATCCCTACCGCAACTGAACGTCCAGGATTCTGCCAGTTCCATGAAGCTTGCGCAGGGGCGAAAACAACTGGCGGGCGATTAATATCTTTTTCACATTCACGTGGCTATAGTGACCGCCCTTGTTGGGGAGTAGCCTGCTCCGGGCCTTTGGTCACGGAGCGTTTGCGTCAACATTCTCGGCAACATGCCGTGGCGCAAACACCTTCTGGTTGGCGAGACCAACGATGCATCCATGCCTAAGGTCGGGCGTGTGGCTGCGTCGTTGACTCATAGCCCGACTGGATGTTGACCGTGAATCCCATTTCCCTCATTTTTCTCGCCCTTGCGATGTCAACGGACGCTTTTGCGGCAGCGTTGGGCAAAGGTGCCAGTCTTGACAAACCTCGCTTTATCGAAGCCGTTCGAACAGGGCTGATCTTCGGTGTGATCGAAGCCATTACACCCGTCATTGGCTGGAGCATCGGGCAGGTTGCAACCCGCTTCGTGGAGAGCTGGGATCACTGGATCGCCTTTGTCCTGCTGCTGGTGCTGGGCCTGCACATGATTTACAACGGCCTGAAACAGGACGACGAAGAGCAGGAAAAACCCGGCCAGCATTCGTTTCTCATCCTCGCTGTCACGGCCTTTGCGACCAGCATCGATGCCCTGGCCGTGGGCGTAGGTCTGGCGTTCGTCGACGTCAATATCCTGGTCGCGGCGGCCGCGATTGGTCTGGCCACGACCGTGATGGTGACCATTGGTGTGATGCTGGGCCGTGCGCTGGGAACCGTCGTCGGCAAGCGCGCCGAAATTGTCGGTGGCGTGGTATTGATGCTGGTCGGCGCGACTATCCTCTACGAACACTTGTCTGCCGCATGACCGAATGAACCGGGCGGTAGACGGCACCCGGTTTCAAAACGTTTTTTCAGACCCCCAAAAAAAACCGCCTCATTCGAGGCGGTTTTTTGTCAGCGGCCGATCAACCCGTCACACGGTGATGGCCTGTCCGCTCATGGCCAGGTCCAGCAGCTCGCGGTTGGCGACGGCATACATGGCGTAATCGGTGCCGCTCGCGGCACGCAATTCGACCAGCATGGCGCGCCAGCGCTCGACCATGAGGGCGTGCTGTTCCAGCCACAGCGCCAGGCGCTCTTCCACGTCGGACGGACCGTCCGGCATTTGCAGAACCGATACGGTGATCGCCCGCTGCTGCCAGTCGATGTCGTCACGGAACGCTTCGCGGGCCAGAGCCTGCCAGTTGTTTTCCACCGGCAGGCTGCTGATCTGCTGCAGGTACCAGGTCACGTCCAGCGCACTGCCTACGGCGAAGTACACCTTGGCCACGTCGGCAGCATTCTGCCCGGTGACGTCGGAGGCTTCGATGATCGGCAGCAGCGTGTACAGGTGGGTGGTGCCCGCCACCATGCGCGCCAGCAATTCGGGCACACCGGCTTCGACATAAGCCTGATAACGCGCCTGCCACACTTCACGGGTCGGGCCTTCCAGCAACTCGTCGAGCTTGAGACCCAGTGCCGCGATGTGCGGACCGAAGTGCGCCACGTCACGACCCGCGTCCAGCTCGTTGCGACGGCTGCGCAGGAACCAGCGCGTGGCGCGACGGCCCAGACGCATCAGCTCATCCATCAGCGACAGCTGGATTTCTGCAGACACCTTGTAGTCCAGCGCTTCGATCTGACGGAACCAGTGCGGGAGGTGGAAGATGTCACGCACGATCACGTAGGCACCGGCCACATTGGCAGCACTCATGCCGGTCGACTCTTTGAGTCGCTGCACGAACGTGATCCCCATGTGGTTGACCAGATCGTTGGCGATCTGGGTGCTGACGATTTCACGCTTCAGACGGTGACCGCGCATGGCCACAGAGAACTTGGCGCTCAGCGAGGGCGGGAACGCGGTTTCCATGTCGCGTGCCAGGTAGTCGTCATCGGGAACACGGGATTCCAGCAACGCTTCCTTGAGGTCGATCTTGCTGTAGGAGATCAGCACAGACAGTTCGGCACGGCTCAGGCCATGACCGGCCGATACACGCTCAACGATCTGGTCTTCGGCCGGCAGGAACTCGATGGCACGGTCCAGCTTGCCACGGGCCTCCAGGTCGTTCATCAGACGCTTGTATTCAGCGATACGGTCGTAGGCGCGACGAGCGGCCAGTGACAGTGCCTGCGTCTGCTTGTAGTTGTTGCCCAGCACCAGATGGCCGACTTCGTCGGTCATGCTTTCGAGCAACTGGTTGCGCTGCTTCTCGGTCATGTCGCCAGCCTGCACCACTTCATTGAGCAGGATTTTGATGTTCACTTCGTGGTCGGAGCAGTCCACACCACCGGCGTTGTCGATGAAGTCGGTGTTGGTCGCGCCGCCATTGAGGCCGAACTCGACACGGCCCAGTTGGGTCATGCCCAGGTTGCCGCCCTCGCCCACCACCTTGCAGCGCAGCTCGCTGCCGTCGACACGCAGCGCGTCGTTGGCCTTGTCGCCGACATCCGCATGGGACTCTTCGCTGGACTTCACGTAGGTGCCGATGCCGCCATTCCACAACAGGTCAACTGGCGCCTTGAGCAACGCGTGCAGCAGCTCGGTCGGGGTCAGTTTGTCGGCCTTGATGTCAAAGCGCGCCTTCATCTGTTCGGTGATGGCGATGCTCTTGGCGCTACGCGGGAAGATTCCGCCGCCAGCGGACATGATGCTGGTGTCGTAGTCGGTCCAGGACGAGCGCGGCAGGTCGAACAGGCGCTTACGCTCGACGAAGCTGGTGGCCGGGTCCGGGTTCGGGTCGATGAAGATGTGCAGGTGGTTGAAGGCTGCGACCAGCTGCAGCTTGTCGGACATCAACAGGCCGTTACCGAACACATCACCGGCCATGTCGCCAATGCCGATCACGCTGATGCTGTCCTGCTGAACGTTGATGTCGCGTTCACGGAAGTGACGCTGCACGCCAACCCATGCGCCCTTGGCAGTGATGCCCATCTTCTTGTGGTCGTAGCCGGCCGAACCGCCGGACGCAAAGGCGTCGCCCAGCCAGAAGCCGTAATCGATGGCGATGCCGTTGGCAATGTCGGAGAAGGTCGCGGTGCCTTTGTCGGCAGCAACGACCAGGTACGGATCGTCGTCATCGTGGCGAACCACGTTGACCGGCGGCACCAGCACGCCTTCCTTGAGGTTGTCGGTGATGTCCAGCAGACCCGAGATAAAGATGCGGTAGCAGGCGATTGCCTCTGCCTGCACTTCGTCGCGATTGCCGGTGGTCGGCAGACGGCGCGGCACGAAACCGCCCTTTGCGCCGACCGGCACGATGACCGAGTTTTTCACCTGCTGGGCTTTGACCAGGCCCAGCACTTCGGTGCGGAAGTCTTCTTCACGATCCGACCAGCGCAGGCCGCCGCGAGCCACGTTGCCGAAACGCAGATGTACGCCCTCGACGCGCGGCGAGTAGACGAAAATCTCGAACTTGGGCACCGGCTTCGGCAGTTCGGGGATCAGACGCGGGTTGAACTTGAAGCTGAAGTAGCTCTTGTTCTGGCCGTTGGCATCGGTCTGGTAGAAGTTGGTCCGCAGGGTCGCCTTGATCAGGTCAAGGTAACGACGCAGGATGCGGTCTTCATTGAGCACCTGAACGTTGTCCAGCGCGGTCAGGATGGCCTGTTCCAGACGCAGTTGCTTGTCGTCCAGATCGTCCGAACCCAGTTTGCGCGCCAGGTAGAAACGGGTCTTGAACAGACGCGTCAGCTCACGGGCAATGTCGGTGTGATTGTTCAGCGTGCTGGCGATATAGCCCAAGTCGAAGCCCAGACGAATCTGCTTCAGATAACGGGCATAGGCACGCAGCAGAGCTACGTCGCGCCACGGCAGGCCGGCCGTCAGCACCAGACGGTTGAACGCATCGTTCTCGGCATCGCCGCTGACGATGTGCACGAACGCGTCCTGCAGCGTGTCATTGAGCTGCTGAATATCGAGGTTCAGACCTTCGCCGTAGGTAAAGGCGAAATCGTGAATCCAGAACTCGCGACCGTTGGCGTGGTGCAGGCGATACGGGAACTCACCCAGTACACGCAGGCCGAGGTTCTCCAGAATCGGCAGCACGTCGGACAGCGCCAGTGGCGTGTCGGCGTGGTACAGCTTGCAGTGCAGTTGCTGACGGCCACCGGCCAGTGGCTGGTAGAAGCTCATCACCAACGGATTGGTTTCACTCAGGCTCAGCACGTGCTGCATATCGACCACGGCCGAATGCGCTGCGAAACGCTCGCGGTAACCTGCCGGAAAACCTTTCGGGAAATCGGCCAGCACATTGGTGCCATGGGCCTCGCCGAAGCTTTCGACCACCAGACTCGCGTAGTCGTCCTTCCAGGAACGGCAGGCCTGAATGACTTCGTTTTCCAGCTGGGCGACGTCGATTTCCAGATTGACCTTCGGGTCCACACGCAGAATCAACTGCACGCGGGCCAGCACGGACTCGGAGAAGAACGTCCAGAATTCGCAATCGCTGGCTTTCAGACGATCCATCAGCACGTGCTGGATCTTTTGCCGCACTTCGGTGGAGTAAACGTCACGCGGCACGTAGGCCAGGCAGTAGCAGAAACGGCCGTAAGGGTCCTTGCGCAGGAACACGCGAATCTTGTTGCGCTCCTGGATCTGCACGATGGACATGACGGTGGAGAACAACTCGTCCACCGGCGTCTGGAACAGATCATCGCGGGGCAGCACTTCGACGACCTGCGCCAGTTCCTTGCCCAGGTGCGCCTTGGCATCAAAACCGGAACGGCGCTCGACTTCTGCGACCTTGCGACGGATGTACGGGATCTGCCGCACGCTCTCGCCATACACCGATGAGGTGTAGAGCCCCATGAAACGGCATTCCTTGATGACCTTGCCCGACGCGTCGATCTGACGGATCGAGACGAAGTCAGGATAGGCCGGGCGATGCACGCGGCTTGGCACGGCAGCCTTGGCGAACGACAGCAGCATCGGCTCCTGCAGGTATTTCACTGCGTAGTCTTCGATGTGCAGTTCTTCGCGGCTCAGGCCCGGACGCAGCAGCTTGGTCAGGCCCAGGAACGAGGATTCGTCGTAGATCAGCTGGCCGCCGTCGGCGTCGCTGCTGACCTGGAATTCTTCATAGCCCAGAAAGGTGAAATGGTTGTCCACCAGCCATTCCAGGAAGACCTTGATTTCGGCCTTTTCTTCGACATCAGTATTGGATTCATTGGCGTCGATGCTGACGAGCAAATCACGCAGGCGCGCCTTCATCGGCTCGAAATCTTCGACAGCGGCGCGGACTTCGCCGAGCACCTGCTCCAGCTCGCGGGCCAGCACGTTCAACTCGCTGGCGTTGGCGCAGCGGTCGATCTCCAGATACATCAGCGATTCCTGCAACACGTCGTCGCCTGTCGTGCCTTTGGGCAGCAGTTCGAGCAGTTGGCCATTCGGGCCGCGACGCACGCTCAGGACCGTGGTTTGCAGGGTGTGGATGCTGTAACCGCGACGGTTCAGCTCGGTGCGGACGGAATCAACCAGAAAGGGCAGATCGTGATGCAGCACTTCGACGGCGCTGTGGGTCGATTGCCATCCGTGACGCTCGTAATCGGGGTTGTAGACGCGGACCTGAGGATGGGCGTGTTCGAAACGCTCCAGCAGACGCCAGGCGGACAGTGTGCAGCCCGCGAGGTCGGACAGCCGACGTTGAGTGAGTTCATCCAGTGAAATGATGCCGAAAAACTGTTCAGCGAACAGCGCCACTTGTGGCAGTGCCTGCTCGCTGATGTGCTGAGCCAGTGCCGATTGCAGTTGATGCTGGAAGTCGGACTTGCTGGCTGCGGTGAAGAACGCCATCTGTGGTACTCCGCTTTGGCTTTTATTGGGGAGGCTTGAAGAAGGTGTTGTGATCATGGTGTACCGGCGTCCCGTTGCATGGACACCACCTGATCGAGTGTAAAGCTAAAGTACTAACGACTGTCGTGTCAGGGTAGTCACATTTGAATGACGCCGTGCATGTCATGAAAAAAGAAGCCTGAAGTGCGAGAGCCGCGTGCGCGCACGCCTTTGGTGCAGCTTAACGACAGCGGACCGGACACTACTTACGAGGCTGCGACATATTCGGTCATCGCCTAGCAGGCAACCCGCACGATGGTGCCAATTAATGGCCGACAAAATGTCTCGGGGACTGGCAAAATCCGTCCTGCCTGCCCACCTTCAAAAAACCGGAACCCGACCATGCTCATCAAGACCGCCAGCCTTATCGTCAATCCATGCGACGACGAATACGACAACATGGCCCTGCTCTGCTGTCACAGCGAGAACGGCGAGCTGTTCTCGCTGAGTCGTTTTCCCGATGAGAATGAAGTGGAAATCACCGTTCGCGACGACAGGACCCATACGGTCTCGACGCTGAAAGTCACCTTCAGTGCCGAACGCCTGCTGCTGGAAATCGATCCGGCGGACGGCAAGCAACTGGACGGCCATGACCGTTACGAAATCCTGCACAGCACCTCGGCAGGCGAACTGCAGGAAGTCGAGGAAACCCTGCAGATCATTCTGAAAGACGTGGGCAGCTATGTGAGCGAACTCGCCTGAGCACACCCATCGTTGTCCCGGACCACAAGGAGCCCGTCATGCCTGACATTTTCGACGCCCATTGCCACATCATCGATCCCGGTTATCCGCTTCAGGCCAACAACGGTTTCCTACCGGAGCCGTTCCAGGTGAGTGACTATCTGGCGCAGGTCGAGCCCCTGGGCGTCAGGGGCGGTGCCGTGGTTTCGGGATCGTTTCAGGGCTTTGATCAGAGTTACCTGCTCGCCGCACTGAAACGGCTGGGACCGAATTTCGCAGGCGTGACTCAATTACCGTCCAGTGTCACGGATGCAGAACTGGAAACGCTCAATGCGTCTGGCGTACGCGCTCTGCGTTTCAATCTGAAAAGGGGCGGTTCCGAACAGCTCGATCAGTTGGAGGCTCTGGCGCTGCGGGTTCATGGGTTAGTTGGCTGGCATTCGGAGCTGTATATCGACTCCCGCGAACTGGCCGACATCGAAACCCGCCTGCTCAGACTGCCTGCTGTCAGCATTGATCATCTGGGGCTGAGCGCCGACGGCCTGCCTGTGTTGCTGCGTCTGGCCGAGCATGGCGTGCGGATCAAGGCCTGCGGTTTCGGGCGTGTCGACTTTGCTGTGCCAGCGGTTTTGAAGGACATCCACGCAGCCAACCCCGACGCCCTGATGTTCGGCACCGACCTGCCCTCCACCCGCGCACCCCGGCCATTCGAGCCGGGTGATATCGATCTGGTGGTCGAGACGCTGGGCGAAGCGGCTGCGCACAAGGTGTTGTGGAGCAACGCTGCGGCGTTTTATCGGATGTCCTGAGTGATGCGATTTTCCAGGCATGGGGCCGCTGACTGTTGAAAGTGGCCCTTGCCTCCAACTTCCTACAAAGAACAGACAGAACACGTAGGACAATTCCCATATAAACGTATGAACTATCTCTAAACTCTATAAAAAACCCTAGAGTCGTTAGTCGATACCTGCCCGAATGAATTAAAGTATCGCCCCCAGCCTGCTGTCGCCCGACGCGGCTGATTACCCTGCCAGGAACAGTCACCGATGGAACATCGTGAGGCGCTGATTGCGCTGCGAACATTTCTTTCAACGCAAATCCTCGGCCAGGAAAAGCTGATTGAACGCCTGCTTATCGCCCTGCTTGCCGACGGCCACATGCTCGTCGAAGGCGCACCGGGCCTTGCCAAGACCAAGGCCATCAAGGAACTGGCAGAAGGCATCGAAGCACAGTTTCATCGCATTCAATTCACCCCCGACCTGTTGCCTGCCGACATCACCGGCACTGAGATCTATCGTCCGGAAACCGGCAGCTTCGTGTTTCAGCAGGGTCCGATCTTCCACAATCTGGTGCTGGCGGACGAAATCAACCGTGCCCCGGCCAAAGTCCAGTCAGCGCTGCTTGAAGCCATGGCCGAGCGCCAAGTCAGTGTCGGGCGCAGCACCTATGATCTTTCGCCGCTGTTCCTGGTCATGGCGACCCAGAACCCTATCGAGCAGGAAGGCACTTATCCCCTGCCTGAAGCACAGCTCGACCGCTTTCTGATGCACGTCAAGATCGGCTTCCCGGATGCCGCCGTCGAACGCAAGATCCTGCAACAGGCCCGCGGCGAAGCGCTGAATGGCGAAACCAAGCCGGAGCGGCGTGTCAGCCAGCAGGCGATCTTCGCGGCCCGCAAGGAAATCCTCGGTCTGTACATGGCCGACGCGGTTGAGGAATACCTGGTGCAACTGGTCATGGCCACTCGCACACCGGCCAAGTTCGATCAGGAACTGGCCGAATGGATCGCCTACGGCGCCAGCCCGCGCGGCTCGATCTCGCTGGACCGTTGCGCCCGTGCCCATGCCTGGCTGGCGGGGCGCGACTTCGTCAGCCCCGAAGACATTCAGGCGGTGCTGTTCGATGTGCTGCGCCATCGCATCATTCTGTCGTTCGAGGCCGAAGCTGCGGGCATCGATCAGGACCGCGTGATTCAGCGGATCCTCGACGTCGTGGCCGTCGCCTGATCCCATGCAACCCTACCTGATCCCCCAACCGGGCATTCGCGTCACGCTCAGCGAGCTGATCGAAATGCGCCATCGCGTGCGGGAAGTGCAGCTGTTTTCAACGCCGAGCCAGCGCAGCCCACTGATCGGTCTGCACCACTCCAAGCTGCGTGGCCGAGGCGTGGATTTCGATCAGGTCCGGGTCTATCAGGCAGGCGACGATGTGCGCAACATCGACTGGCGAGTGACTGCACGCACGCAGGAGCCGCACACCAAGCTGTTCCATGAAGAGCGCGAGCGGCCCATTTTCATTCTGGTGGAACAGAGCCGTCGCCTGTTCTTCGGTTCAGGGCAAATGTTCAAATCGGTGCTGGCCGCGCAGGCGGCGGCGCTGATCGGCTGGGCCGCACTGGAACACAATGACCGGGTGGGCGGGCTGGTGTTCGGCGACAACGAGCATTACGAGATCAAACCCCGGCGCAGCAAACAGAGCCTTCTACAACTGCTCAACCGGCTGGTCCGGGTCAATCAGTCGCTGCACACCGAAATCCCCGCCGACCGTGATGCCTTCGGCACCGCCCTGCGTCGTGCCCGTGAAGTGCTGCGTCCCGGCAGCCTGGCCATCGTGCTCTGTGACGAGCGCGCGTTATCCGATGCGGCGGAGCAGCAACTGACGCTGCTGGCGCGCCACTGCGACCTGTTGCTGCTGCCACTGTCCGACCCGCTGGATCGCGCGCTGCCTGCGGCGGGGCTGCTGCGATTTGCCGAGCGCGGCGCGCAACTGGAGCTCGACACCCTTGATCCCGAATTGCGTCGGGCCTATCGCGTTCAGGGCGAAGAGCGCTCGGCGCGCTGGGAACTGCTTGCCCAGAAACTGCGCGTGCTATTGATGCCATTGAGCACCCAGTTCGAACTGGTCGAGCAACTGCGTGAATACCTCAACGCCCAGCGTCCGGTGAAGCGCAAATGAATCCATTGGATCAGTTGCAGCCCCTCATCGCCCCTGAAGCCGTCGGCTTCTGGCCACCTGCGCCGGGCTGGTGGCTGCTGTTGCTGCTGATTCCAGCGCTGGGCTGGGGTGCATGGCGGCTGCGCACGCTGTTGCCGGTCAAGGCCAGCAAGAGCCGCAGCGAGCAGCCGCTTGACCCCGTGCGGGTCGCGGCGCTGGCGGAACTGGCCAGCCTGCCCAAACCGTATGACGGCGCGTCCGCCGGTGCCTGGCTGCAACAGATCAACGGCCTGCTCAAGCGCCTGTGCCGCAACCACTATCCACACAGCCAGAGCCACACGCTCAACGGTCGAAAATGGCTGGCATTCCTTGATAACCGCTGCCCGGCCGCAGGTCTGACGCGCTGGATGATTCTCGTTGAAGGTGCCTACAAACCCGAATGCAAACTCGATGACAAGGCCATCAGCGGCCTGACCCAGGCAGTCGACATCTGGATTCGCAAACATGTTTGAGTTCGTCTGGCCCTGGGCATTCGCCCTGCTGCCGCTGCCCTGGCTGATGCGCTTCGCGTTGCCGATGGCCGACAGTGGCGAGGCCGCGCTCAAGGTCAGCTTCCTCAACGAACTGGAAGGTTTGAGCGGTCGCCGCGCCAAGGCCAACCTGCCCGCATGGCGACAACGCTCGCCGTTCCTGCTGATCTGGCTGTTCCTGTTGATCGCCGCCGCCCGCCCGCAATGGCTGGGCGAGCCGCTTCCCGTGGCCGCCAGCGGCCGCGATCTGCTGGTGGCCGTGGACGTGTCCGGTTCCATGGATTACCCGGACATGCAATGGCAGAGCGACGAAGTCAGCCGACTGGTACTGGTTCAACACTTGCTGGGCGATTTTCTCGAGGGACGTCAGGGAGACCGGGTCGGCCTGATCCTGTTCGGCAGCCAGGCTTTCGTTCAGGCCCCCCTGACGTTCGACCGCCGCACCGTGCGTATCTGGCTGGACGAAGCGAGGATCGGCATCGCAGGCAAGAACACTGCAATCGGCGACGCCATCGGTCTTGCACTCAAACGCCTGCGCTTGCGTCCGGCCAACAGCCGCGTTCTGGTGCTGGTGACCGATGGTGCCAACAACGGCGGGCAGATCGACCCGATCACGGCGGCACGACTGGCGGCAGACGAAGGCGTTCGGATCTACACCATCGGTATCGGCTCCGACCCTGACAAAAGCGGCATCCAGGGACTGCTGGGGCTGAACCCGAGCCTGGACCTGGATGAGCCGACGCTCAAGGACATCGCCAGCTTAAGCGGCGGTCAATATTTCCGCGCCCGCGATGGCGAGCAACTGGAAAAGATCCGCGCCACCCTCGATGCCCTCGAACCGGTCGCCCAGCAACCCACTCAGGCGCGCCCCGCGCAAGTGCTGTATCAGTGGCCCTTGTCGTTGGCGCTGCTGCTGAGCGTATTGCTGGTGGTGCGCAGTCTGTGGCCCAACAACGCCGTGCAACGGGCGCTCGTTCGCCTGCGCGCTTTCGGCTGGCGTGAGCGCATCGAACGTCTGTGGAGGCCGCGATGATCGCCTCCCTGTGGCCGCACTGGTTCCGTCCCTGGTGGCTGCTGATCGTGCCCTTGCTGGCGCTATTGATCTGGCAACTCTGGCATCGGCAGAAACGCGCCGGCCGCTGGCAGATCATTCTGCCAGCCGCCTTTCATGCGGTGTTGCTCAACGGCAGTCGCGGCAGCAACAGCAAATTGCCTTGGGTGGTGCTGGCGCTGGCCTGGCTGCTGGCGCTGGCCGCGCTGCTTGGTCCCAGCTGGCAACGGGTTGAGCAGATCAGCCAGAAACCGGTCGACCCGCTGGTGGTGGTGCTGGAGCTTACCCCGCAGATGCTCGCCACCGACGTTGCCCCGACACGTCTGGAACAGGCGCGACGCAAACTGCTCGATTTGTTGCAACTGCGCAGCGACTCGCAGACTGCCATCGTGGTCTACGCCGGCAGCGCCCACACGCTGGTGCCGCTGTCCGACGATCTGGTCACCAGCCATAACCTGCTGGAGGCAATCAGGCCATCGATCATGCCGGTGCCGGGCCAACGTGCCGATCTTGCGGTCGTCAAGGCGCTGGATCTGCTCAAACAGGGTGCGCTGGGCCAGGGCAGGATTCTGTTGATCGGCTCGTCCTTGAGCGAGCAGGAGCGCGACGGCATTCGTCAGGCCCTGCGCGGTCAGTCGCCGCCCTTGCTGATGCTGGGCATCGGCACCGCCGAAGGCGCTCCGGTGACCCAGGAAAACGGCAGTCTGCTCAAGGATGATCAGGGCGCGATCATGGTGCCGCGTCTGGACAGCACCAGCCTCAATGACTTTGCAGAGCAGGTCGGCGGCAGCTACCGTCAGGCGCGGGCCGATGAAGAGGACCTGCGCAGCCTCGGCCTGCTCGCCAGCCCGCAACGCCTGCGCAGCGACGGGCAGATCGTGCAGCTCGACACCTGGGCCGATCAGGGTCACTGGTTTCTGCTGCCGCTGCTGTTGATCGCCGCCTGTGCAGGTCGTCGCGGCTGGCTGTTCTGCCTGCCGTTGCTGTTCATGTTTCCGCAGACCAGCCAGGCGTTCGAGTTTCAGGACTTGTGGCTGCGCCCGGATCAGCAGGGTCAACGCCTGCTGGAACAACGCCGCCCGGCAGAAGCCGCACAGCGCTTTGAAGACCCGCAGTGGAAAGGTATCGCCTTCTACGAGGCCGGGGATTACGCCACCGCCGCGCAACGCTTCGCTGAAGGCAACACGGCCGTCGATCATTACAACCGTGGCAATGCCCTGGCCCGCAGTGGCGAACTGGAAGCGGCGCTGGACGCCTATGAACAGGCGCTGGAGCGCCAACCGGATTTCCCGGCAGCAGTGAGCAATCGTGCACTGGTTCAGAATCTTCTGGATCAGGCCAATACGGCTCAACCCGAGCAGGACAAACCGGAAAAACCCGAGCAGGATGAAGCAGGTCAGACTGGCACGCAGGATCAGACCAGCAGCCACTCGCCCGCTGAACAGGACACTGCACGGCCGAGTGAGGAAAACAGCAGCGAAAGCCTGCCCCCGGATACGTCCGGCATGCAGGCTTCCGCCCCGTTGACAGACGATGAACAGACCACTCGCCCGCCTCTGCAGCCTGCCGATCGCCCCGTCACCGGCGAACGACGTCAGGAACTGGAACAGTGGCTGAGACAGATTCCGGACGACCCGGGCGAGCTGCTGCGGCGCAAATTCCGCTACGAACAGCAACATCAGGAAAAGACCCGATGAGTCGCGCGTACCCTTTATTGACCGGCCTGCTGCTGAGCCTGTCTGTCCTGTCGTCACACGCGGCCGAATTGACGGCGAGCGTCGACCGCACGCGTCTGAATGCCGGGGAAACCTTTGAGCTGACGCTGGAAACCGATGACGTCACGCAGTTCGGCAAGCCCGACCTGGCCGCGCTGGACAGCGATTTCGAGGTGCGCGACACGCGTCAGGTCAACCGACTGACCACCCTGGGCACCAACAATCAGGCGACCACGCGCTGGATCGTCACCCTGCTGCCGCGGCAGACCGGCAGCGTGACGATTCCTTCCCTGCAACTGGGTGAACTCAAAAGCCAGCCGCTGACCCTGCAAGTGATTCAGACCGAACCCAGAGAGCAGGAACAGGATCGGCAACTGGCACCAGTGTTCATCGAGGCAACGCTGGATCAGGACAGCGTCTACGTCCAGGCCCAGGTCGTGCTGACACTGCGCATCTACCATTCGGTTCAGCTGTTCGACGACAGCAGCCTCAGTCCGCTTCAAGTGCCGGATGCCCGTATCGAGAAGCTGGGCGATTCGCGCACCTATGAAAAACTGATCAACAGTGTGCGTCATGGCGTCATCGAGATGCGTTATGCGCTCTATCCCCAGCACAGCGGGGTGTTGATCATTCCGTCCCAGGTGTTCAGCGCGACGCAGGTACAGCCTCAAGCCAGCACTGCACAGAACCAGGACGCCAATCCGTTCGGCCCGCAGCCGGGCAAGGTGATGCGCGTCAGCTCCGCCGAGATCCCGCTGAGCGTCAGGGCGGTACCTGCGGACTATCCGGCGCATATACCGTGGCTCCCGGCCCGCACGGTCAGCCTCGAAGAAAGCTGGAGCCCGGAACCGGGCAGGACTCAGGTCGGCGACTCACTGACTCGCACCATCATTCTCAAGGCCGAAGGTCTGGCCGGTGCGCAATTGCCGCCCTTGCCTGCCACAGAGGTGCCCGGCCTGCGTCGTTACCCGGACCAGCCACAACTGCGCAATCTGCCCAGCGAGCGCGGCCTGATCGGCACCCGTGAAGAACGCGAAGCGCTGGTGCCGGCACGTGCCGGTGCGATTGATCTGCCGGCCGTGGAAGTGACCTGGTGGAACACCCGTGAAGATCATCTGGAGCACACCAGCCTACCCGCCCGCACCTTGCAGATCAGCGGCAACCCCGGCCTTGGCGTTGACACACCGGTCAGCAATGACACAGGCGGCCTGACCGTCATTGGCCCGCCCGTCTGGCCGTGGCAGATGAGCACCCTGTTCTTCGCCTTCACGACATTGCTGGCCTGCCTGCTCTGGTGGCGCGCGCGCGGCCAGCCGGCAATCGCCAAAACCGTGCAGGCAGGCCCCAGCCCGCGTACTGTGCTCGACGACCTCAAGCGCGCCTGTCTGGCCAACGATCCGCAGGCCACGCGCCAAGCCCTGGATGCCTGGGCGCGCCAGCAACCGGAAACCCTGGCCGACATGGCCGCCCGTTTCGTGCCGTTGTCCGATGCGCTGGATGGCCTGAACGGCGCGCTCTACAGTGAGACCGGAAAACTCTGGCTGGGCGAGGACCTGTGGCGCGCGATTCGCTCCCTGCCCGCCGCCGAATACATTCAGGACCCGGCAGGCGATGCCGGGTTGCCGCCGCTGTATCCGAAGTGAGGATGCAGCCGGGCACACCTCTTCACGACAAGGTAATTCAATGCGTCTGTTCCACACTTCCGACTGGCATCTGGGTCAGAACCTTCACGGTCAGGAGCGCGATTTCGAACACGCCTGCTTTCTGACCTGGCTGCTGGCCCGTCTGGCCGAGCGCCAGCCTGATGTGCTGTTGATCGCGGGCGACATTTTCGACACCGTCAACCCGCCGGTCAAAGCCCAGGAGCGGCTGTACGACTTCATCGTCAACGCCCACGAACAGAATCCGCTTCTGACCATCGTCATGATCGCCGGTAACCACGACTCAGGCTCGCGCATCGAATTGCCCGCGCCGCTGATGCGTCGTCTGCGCACCCACGCGCTCGGCCGGGTGTTGTGGCTGGATGAAGGCGTGCTGGATGCCGAGCGGCTGCTGCTGCCTCTGCCCGACGCCGAAGGCCAGGTCCGCGCATGGTGCCTGGCGCTGCCGTTCCTGCGCCCCGCCGAAGTCACAGGTCCGACGCTGGGCGACGATTACCTGAAAGGCATTGCCCGGGTTCACGAGCGCCTGATCGAAGCCGCCAACCTCAAGCGACAGCCGGGTCAGGCGCTGATTGCCGTGAGCCATGCGCACATGGCTGGTGGTTCGGTGTCCGAGGACTCCGAACGCAGCCTGATCATCGGCAATGCCGAAGCCCTGCCCGCCAGCCTGTTCGGACCCAGCATTACCTACGTCGCCCTCGGCCATCTGCACAAGCCGCAACGGGTCAACGGTGAAGAACGCATCCGCTACAGCGGCTCGCCGATTCCGTTGTCATTCTCGGAGATCGGCTATCAGCACCAGATCCTGGAAATCAACTGCGACGGTGAAACCCTGACCAGCGTCGATACCTGCCTGATTCCACGTGCCGTCAACCTGCAACGCTTGGGCCCTGCGCCGCTCGCTGAATTGCTGGTACAGCTCAAGGAACTGCCCAACGTCGACCTGCTGGCCGACCCGGACCGACAGCCATGGCTGGAAGTGCGCGTGCGCCTCGACGAGCCGCAGCCGGACCTGCGCAACCAGATCGAAACCGCCCTGCAAGGCAAGGCCGTGCGGCTGGTGCGCATCGGTGCCGAATACGCAGGCAAGGGCAGCGCCGACGGCAGTGATGAGGATGCCGCACTGATCGAACTGGATCAGCTCAGCCCTCAGGAACTGTTCAGCCGCGCCTGGCAGGACAATTTCGGCAGCGAGGTGGATGAACAGACCCTGACCGACTTCGCCACACTGTTGCGTGAAGTGCAGCAGGAGAGCGAACAGCCATGAAAATCCTCGCCATTCGCCTGAAAAACCTGGCCTCTCTGGCCGGCCCGTTCGAACTGGACTTCACCGCAGAACCCCTGGCCAGCGCCGGTCTGTTCGCCATCACCGGCCCGACCGGTGCGGGCAAGAGCACGCTGCTTGATGCGTTGTGTCTGGCGCTGTTCGGCGCCATTCCGCGGTTGAGCAACATCGGTCAGTCGAAAGTTCCGGACATCGACGGCGACATCACCACCAGTGATCCACGCACCCTGCTGCGTCGTGGCACCGGCAGCGGCTATGCCGAAGTGGATTTCATCGGTATCGACCAGCGCCGCTATCGGGCGCGCTGGGAAACCAACCGCGCGCGGGACAACGCTGCGAAGAAACTTCAGGCCAGCCGCCAGACGCTGACGGACCTGGACAGCGAGCAAATCCTCAGCAATCAGAGCAAACGCGAATTCGAACAACTGATCGAGAGCCGTCTGGGCCTCAATTTCGAACAGTTCACCCGCGCCGTGATGCTCGCCCAGAGCGAGTTCAGCGCCTTCCTCAAGGCCGACGACAAGGAACGCAGCGAACTGCTGGAGAAGCTGACCAATACAGCGATCTACAGCCAGCTCGGACGCCGCGCCTACAGCAAGAGCAAGGAAGCCGAAGAAGCGCTCAAGACCCTGACCGCTCAGGCCAGTCATCTCAGCCCGCTGGATCCCGAGCAGCTTGCCGAACTCGAGCAGCGCATGAGCGAGGCCGGACAGCAGCTCAAGCTTCATCAGGCTCAGCAACGCCAACTGGAACTGCGGCAGCAATGGCTGACCGAGCTGCATCGGCTGCGCGACGAACAACTTGCCGCTCGGGAAAGCCTGACCGCCGCGCAGCAGGTGTGGGACGATCAGAGCAGTCAGCGTCAGACACTGGGGCAACTTGAACGTCTCGGTCCGCAACGGCATCGTTTCGCACGCCGGATCACTCTGAACGCGCAGCTCGCGCCACTGGCCGAACAGATTCGCCAGCACCGCGAACAACAGATCACGCTGCAGACCGGCCAGCAGCAGTTGCACGATCAACGCAGCCAGGCGCAGGTTCGGTTGCAGGACGCCCAGCAGGCGCACAACGTCGCCAAACCGCTGTTGCAGCAGGCCTTCGACGCGCAAAGTACCTTGAACCGGTTGGCGCAGGAATTGGGCAAGGCGTCGGAACAGCATCAGCAGGCCGAGCACCTCTGCAACCAGGGCCAGACCGCTCTGCAAATGCTGCTCGACCAGCAACAGCAGGTTGCCCGGCGCCTTGAGCGCATTGCCGAGCAATTGGCGAACAGCAGCGATCTGGCGCCACTGGCCCAAGGCTGGAACGCGTGGCGCGACCGCCTGAAAACCCTGACGCTCACCGCCAATCGCCTCAAGCACGGCAACCACGAGTTGCCTGCGCTGCAACAGCGCGCCAGCGAGGCCGAGCAACAACTGACAGCGCAACGCAGCACGCTGGAATTGCTGTACCGCGAGGCCGACTGCGAAGTCGCTGCCGTCACCGAACAACTGCAGATTCTCGGCAGCCTGTTGCAGGACAACCGCAAGCAACAGCGCGCTTTCGAAGAGTTGACGCGTCTGTGGGCCAGCCAGCAGGACATTGAACATCAATTGCAGGAGCTGACTCGTCAGCAACAGGATGCCCAGCAGGAACGCGAGGTATTGGTTACCCAAGGCATCAAGGTCAAGGACGAACTGGCCGTCGCAGAACAGACCCTGACCGTGACACGCCAATTGCTGGAGCGTCAGCGTCTGGCCCGCAGCGCCAGTGTCGAAGAACTGCGCGCCCAGTTGCAGGATGATCAGCCCTGCCCGGTCTGCGGCAGTGCCGAGCATCCCTGGCATAAACCGGAAGCCTTGCTGCAAAGCCTGACCCGACACGACGAAGATGAGCAGGCCGGCGCACAAAAGGCCGTCGACATCCTGACCGAACAGCGCAACCGGTTGCGCGAGCAGGTCGGCGGTATCATCGCCCGGCAAAAGGAACTGCTACGCCAGCATGATCATCTGACGCAACGTCATCAGGCTTTGGCCCCGGACCTGGAAGCCCATCCGCTCGGCGTCCAGTTGCTGGACCGCGACCCCGTCAAACGTGATGCCTGGCTGAGCCAGCAACTCAGCCACTTGAACGAAATCATCCAGCGCGACGAGCAGCGTCAGCAAGCCCTGCTCACCTTGCAGAAAGATGCCGCACGCCTGCAACAGTCGGTACAGACGGCGCAAGAAGCCAGTCAGGCCGCGGCTCATCACGTGACTGAACAGCTCCAGCAACTGAGCGCCGATCAGCAGCGTCTGGACGAAGAACTGGCCGCACTCGCGCCGCTGGTGTCTTCGCAGACTCTGGATGGGCTGCGTAGCGATGCCTCGAGCACCGTGATGCAACTTGAGCAGCAAGTGGTGCAGCGCCTCGATCAACTGGAGCAGCAAGGCGAAGAACAGCAGGAACAGCGTGAACGTCAGCAACGCATCGACAGCGAACAGGTCGAGCAGAAGAACCGCCTGCAGCGCGTTACAGAACAGCTGCAAGCCGTGACCGCTCTCGGCGAACAGCAGCAGGCCAGTCAGCAACGGTTACAGGATCTGCTGGGCAACCACACCAGCGCCGAACAGTGGCAACAGACGCTGGAACACGCCGTCGAGCAGGCCCGTCAGGCCGAAAGCTCGGCCGCCCAATCCCTGCAGGATATCCAGAGCCAACTGATCCAGCTGGCGGCCGAACTCAAGTCAGGCGAGCAACAGCATCAGGCCTTGCATCAGGAACTGACGGAGTTGGACGCCACCCTCACCGACTGGCGCAGTCAGCACGCAGAACTGGACGATGCAGCGCTGGACACCCTCCTGACCTACGATGACGAGCAGGTCGAACAGTTGCGTCAGCAGAAACACACGGCCGAGAAAGCTCTGGAGCAGGCGCGAATTCTGCTCAATGAGCGCGAGCAGCGTGTGCAGCAGCATCAGGCGCAACATGCGGACCTGACCGACAGCGACGCGTTGAATGTCGCGCTGTTGCAGGCTCAGGAACAGACGGCACTGAGCGAGCAGCACTGTGCCGAACTGCGCGCGCAATTGAGCGAAGACCAGCGCCGCCGCAACGCCAACAGTGAATTGCAGACGCGCATCGACGAAGCCACCGGCGAATACCAACGCTGGGCTCGACTGGCCGTGCTGATCGGCTCGGCCGAAGGCGACAAATTCCGCAAGATCGCCCAGGCCTATAACCTCGATCTGCTGGTGCACCACGCCAACGCGCAACTGAAACAACTCGTGCGCCGCTACCGCCTCAAACGTGGCGGCAGCATGCTTGGCCTGTTGGTGCTGGACACCGAGATGGGTGACGAGACGCGCTCGGTGCATTCGCTGTCCGGCGGGGAAACCTTTCTGGTGTCGCTGGCTTTGGCGCTGGGCCTGGCCTCCATGGCTTCCAGTACCTTGCGTATCGAATCGCTGTTCATCGACGAAGGCTTCGGCAGCCTTGACCCCGAGTCGCTGCAACTGGCCATGGATGCACTGGACGGCTTGCAGGCGCAGGGCCGCAAAGTCGGCGTCATTTCCCACGTTCAGGAAATGCACGAGCGCATCCCCGTGCAGATCAAGGTCCGACGTCAGGGCAACGGGTTGAGCACCATCGAAGTTGGCAGCTCATGACACCGGTGCTCTACTCCTTCCGCCGTTGCCCGTACGCTATGCGCGCTCGCATGGCGCTGCACTACGCTGGCTGTCAGGTGGACATTCACGAAGTCAGCCTCAAGGCCAAGCCGCCGGAAATGCTCGAACGCTCGCCCAAGGGCACGGTTCCGGTGCTGATTCTGGAAGACCGTGTTCTGGAACAGAGTCTGGACATCATGCACTGGGCACTGGCGCAGAATGACCCCGATGACTGGCTGCTGGCGGAGGATCCTTCGGGGCGCCAACAGATCGCCGACCTGATCGAAGAAAACGACCAGGTCTTCAAGCTGAATCTGGACCGATACAAGTACGCGGTGCGCTACCCGGAGCATCCTCCCGAGCATTACAGAGCGCTGGGCGAAATCTTTCTGCGCCAGCTGGAAGATCGACTGCAATCGGATGCTTATCTGCTGGGTGAACGACAGACACTCGCTGACATCGCCCTCGCGCCTTTCATTCGCCAGTTCTGTCATGTCGATCCGGGCTGGTGTGCGCAAAGTCCCTACCCTGCCTTGCGTAACTGGCTGCAGCGCTTTCTTGATTCCGGTCTGTTTGAAGCGATCATGCGTAAATAAACCGTCTGCCCACGACGGTCTTTTTCCGGCACAAAAAAATCCCCGTTACGGATGAGGTAACGGGGTCAAGGGGATTCAACGCTTTCGCGAGCAGGCTCACGTAACAGTCCATGCAGGGTCTGCCACGCAATGGGCAGTGGTCGCGTGGACCTGTGTGGGCGAACATGCTCGCGAAAGCATTGCCGTTCACGAATCCATTCCCCGGTATCGAAACCTTCGTTAACGGGGAATGGATTCACGCACGTTTCATTGCGCGGACTTGTGATCCAGCGCAGCGTAGAAGTTGGCGCTTTGTTGCAGATACTTCGGTGTGTAGGTCTGAGTGGCATGAGCCTTTTTGTCGCTGACCTCAACACTGGCGCTGGCAGGAAGTGCCACGGATGCGGAAATAGCCGATGCAGCAATGATGGAGAAAAGATTGAAGTTCATGTTGGTCACCTCTCTATGTCGGCGCTGCACGCTGCTTCTGTGCTGCTTTGAGTTATGGCCGTCTTGGCCGTGACTCAAACTTACGCCTGAGGGTGATTCAGCAGAAATCTTTTGTAGCACTAACTCATATCATCAGGATTGATAACGGGTTCAGCCCGCGGTTTACGCGGGCTGAAGCGTTTGTATCCTATTTGTCGCTCAGAAAATGCACATAAGAAGGTGCATCCACATCAAGTTTCTGCACCGTTTCGCCGATAATGCCGGTTTGCAGATCACGGCGTACCGTCACGATCTGGTTACTCTTCTGATTGGCGAACAGCATGAACTTGCCGCTGGGGTCGAAGCTGAACTCGCGAGGCTCCTTGCCTTCGACGGTGCGACGCTGGATTTCCTCGAGGATGCCGCTGGTGGGGTCGATGCGGAACACCACGACCTGATTGGCCTCGCCACGGTTGGTCACGTACAGGAACCTGCCGTCGGGTGAGGTGTGCAAGGCACCGCCGCCGTTCTTCTGGTCAACGCCCTTGTTTTTCATGTCCACGATCTGGGTCTGCTTGAAGCCGCCGTCCTGGTAGTCGAACACCACCACCTGAGCCGACATTTCCAGCACCAGCCAGGCATGTTTGCCATCGCGGCTGAACAGCACATGACGAGGGCCGCTGCCCGCTGGCAACTGTACAGTCGGCACCCTGGCAGGCTGCAGAGGTTTGGCCTGATCAGCGTCGTAGCGGTAGACGAACAGTTTGTCGGCGCCCAGATCGGCCGTTACCAGGTACTTGTCATCCGGGGTTGGCACCGCCAGATGAACGTGGGACGACGCCTGCCGTTCCGGATTGACCTTGCTGCCCGGGCCCAGTTGCAAGACCTGAACGGCGTCACTCAGCTGGCCATTCTTGCCGACCGGCATGACTGACAACGCGCCGCCCGGATCCGGGTTTACAGCGTAATTCGCCACGAACAGGTAGCGGCCGTCCTTGCTCAGGCTCGAGTGAGTCGGCTCCTCCCCTTTGGTTTCCACCTGGTTGATCGGCGCAACCTTGAAGGTCTTGGGTTCGATGGAGAAGCTGCTGACCTTGCCGACAGTGTCAGCCTGGCCAGGGCCGTTCTCGTTGACGACGAACAGGTAACGCTGATCTTTGGAAACCGTCAGCCAGGACGGGTTTTCGGTCTTGATCACCTGAAGCGGCTTGGGGTTGATCATGCCGGTCTTGCTGTCGAAGCCAAAACGGTAGATCCCCTCGCTCGCGCCCTGGGTATAGGAACCCAGCAGCAATTCGGAATCGGTCATGGTTTGAGCCTGCAGGGTGAAAGCGCTCATGGCACTGGCCATCGCCAGCCAAGGCAGAATTTTGTGGGGCATGGGGGCATCCCTTTTTGTTGAAGTTATGACGCCTGTCACGCGGCAATCAGCTCTATGACACTGACAACGGGGTGTAGTTTTGCAGGGCCTGCAATGGATCTGCGCTGACTAGCCTTCCGGCTGCCGGAGTCGGGCCTGCGTGTCGGCAGATGAGAGCCACGTGAACGCCATGCCCGGAACCAGCGTAGCCACGATTTCCTGCGTATGGTGAGTGAAATACTTGAGCTGACCGACAGGGTCGAGCGTGATGCCCGCCAGGATCAACGCGATGACAAGGCTGCTGACGGAAACACGCTGACGCGAGGGTTTGAGCGCCTGACGTGCAACCGGCAGCACCAGCACCAGCCCCACCAGAAACCATACGAACAGGCGCGGCATCAGGCGCTGACGATCCAGACCAACCTCCCAGAGCGCCCATACCGTGCTCAGCAACAGCATCAGGGTGAACAGCCAGACAGCGAAGCGCAGCCCGATTACCAGCAGAATACCGATGGCCGAGAAGCCGAACCCGCAAAGCATGTAGTAGAACGAACCGCCCAGGCCCGACAGCCTGAAGCCGCCGATGACCATGATCACGCCCAGCCCCAGCAGCAGGACGCCCAGAAATGTCGGCAACAGACGTGCACGACTCAACGCACCTTGAGTAGACATTGGATCTCCCTATCTTGTTTGGTCCGGCCCAGTCCATTGGGCCGACACTGGCGAAACCAGTGTGTACAGCGTCGAATCTAGCGGCTAACCGGTGAAGCGCACTTGATCTGGATCAAGCTTCGTCGGCGTCATCTTCATCGGAAGGCGTGAAGGCATCGAGGCAGACGATACGGTGGTCGGCGTTGCCATCATTGACGACCCAGCTTTGCAGCGAGTCGTCGAAGACCGCAGCCTTGACCTGATCCAGCGTGAAACGCCATACCTTGCGCTCGCGTCCGTCCATGCATTCGACGTTCAGCGCCTCACCCAGGGAAAAATCCCAAGCGTGAAGACCGTCGATTTCCAGCATCGAAGAAGCTTCAAGGGCAGCGAGCAAGGTGTCTGGGGTAGTGGTCATGAGCGTATCCGGCCTGCAAAAGCGCGAATGATAGGGCAATAGCTGAATGATTTGCCATGATCTTCACGAAGACCGCGACGGCAGTGACGACCAACGGACCGTGGGGTGGCTTGCCGGCGATACTGTTTCTGAGGCGACCTGTCAGCGACTTGACTGACGCCATCGCCGGCAAGCCGCCGCCCACATTTCACACGCATTCATCCAGCGACTCGCGTTTTATGGTCGCCGCGTTGAACGTCAAGGCTGCCCGCAGCTCACAACCTGCCAATCCCGCCCGGCTGGAACGCCGCTTCGCCAGGTGCCAGACCGTTGACCAGCGGTTTGCCGAACTCGGCCTGGCTGATTTCGAATTTATCCCCCGGCTGAGTCCGTACGCCGTCGGCGAAGGACAATGTCGCGGTGCCGAAGAAGTGCACGTGCACGTCACCCGGGCGCAGGAACTGGGCGTATTTGAAGTGGTGATACTCAAGGTTTTCCAGGCTGTGGCACATATTGGCCTCGCCGCTGAGGAACTCCTTTTCCCACAGCACTTCACCGTCACGCCATATCTTGCTGGTTCCCGACAGGTTCTGCGGCAGATCGCCGACGCGCAACTCAGGGCCGAACGAGCAGGCGCGCAGTTTGGAGTGGGCCAGGTACAGGTAATTGCGGCGCTCCATGATGTGGTCGGAGTACTCGTTGCCGATCGCGAACCCCAGCCGGTAAGGCTTGTGATCATGGCCGATCACGTACAGACCACTCAACTCCGGCTCTTCCCCGCCATCTTCAGCGAACGGCGGCAGCGAAAACGATTCACCCGGACGCACGACAATACTGCCGTCGCCCTTGTAGAACCATTCCGGCTGTACACCAGTCTCCCCGGCTTGCGGTTTGCCGCCTTCCACGCCCCACTTGAAGATGCGCATGGTGTCGGTCATGGCCGACTCGTCGCCCGACTGTTGGTGCATCTTGTCCCGTGCAGAGGCGCTGCCAAGGTGCGTCAGGCCTGTACCACTGACCAACAGGTGCGCCGGATCCGGATGATCCAGCGGCGGCAGAATGCGCAGCGCTTCCAGCAGTTGCGCGTAATCATGCGCTTCGCCAACCCCTCGCTGCTCGACCTGCTGCGCCAGCCCTGAACCGGCCTTGATCGCCGCCAGTGCCAATTCGCGCACGCTCTCGACGCCCTGCACTTCACGCACCTGATCGCCGTCCACCAGACCGACCCGACGCTCACCGTTGCTCAATTCAAATTGCACCAACCGCATGGAAATCTCCTTTCAGATAGTGGAAAGCCGGACCTAGCGCGCCTTGGCGCTGGCAGCAAACTCGGAGGCTGGCAGCACATGTTTGCGCTCCAGCACGTGATAAACGATGCCGGTCAGCACCAGGCCGAAAACCATGACGCCGGACAGGAAATACAGGCCTGACGCCAGGCTGCCGGTCACCTCTTTCAAGGCACCGATCACGAACGGTCCAATATAGCCGCCCAGATTGCCGACCGAGTTGATCAACGCGATACCGGCCGCCGCACTGGCACCGGCAAAGAAACGACCCGGCAAGGTCCAGAACACGGCCGTGCAGGAAAACAGCGCGAACGCCACGACACACAACGCCGCCAGTTGCGCGACCGGCAACGTCAGCCAGGCACTGCAGAACAGACCGAGGGCACCCAGCACATACAGCACCGCCAGATGGCCATAACGGTCGTTGAGGCGGTCGGAACTGCGCGGCACGATCAGCAGGCCGATGATGCCGAACATGTAAGGCACCGAAGACACGAAGCCAGTGGTCAGGTCACTGCCTCCGAACTGCTTGATCAGCGTCGGCAGCCACAGGCCAAGTCCATAGATGCTCAAGGTCACCGGCAGATAAAACAGCGCCAGCAACAGCACACGCTTGTCCTTGAGCGCATGCAGCGGATTGCCATGACGGGTCTGGCCATACTCTTCCAGATCCTTCTTCAGCTCGCCGGTCAGCCAGTCCTTCTCGTCCTGACTCATCCAGTTGACCTGCTGCGGACCGTCCGGCAGCCAGCGCAGCACCGGCCACGTCAGCAGAATCGCAGGCGTACCGATGACGATGAACAGCCACTGCCAGCCATGCAAGCCCAAAACACCATCCATGCCCAGCAGACCGCCGGATACGGGACCGGTGATCATCATGGCGATGGGTTGCGAAAGGATGAAAAGGCCGAGGATCTTGCCGCGATGACGAACCGGAAACCACTGGGTGATGTAGTACAGCACACCGGGAAAGAAGCCTGCCTCGGCCGCGCCCAGCAGAAAGCGCATCACGTAGAAGCTGTGCGGCCCCTGGACGAAAGCCATGCCGATGGTGATGGCGCCCCAGGTGATCATGATCCGGGCGAACCAGCGGCGTGCGCCAAAGCGTTCGAGCATCAGGTTGCTGGGGATTTCCAGCAGGAAATAGCCGATGAAGAACAGGCCTGCACCCAGCCCGTAGGCAGCGTCGCCAATACCGATGTCAGCGCCCATGTGCAGCTTGGCAAAGCCCACGGCAGAGCGGTCCACGTAGGCGATCAGGTAAAGCAGGATCAGAAAGGGAATCAGTTTGAACGTGATGCGGCGTATAAGCCGCAGTTCCTGGCTCATGAAGGCGGTCTCCCATTGTTTTTGTTATGGAACCTGCGGGGATCGCCTCAGTACCTGGGTGCCGATATGCAGCAACACCGAGGCAAGGGTCGTCCCTCAACTGAAAACGACTATATAGTAATACTATTTAAACTGACAACTCTTCCAATCGGCGTTTTTTAGGCTTACCTTAGCCAGCAGCATCGACATTAAGTCTTACAATAAGAGAGCCGATCATGTCTGACTCCGATAAAAAACCGACCCTCCGTTCTGCCCAGTGGTTTGGCACTGCCGACAAAAACGGCTTCATGTACCGCAGCTGGATGAAGAATCAGGGCATCGCCGACCATCAGTTTCAAGGCAAGCCGATCATCGGCATTTGCAATACCTGGTCCGAACTGACGCCCTGCAACGCCCACTTCCGTCAGATTGCCGAACACGTCAAACGCGGCGTGATTGAGGCCGGTGGCTGGCCGGTTGAATTCCCGGTGTTCTCCAACGGTGAATCCAACCTGCGCCCTACCGCGATGTTCACTCGCAACCTGGCGAGCATGGACGTCGAAGAAGCGATTCGCGGCAATCCGATCGATGGCGTTGTGTTGCTGACTGGCTGCGACAAGACAACGCCTGCCCTGCTGATGGGCGCGGCCAGTTGCGACATTCCGGCCATCGTCGTGACCGGCGGGCCGATGCTCAACGGCAAGCATGAAGGCAAGGACATCGGCGCCGGCACTATCGTCTGGCAGATGCATGAATCCTACAAAGCCGGCACGATCAGCCTGGATGAATTCCTGTCCGCCGAAGCTGGCATGTCCCGCTCGGCAGGCACCTGCAACACCATGGGCACCGCTTCCACCATGGCCTGCATGGCCGAAGCGCTGGGCACTTCGCTGCCGCACAACGCAGCGATTCCGGCGGTGGACTCACGACGCTATGTGCTCGCGCACATGTCCGGCATGCGCGCCGTGGATATGGTTCGCGAAGACCTGCGTCTGTCAAAGATTCTTACCAAGGCCGCGTTCGAGAACGCGATCCGGATCAACGCTGCCATTGGTGGCTCGACCAATGCCGTGATCCACCTGAAAGCCATTGCCGGACGCATCGGTGTCGACCTGGAGCTGGATGACTGGACCCGCGTTGGTCGCGGCATGCCGACCATCGTCGACCTGCAACCGTCCGGGCGCTTCCTGATGGAAGAGTTCTACTACGCGGGCGGCCTGCCCGCCGTACTGCGACGCATGAACGAGGCCGGACTGCTGCCCAACCCTGACGCATTGACCGTCAACGGTAAAAGCATTGCCGAGAACACCTGCAACTCGCCGATCTATGGCGAAGATCAGGTTATCCGTGCGCTGGACAACCCGATCCGCGCCGATGGCGGCATCTGCGTGCTGCGCGGCAACCTCGCACCACTGGGCGCGGTGCTCAAGCCTTCCGCTGCAACACCTGCGCTGATGCAGCATCGCGGTCGCGCCGTGGTGTTCGAGAACTTCGAGATGTACAAGGCCCGCATCAACGATCCGGATCTGGACATCGATGCAACCTCCGTCATGGTCCTCAAGAACTGCGGGCCCAAGGGTTATCCAGGCATGGCCGAGGTCGGCAACATGGGGCTTCCGGCCAAGCTGCTGGCTCAGGGCGTGACCGACATGGTGCGGATTTCCGATGCCCGCATGAGCGGCACGGCCTACGGCACCGTGGTCCTGCATGTGGCACCGGAAGCAGCGGCAGGCGGACCGCTGGCGGTGGTGAAGGAAGGCGACTGGATAGAACTGGACTGCGCCAGCGGCCGTCTGCACCTGGACATTCCTGAAGCGGAACTGGCGGCGCGCCTGGCCGACTGGCAGGCGCCACCTCAGTTGCTGCTGGGTGGCTATCGCCAGCTGTATATCGATCACGTCATGCAAGCGGATCAGGGCTGCGATTTCGACTTCCTGATCGGCAGCCGCGGCTCTGAAGTGCCGAGGCATTCTCACTAGTCGCTCTCCGACCTGAACGCTATGTCCTGAGCAGCGGCGGCCCTCACACGGGCGGCCGCCTTGGGCGATGCGCAGTGTTATGATGCGCGGCACTCACCGCCAGGATCGACGCACGTTCCCATGGACTACCGAAAGCCTTCAGACCGTAAAAGCATGCACGCGCGCATTGTCCAGGAACTGGGCATGCAGATCGTATCCGGTCGTTTCAAACCTGACGAAAAACTGCCTGCCGAGGCGCTGCTCTGCGAAGAGTACGCCGTTAGCCGTCCGGTGCTGCGTGAAGCCACACGGGTATTGGTTGCCAAGGGGCTAGTCTATTCAAGGCCGCGCGTCGGCACGGTGGTCAAGGAACGGCGCGAATGGCACCTGCTGGACCCGGATGTATTGCACTGGGTGATGCAGAGCTCGCCGCAGAATGAGTTCTTCAACCTGCTGACCAGCGTGCGTGCGGTGATCGAACCCGCTGTTGCGGCGTTGGCAGCGCAGCACGCGACGGATGAGGAAATCGAGTCGATCCATGAAGCGTATCAGCGCATGGAAGCGGCCCCGACGCCGGAAGACCTGCTGCAACCGGACCTGGATTTCCACAGCCGTATCGCCGACGCCACCCACAACGATCTGCTGGCTCACCTGTGCAACATGCTGTCGCTGGCATTGCGTGAAGCGCTGAAGTACTCGAACAAGCGGCCTAACCTGCATGAATTGGCCATGCCACGTCACAAGGCCATCCTCACCGCCATCCAGAACCGCGACGCCCTTGCCGCCCGCCACGCCTCGCTGGTGCAACTGGACGATGCGCGCAATGCACTGAGCGTGGTGCTGGGCGGGGTTTGATCCACGCCGTGCGCAGAACAGGGCCAGGCAGCTAGCGGCCGGTTGAGCGCAGAACCTGTGGGAGGCGGCTTGCCGGCGAAAGCGTCAGATCAGTCACTGATGAATCGACTGAAAACAAGCATCGCCGGCAAGCCGCCTCTCACGTTTTTTGCATTTATTACGCAGGCCCGTACACACTGAGCGCGCAGTGTGGGCACACCGACGTATCAATGCGAAAACAGTGAATTGCCCACCTTCCCGGCCATTTTCTCCGGCTTGATCAGGAACCGCGCCAGCGCTGGCAAGAGCCACAGCGCGCCGAACATGTTCCAGAGCAACATGAAGGTCAGCATCAGCCCCATATCGGCCTGGAACTTGATCGCCGAGAAGATCCAGGTGCACACGCCAATTGCCAGGCACAGACCGGTAAACAGCACCGCCTTGCCCGTGGACTTGAGGGTTTCGTAATAGGCTTCCTGCAACGGCAGTCCGGCGCGCAGGAAACTCTCGAGACGGCTGTAGATGTAGATACCGTAATCGACGCCGATCCCTACACCCAGCGCCACCACCGGCAGGGTCGCGACCTTCACGCCAATGCCCATGAACGCCATCAGCGCGTTGCCCAGCACCGAAGTCAGGACCAGCGGCAACACGATGCACAGCGTCGCCGCCCAGGAGCGGAAGGTGATCATGCACATGGCGGCCACGCAGATGTAGACCAGAATCAGAATGGTCAGCTCGGACTTCTTGATCACTTCGTTGGTCGCCGCTTCGATACCGGCATTGCCCGCCGCCAGCAGGAACTGCATGTCCGGGCGGTCGTTCTCCCTGGCGAAGTCCTGCACCGCGTGCACCGCCCGGTCGAGGGTTTCAGCCTTGTGGTCGTTGAGAAACACCAGCAGGGGCGCCAGCGAACAGGTGTTGTTGTACAGACCGTCGGCGCGGGCGATGGAGTTGTTGAGCACGTCCTTATTGCGCGACAGGGTTTCCCATTTCAGGTTGCCCTCGTTCATGCCCTTGATGACCTGCCTGGAAACCGTCACCAGCGAGATGGCGGACTGCACGCCCTGGGTGTTCTCCATTTTCCAGGCCAGCTCGTTGATCGCCGACATGGTCGGATAGGCCGAACAGCCTTCAGGTGGCGTCTTGACCATCACCACCAGCACGTCCGAACTGGTCGAGTAGTGATTGATGATGAACGCGTTGTCCTTGTTGTAGCGTGAATCGGGACGCAGCTCCGGCGCGCCCTGATCCAGGTCGCCGATTTTCAGGTTCTGGCTGTACCAGAGGCCGCCGCCGAAGGCGAGCAGCGCCAGCACAATGGAGACCGGCGCAACCTTTGCGCTGGCAAAGTTGGACAGCAATCGCCAGAACGGATGCTCGGACACCGCATCCTGTTTGCTGCGATTGATGGCCCGTTTGCTGATGCCTGCGTACGAGATCGCCACCGGCAGCAGGATCAGGTTGGTGAACACGATCACCGCCACACCGATGGAAGCCCCGATGGCCAGCTCGCGAATCACACCGATATCAATGATCAGCAGCGTGATGAAGCCCACGGCGTCGGCCAGAATCGCGATCATGCCGGGCAGGAACAATTGACGGAAGGTGCGCCTTGCCGCCATCAACGCGTTTTCGGCATCGCTGGATTGCAAGGCGATACCGTTGATCTTCTGCACGCCATGGGAAATGCCGATGGCAAAGATCAGGAACGGCACCAGCATCGAGTACGGATCTATGCCGAACCCTACGACATGCATCAGCCCCAGTTGCCAGATCACCGCGATCAGCGTGGTGATCAGTACGGCGATGGTGCTGCGAATGCAGCGTGTGAACCAGATCAGCAGCACAAGCGTGATCAGAAAGGCGATGCCGAAGAACATCACCACCATGAAAAGACCGTCGATCAGATCACCGACCTTCTTGGCGAAACCGACGATGTGAATCTTGATGTCGGGGTTCTGTGCTTCGTACTTGTCGCGGATCTTCTCTTCAAGCTGGTGCGAGAACTGCTGGTAGTCCAGCGCCAGCAACTTGCCCTGATCTGCCGGGTCCGGATAGGACTCCTGCAACGGCACATCAATGATGCTGGATTTGAAATCGTTGGCCACCAACCGCCCGACCTGCCCGGACTTGAGTATGTTGTTGCGCAACAGATCCAGGCTCTCATCCGAACCGTTGTAACTCTGCGGAATCACTTCGCCCCCGGCAAAGCCTTCCTCTGTCACTTCGGTCCAGCGCACGCTCGGGCTCCACAGCGATTTCAGGCCGGAACGGTCGACGCCGGGGATGTAGAACACCTCGTCGCTGATCTGACGCAGCGTCTCCATGTATTGTTTGGAAAAGATGTCGCCATTCCTGGCCTCCACCGAGATGCGCACGGTGTTACCCAGGTTCGCGAGATCGTTGCGGTGCGCCATCATGTTCTGGATGAACGGGTGGGACAGCGGGATCATCTTCTCGAAGCTGGTGGACGGGCGAACCTGAGTGGCCTGCCAGAACAGAAAAATACTGGCCAGCAGGCACAGAATGATCACGGCCGGGCGGTTGTTGAAGATCAGGCGCTCGAGAAAGGTCTCTTTTCCGCCGGAATGCTGGGTGTGTTGAAGATTGGTCATGCCTGAATGTCCCCGCCCTGAAAGGTCTTATTGTTGGGTCGTCTCGGCGCCCGTTGGCGAGGCGACGCGAACGCCTCCCTGACCTACCAGAATCAGATTGCCTTGAAGATTGGAGGTCACACCCGCCAGCGAGATCCGGTCGGGGCGGTTGAAGACCTGAAACGTTTCGCCGTCATCGTTGCTGCGCATCACACTGCCGCCATTGCCGACCAGCACGAGTGAGCCGTCAGCCAGCAGCGAAGCACTGGCCAGACCGAACTCCAGCGGACCGCGCGCGCCCTGCAGTTCGATGGGCTGCCACGTGTCACCGAAATCGGTGGAGCGGAAAAGGTTGCCGCGCAAACCGTAGGCCAGCAGCGTCGACGGACTGGCGGTGCCGATCACCCCGAAAAGCGAGCCCTGATACGGGCCTTCGAGTTTCTCCCAGGTCTGTCCTTCGTCACGCGAGCGAAACATGCTGCCAGCCTCGCCGACGATAAACAGCCCTGCGTCCTTGACCAGAGTGATGCCGTTGAGGTGGTATTGATCTTCGTTGTCCAGCCGATCGCTGACATCTTCCCAGTGCTGACCGCCGTCAGTGGTGGTCAACAAGGCACCGTAGGCCCCGATGGCCAGACCGTTCTGCAGGTCCTTGAACCAGACATCCAGTAAAGGTGCCTCGCGTGCCAGGTCTTCGAACTGCTTGTTCCAGCTCTTGCCGCCGTCGCTGCTGGCAAGGATCTGCGCGTCGTGTCCCACCGCCCAGCCGTGCTGTTCGTCGACAAAATAAACGGCGGTCAATAACTGGCGCGTCGGCACGCGGGCCTGGACCCAGCTCTTGCCCTGATCATCGGAATAAAGAATGTGACCGTGGTCCCCGACCGCAACCAGTCGAGCACCTGCGTGAGCAATATCCAGCAGCAGGCCACGGGCGGCTTTTGCCGATTCGATGGCGTAAACACTGGTCGTGCTGGCGGTTGCGGTTGGCGCCGGATCGGTCGCGGCCATGACCGGTGCAATCACCGCGCAGGCCATCAGGATTGTCAGGGACATGCCCGCGCGTAACCGGGTGCGCCGATAGACAGGCTCACTCATGGACGTTCCCCTCTTATTGTTATCAGGTCTGACACCGGCCCGCTCGTACGTATCAAACGCTCGCGAGCGCTCTGGCCGTACCTTTTGCAAGCCTCGCCATCCTAGGCAGTTTTGCAAATGCCTGACAATCGACATGTCGTTATCTTTTGTTAAGCGCACCCACTGTGATTGATGCGCTATCAGCGAGCCTGATACAGAAAGCGTCGATCGCCGTCAGTCAATGACGACGTGGGGCAGGAAACGGCTGGAGTCCTTGGTGATCAGGCTGTCGTCCTCCCGAATGCCGATACCCGAGGCCAGATCACCGATCACCCAGGAGCCGATCAGCGTATAGCTGTCGTCGAATCGCGGCAGCGGCGAGTACGCCTGTAGGATGTAGGGCGCGTCAGTGTAAGGCCCATCGACTGCGATGACCTGATCACCCGGCGTGCGTATCTCGATATTGGCACCTTCACGGGAGAAATACGGCTTGCGTACCCAGCCTTTGGGTACGGCCCGCCGAGGATCACGATCTACATGGGATTCCAGCAGGTTGGGATGGCCTTCGTTGAATTGCCACAGCAGCGGCAGAATGCCTTTATTGCTGAGAATGGCCTTCCAGGCCGGCTCGACGAACTGCGTGCCGCTGGCCGCTACGTATTCGCCGAACGACTCGTGGAAGATGTGCTCCCAGGCATGCAGCTTGAACAGACGTTCGATGGGCTGCGCTTCCAGGTCGACAAAGCGTCCTTCGGCGGTCAGACCGATGTCTTCGATGTCGATGTGTCGGGCGTCGATGCCGACATGAGCCGCCATCCGCCGCAGAAAATCGGTGGTGCCGCGGTCCTCGACGGAACCCGACATCGCCGAAAAATGAAACGGTCCCTGACGAGGAAACTCGGCGAATGCACGCACAAGGTCCTCGGCAATGGAATTGAACTGAGTGGCATGAGCAGGCAGAACACCGCGCTCCATCTGCTCTTCCAGCCACAGCAACTGCACGGCACCGGCCTCCATCAGGCTGGTCGGGGTATCGGCATTGATTTCGTACATCTTTGCCGGACCGATGCCATCGTAGGCGAAGTCAAAACGGGCATAAAGGTGCGGGTGCCCTTGCTTCCATGAGGTACGGATCAGGTCGAAGAACGACTCCGGGATGGCGAGCTGCCGCAGCAGCGCTTCGCTGTCCACGATCCGCCCCACGGCATCCATGCACATCTGATGCAGCTCCTGGGTCGGCGCTTCCAGATCGCGGGTAATCTGCTGTTCGGTGAACAGGTAATACCCGCGCTCATCCCAGTAGCGTTCGCCGTCGATGGTGTGGAAGTTGAATCCTTCCCGCTCGACGGTCGCTTGCCAGTCAGGTCGTTCTTCGATGCTGATCTTTTTCATGGGCCGGATCCGTCAGCCTCCAAAACTGCCACTGCTACTGCTGCTCTTGCCACCCCAGCCGCTGCGCGCCGACGCCTGACTGCCGAAGCCGCCGCGCGAGACCGTCGAAGACACCGATGAACCGGAACTGGAGCGTGATCCGAAGCTGGACCCCGAGCTCGAACCTGAACCTGAACCCGATCCGGAGCCGCCCAGACTGCGACCCAGCGTGTTCCTGTCGTAACTGCCGGAGCCTGAGCGTGCCTGGGTCGAACCGCCGAAGGTCTTGCCGCGCTCCATCTGGCTCGGCAAAGACGATCCGTAGTAACCGAACGAACCCGAGCTGCGGTCATCGCGTGTCTGGTAGATAGGCTGCGAGTAGTAACGGCTGCCGCCGCCAAAGCCGTTGCTCATCAGGTTGCCGATCAGCAGGCCGGTCAGCAGGCCTGTTGTACCGCTCATACCGGGCGGCGCAGACTGAGCGACCTCCTGCTGGGCCCGTTCCAGAGCATCCTTGGGCACATTACCTTCGAACCCCAGTTCGAACCCGCCCATTTTGGGCATGTACTTACCGTCGGAAGTGACCTGGCAGTAGTCCGGGATAAAATCAGCATCACACGAAGCCTTGTCATCATAGACCGGGGCAATGGCCCGGTGGTCCGACATCGCCTTCATGAAGGCGTCCGAGCAAACATCGACCGGAACCTTGGATTCGGTGCATTCCTGAACCGATTTGAAGCTGGCCCGTGCCGTGAAGTTGGGCTCCTCGTCTGCAGCGCCACAGCCGGAAATGGCCAGAGGCAGCGTGCTGACAAGCACCCATTTTACTGAACTGCGTCTCATCGATAATCTCCTTGACCGTCGCTGCTGTCAGACCGAGGGGGTCATGCAGGCTGCGTTGAGGAGACCGACACTGATCGCAACGCTGGCCGAATAGATTGCTGCAGCTGTTTCGCCCTTGGCAATGCGCGTCGACAGCCCTTTGAGCACCATGCTGGTTACGCCAAAAGCGGCCAGTTGCACCACCGCGGCGATTACCACCCAGACGATCACGTCCAGAATGCTGATGCTGTAGGTGATGATATTGCTGGCTGGCAGCGCGAAACCGATCAGCGACCCCCCCAGCGCCAATGCGGCGGCGCTGTTGTTCTCACGGATCAGCGCGAATTCCTTGTGCGGCGTGATGCGGCTGTAAATGAACTGGAACAGGGCGAACAGGATGGCCGCCACCAGGATGTACATCACAAAACCGAACACCGCAGTGGCGTTGAGCGACATACGAAGCGCGTCGATCATGAGGATTTCCTTGTCATAGAACGTTGATATCAGTGGATTGCAGCGTCACGCCAACCGCCGTGGTGAGGGTGATCTCACCCTCCTCGTCTTCCTCGACCGAGAACAGCAGGAACTCCCGACGATTGATCAGGCCTGTTTCGCGGGCGTACAGCATGCTCAGGTGTTTGACACGATAGGCACCGTCAGGGCTGACGACGTCTTCGTCCAGCGGCGTCAGTTCGGTCTGTCCGGTTTCGGTTCCCCATTGTCTTTCGAACACTTCACCTTCGTGCTCGTAGGTCGGCAGTCCGATCTTCGACGCAGGTCCGGTCAGGCGCAGCAACTCGTCCTTGCTGGTGATCGGCGAGGCACTGTAATAGCCGAACAGGATGATGTCCTGAATATCTTCAGGCGCGGGGCCATTGGTGACCACCTGCAGGAAATAGTCTTCGTTATCCAGATAGAAACGCTGAAGCGCCATGGACTGGCCAAGATCGATACGACCGACCGACCAGACCTTTTCGTCCCCTGGAATGACCACATAGGAATGCCCGTCGAGCAGCATCTTCAGCGAACTGTCCAGGCACAGCATGCGCCCGGACGCCAGGCCCAGAGGGCTGGAAAAACCCGTCGATCCGTTGGCACTGACCGACGTCTTGGGCGCTTCCAGCCCCATGGCACGTTTGAACCAACTCATAGTGCATCTCCTTGAAGCCGACTGGAGGCAATGTAGAAAATTTCCCCGCCGCGAACAGGCACGTCATTGGCGGGATTGATCTGAAACTGCGCCACGGCGCCAGCTCTGTAACCGATCAGCGTGGCGTTGAAATCCTGACGCAGGCGCATGTACAGGTCGCCGCAGGATGAGGTGTAGTCGTTGGGCAGCACATGGCGGAACTGCGTGGCACCCTCGCCGATGCACAACAGTTCGGTGATCACCGAACTGGAACCCGGGTCCTGAGACGAGCGGACCAGCATTTCGATGGCCATGTTCGAGGTACATTCCAGTTCGGGTGCATAGGTTCTGGCCAGTGCAGCCCGTTCGGAATTGTTGAAATGCGCCACGACATGTCCGGTCGGCCCGAGGCTCTTGAGGGTCAGCACGATTGCCAGGGTCAGGCTGTCGGACTGGGTGTGCACCAGAATCCGTTGCGCGCCTATGGCTCCGGCGCGCAGCAGCACGGCTGGCGAGTCCAGTGAATCGCCCTTGATGAACGAGGCGCGGCCCGGCATCGGGTTTTCGGTGATGATCGAATCACAGATCACCAACCCTGTGCGGCTGGTGGAGGTGTCCTGGCCCAGCAGTTCGACGATGCGTTCGCTGGTTTCACCGTCCCAGCCGACGAGTACGGTATGGCCGGTGAGAGCCGAGCAGTCGCCCTGTCCTTTCATGTTTCTTCTCCAGATGTCACCGACCGAAGTCGACGCCTTGCCAATGACGGTCGTCAGCAGGGCGATACCGCCCAGCATGATCCAGGTGGTGGTAATGAGCTTGCCCCACCCGGTTTTGGGCGACAGGTCGCCGTACCCGACCGTGGTCGCGGTAGTGAGGTAGAAGTAAGTGAAATCGACACCCTGAACCAGATGTTCTTCGCCCGCCAGCGTCAGCAGCAGCCAGGAGACGATGTAGTGCGTCAACAGCAGGACGCCAATGCCGGCCCAGCCGAATCGTTCGAAGAACACCGAGGCGTGGCGCCGAAGTAACAGCAGCAGGGTCATGCGTGCAAATCCATGATTCAGGTTCCCTTCCAGACGGGTCGGCAACGACGACCCGCAATCCACGGCATGCCCTTCAAACCACTCGGGTGGCTTCAGTCCGTAACGCTTTCGAATGCATCAGCCGGGCGACGCATATTCCCGCCAGCGCACCGGCCAGGTGCGACTCGAACGAAATACCCGGCATGGGGACGAATCCATAAATCAGTCCGCTGTAACCGGCCAGTGCGATCATCGCCAGAAGCAGGCTGACCAGACTGCGCTGATACCACGCACGCGCCAGTAAATAGGTCCACAAGCCGAATATCAAGCCGCTTGCACCGACATGAATGCTGGATCGAGCAAACAGCCATACCAGAAGGCCACCCAGTGCACAGATCAACCCTGCAACCCAGGCATAACGCTTCACGCCTTCGGTGGCCACCAGCCAGCTCAGCACCATGAACGGCAACAGGTTGCCAAGCAGATGCCGGAATGAACCATGAATGAAGGGCGCAAAAACGATGCCCTGCAAACCGGAAACCGTGCGCGGAATGATGCCGTACGTGACCAGATTGCCGGACGAGAATGCATTGACGAACTGCACGGCGACCAACAACAGCGACAACGCGAGGATGACCTTCAATCGTGCCGAAAAGCTCATCCGGTCTCCTCGCCTGTCTTCACTCGACGTTTACTGTGCAGGCGTCTGGCTTTTGGCTTTCAGACGCGCCAGCACGTCATCCGCACCGCCACTTCTGGCGCCAATGCCTGCTTCCTGAAGACGACGCTCCAGATCGCTGCCATTGGACTGACCGGCCAGCTCTTCAGCGGCTTCCAGCTTGGCGTCCTGCTCATCCTGACGCTGCTTGAGGCGGGCCAGCGAACCGACAGCCGTCTCGACCGCGCCGCTCGCGCCACCGGTGGCAGTCGCCGTTGCAACACGGGCTTTCTGTACGGTTTCGCGCGCTTTGGCCATTTCGACCTGCTGCTTGAGGCTCTTGATGCGCGACTCGGCTTTAGCGACCTGTTCCTGTAGCAGACCGACCTGCTTGCCGAACTGATCTGCCAGTTCCTTTTCCTGATCCCGCAGGGCCTCGATCTCGGCGATCTTGGTGGCGCATTCCACAGCCAGCGCCTCTTCACCCTTGTTCAGGGCCTGCATGGCGCGCCCTTCCCAGTTGGCAATGCTGGTGGCGTGTTCTTCCAGACGCTGTGCCGAAAGCTTGTGCTTGGCCTTGATGGTAATCAGACCGTCGCGAGCCCGGACCAGCGCGCTGTCTGCGTCACGGATTTCCTGGTCCAGGATGCGGATGGCGTTAGCGTCGACAATCGACTCGCCTACTTCGGATGCACCACCACGGACAGCGGTAACCAGTTTTTTCCAGATGCTTGTTGTCATGAATGCTTTGCTCCTGACAGGGATGTTCAGTAAATGAAGTGATCTTCGAAGGCTTCAGCCGCACGGATCACGTTGTCCGCAAGGGTCAGAATTTCCTGAACAATCACTGTGAGCGAAGACGCGGCGCTCAGTGCACCAAACAGGCAGTACACTTCTTGACCGTCAGCCAGCTTTTCGATCCCGACCGAAGACAGCGGAAACAGATCGCGACTGCGCAATACTTCGCCATTGAATGCGGCGACGTCCTTGATCTTGTTCACTTCGATCAGCGTGGCGTCGGCCAGAATCTGATCGCCCTCGACCGCGATGTAGACGGGCAGATCACCGAAGTCGGCCATGGTCAGCTTGATACCTGCCGCCTCACCCTCGATGACACCCATCTCGATCCTGCCCTCAGTGACCAGATCCAGTTCGGAAAAGGCTTTTTGCAGAGAGCTGATCGTCCAGTTGGTATTCTCGGTCATGAAATCCTCCAATTTGATCCTGTCACCCAGAAAGGGCTGTCTTAACGCTTTCTCGATCCCCCGCAGGGCATCGACATTTTCGGGCCGGATCCAGAACTCACGCTTGACCAGCCCGGCGTCCTTGAGTCGCTGACGCATTTCACGCATGTAATCGGTAGAGCTTTTCGAAGCCTTGGCCGGGTCAGTTGCGTTATCGCCCTTGGTTTTGCGAGGCATTGGCGCTTCCCCTAGTTGAGGGCCTTGGAACTGACATGCAACGTATCAGAAGTTTTCACGGCTGGATATATATCACATGTGAGATTTTTTGTAGGATCTGTCGCATTGTGACTGCGATAACTGCGCATGCAACCTCTGGTCTGAAACGCCCGGTCATACACTGCATAAAAAAGGGCCGTCCCCCACAGCGGACAGCCCTTCTGTTCAGGGTGCCGACATCACACCCTTCATCGCCTCGGCCTTACTCGGCCAGACTCTTGCTCACCACTTCATACACATCCGGCGACAGTTTGCCGGAAGCGAGAATGCGCTCCAGTTCAGCTTTCATCAGTGCCTGACGGGCGCTGTCGTATTTGCGCCAGCGCGTCAACGGGGCCAACTGGCGGGAGGCGATCTGCGGGTTGAAGCCGTTCAGTTCGATGACCAGATCCGCCAGGAAGCGATAGCCCGAGCCATCCGCTGCATGGAAGTTGATCAGGCTCTGGCCAGCGAAAGCACCGATCAGGGCGCGGACCTTGTTCGGGTTCTTGATGTTGAACGCAGGGTGCTGCATCAGGTCTTTGACCCTTTGCAGACCGCCCGGCTGGTTGCTGCCGGCCTGAACGCTGAACCACTGATCCATGACCAGCGCGTTGTCCTTGAAGTTCTCGGCAAACACGGCCAGCGCCTTGTCCCGCTCTTCGGTGAACGGCGAGTTCACCAGCACGGCCAGTGCAGTCAGGCGCTCGGTCATGTTGTCACTGGTGTCGAACTGGTCGATGGTCGCGGCCAATACCTGCGGCTTGCCGCTGAGCATGAGGTACGAAAGCGCGATGTTCTGCAATGCGCGACGGGCGAAATGCTCGGCTTCGGCGACGTAAGGCGTGACTTTCGAGATCTCACGGTTGGCCTGGTAACGCGCCCACAGACCTTCGAACAGACTGTCCGCCAATTGCTGACGAGCGAATTCACGCGCTGCGTGAATGGCTTCGACGTTGGCCACTTCGCTGATTTCAGTCAGGTAAGCCTCGCCCGGCAGCGACAGCATTTCCGCGACCATCGCCTGATCCAGTTGCTCGTCAGCCAGCACAGTGCCCAGTGCAGTCACCAGACGCTGGTCCATGACCAGTGCCTGGCCCTTCTGATGCTGAGCGATCATTTCCTGAAGGACCTGTACCGACAGTTGCTGACCGGCGTCCCAGCGGTTGAAGCCATCGCTGTCGTGCTGCATCAGGAACATCAGTTGATCGCGGTCATAAGGGAAGCTCAGCTTTACCGGCGCAGAGAAGCCGCGCAGCAACGAAGGCAAAGGCTTTTCAGTGACATCGACGAAGGTGAATGTCTGCTCGGCTTCGGTCACCGACAGCACACGCGTGCTGCCAGTGGCTGACGCTTCGCCCGACAGACGCAGCGCCATGTCGTGACCCTGGCTGTCCAGCAGGCCCAGTTCGACCGGTATCACGAACGGCTGTTTCTGATCACCCGGTTGACCCGGCGTGGTCGGGCAGCTCTGGCGGAAGGTCAGGCTGTAAGTGCCCGCAGCGCTGTCGTAGGACTCGCTGACCGCCAGACGTGGCGTACCGGCCTGGCTGTACCAGCGTTTGAACTGGGTCAGGTCGATGCCGTTGGCATCTTCCATCGCCTTGATGAAGTCGTCACAGGTCACTGCCTGGCCGTCATGGCGCTCGAAGTACAGATCACTGCCCTTGCGGAAGCCTTCGGCACCCAACAGGGTGTGCAGCATGCCGACCACTTCGGAACCCTTCTCGTAAACGGTCAGGGTGTAGAAGTTGGAAATCTCGATGAAGCTGTCAGGACGTACGGCATGCGCCATCGGGCCTGCATCTTCGGCGAACTGGTGAGTGCGCAGGTAAGCGACGTCCTGGATGCGCTTGACCGTGGCCGAGTTCATGTCGGCGGAGAAGCCGGCGTCGCGGTAAACCGTGAAGCCTTCCTTGAGTGACAATTGGAACCAGTCACGGCAGGTCACACGGTTGCCTGACCAGTTGTGGAAGTATTCGTGGGCCACGATAGCCTCGACGCGCTGGTGAGCGGCATCGGTCGCGGTCTCGGCACGGGCCAGCACGGCGCTGGAGTTGAAGATGTTGAGACCCTTGTTCTCCATCGCGCCCATGTTGAAGTCGTTGACGGCGACGATCATGAAGATGTCCAGGTCGTACTCGCGACCGTAGGTCTCCTCGTCCCAGCGCATGGACTTCTTCAGGCTGTTCATGGCGTGCTGGCACTTGTCGATGTTTTCCGGCTCGACGTAAATGCGCAGGGTCACGACCCGCTCGCTCATGGTGGTGAACGTGTCCTCGACACACCACAGATCGCCTGCAACCAGCGCGAACAGGTAGGCCGGCTTCATGAACGGGTCTTCCCAGGTCGCCCAGTGACGACCACCTTCTTCCTCGCCGCTGGCAACCGGGTTGCCGTTGGAAAGCAGGATCGGGAAGCTGTGTTTCTCTGCGCTGACAGTCGTGGTGAACTTGCTCATCACGTCAGGGCGGTCAAGGTAGTAGGTGATCTTGCGAAAGCCCTCGGCCTCGCACTGGGTGCAGAACATGCCGCTGGACTTGTACAGGCCTTCCAGTGCGGTGTTCGTTTCCGGGTGGATGCGCACGGTACTGTCGACCGTGAACCGCTCAGCCTTGGGGTGCAGGGTCAGGTGGTCTTCGGTCAAATGGTAATCGGCCTCCGTCAATTGGACGTCGTCCATGTTCACCGAAAGCAGCTCAAGGTGCTGACCGTCCAGCACCAGCGGCGGCAGACCTGCACCGCGTGCGGGGTTACGGCGCATGACGAGTTGCGCATGGACCAGCGAATGATCGTCGAACAGTTCGAACGTCAGGTTCGTCTCGTCGATGAGGTACTCGGGCGCCTGATAATCCTTCAGGTAGATCATGGTCGGTTGTTCGGTGCGCATGCTGGAATCCTTTTACTGATGCACGGCCAGTTGATAAGCCGTGTATTTGCGAATGTTGATCACGCCGGTATCGAAGATCAGGTATTGGCCTTTGATCCCGAGCAGCGTGCCCTCGGCAATCGGGTTCTTGTCCAGGTTGAAGCTCACGATCTTGGTCGGATACGCCTCGACCGGATAACGAAACTCGACGGGCTCGGCGTCATGAAGTAATTGGATGGCTTGCAGACCGAATCGTTCTTGCAATCCCAGCAGGCCCGCGCCGCAGGTTTCGAACAGCGCCTGACGGATGGCCTTGAGGTCCACCGGCTGGGCATCGCCCTTGAGCAAGGCACGCCAGTTGGTGCGATCGGCCACCTGACTGCGCAGCAGGTCTTCGACAAAGCCCGATTGCTGACGCGTGGCAACGCGCAGAATCGGCAGCGCCTGACTCGCCCCTTGATCCAGCCAGCGGGTCGGCAGTTGGGTGGAACGTGTGATGCCCACCTTCACGCCCGACGAGTTGGCCAGGTAGACAATGTGGTCAGTCATGCAGAACTGCTCGCCCCACGAAGGATCGCGGCAGGTGCCTTGATCGTGGTGGCATCTTTCCGGGCTCATGATGCAGACGTCGCACTGCGCCAGCTTGAGCATGCACGGGTAGCAATAACCCTGACTGTAGCTGGACTTGGTCTTGCGACCGCAGTGGCTGCAATGGATCGCACCCAGAAATTCCAGCCTGACCGTCTTGCCGATCAGCGGGTTGACGGCGATTTCAGTGTCGCCCAACCGAAAGGCGTACTGCACCAGCGACGAATCGTCCTGGCGCACGGACATCTTGTTGACGGCGCCACGTCCGATCTCGATCAATGGATGGCATCCGACTTGAACAGGATATTGGGCACCGGCGCTGACTTGGACGAGCATTCCTGCGGGCCCATGTAACCGGTGCGCTGGTCCTCAGGCAGGTTCTGCGCTTCCCAGGCGATCAACGCCTGCAGCGACAACTCGCGCTGCTCCTGGGTCAGCTTGCGACCGTCGGACCATTTGCCGATTTCCACGGCCAGTTTCAGGCTCTCGTAGATATCCGGGGTGATGTTTTCAATCATTTCTACAAAAGACGACATGGCGCACTCCAGAAAATAGCGGGCAATTCTAGGCCTTGCGGCGCGCAAGCGCACCACCCAGCAGGCCGGTGACACAACCGATGATCAGGCCGCCGACGTGGGCACCGTTGGCGATCTCGCCAAAACCGAGCATGCTCACCAGACCGGACATGCACAGCGCCAGCCAGACCAGCATCATCACCAGCACGCCGCGCGGCAGGCGATAGACAGGATTGGGCGCCAGCATCTGGAAAATCCAGCAATGGCCGAGCAGACCGTAAAGCACACCGGATAACCCACCGAACAGACTCGGACCTGATGACAGGTACTGAACATAGTTGGAGACAGCCGAGAACAACAGCGTCAGACCCAGTAAGTGCCAACTGCCCTGACGAATCTCGATCCGCCGCCCCAGCTCCCAGTACCACATGCCGTTCATGGCCAGGTGCAGGATGCCAAAGTGAATCAGCATCGGGGATACGATCCGCCACCACTGACCACTGGCCAGGGTCTCGTCCAGCGGCAGGAAGGTCGCGTAATCGCCCTGGACCCGGAAGTCCAGAAACGTCAGCCAGCGAATGGCTTCCAGATTATCGCCCAGCAACGTCAGGCCAGCGACGAGCAACGTGACCAGCAGCACCAGAGCCGTCACCGGGCAACGCCGCAACTGATGCATCAGGCCAGGACCGCCGGTGAGCGGTTGCTGAGTGCTGCCGGGCAATTGAAAGGCTTCGTCGCCCTGAGGGAAGCGCTCGTACAGTTCGCGCACTTCCTGCGCCAGGTCTGTGGAATCCGGCACCCAGAGCACTTGCTCCCCCACTTCTTCACTGACTCGGTGCGGAATCTGCAGACGGTGCAACAGGCTGACGAAACCGCTCAGGTCAGCGTTCAACGGCAAGCGCAGGGCTGCAACAGGACTCATCGTGAAACCTCGGGACGCTGTACATCGACCCAGACGAACTTGTCCGGATCGATTTGTGTTTCCTGATCCAGCCGGTAGGCGACCAGTTTGCCGTAGAGCACGGCGCTGTAATCCAGACAGGCCAGATTCGGGCGTATGGGTGCAGGAATGCCGCTGCGCCAGTAATGGCCGACGAACAGCATCGGCTCGTCAATGCCATAACGTAGCAGCGCATTCTTTTCGGAAGTGGACAGCGGGGTTTTGGCCACGCCCTCCGGCAACGCGTCGGGCTGGAAAACGATATCGCCATAGGTTTGCGGATCGTCTTCCCAGAATTTGGTGCGGAAAAAGGCACGGGTCAGGCCGTCACCACCGGTCAGGGTAAGGCCATGCGGCAGGCGCATGTCGGTGCCGCGCAGCAGGCGATTGAACACGTTGCTGGCAAAACTGCCGGGCACGGCCGACGCCTGGACGAAGTGTTTATCGATGCAACCGGTGCCGTGCAGGCCGCGCAGCGGGTCGATCAGGGTCGCATCCCAGCAGGCGTGCACCACCCGGAAACGCCCTGAATCGAGGTACAGCGGCAAGTCGTAGAACCACTCGACGAAGGCTTTCCACTCATCGGGATGCTGCTCGAACTGCGCCAGCGTCTCACCGATCAGCTTGGCGTGGCGCGGCGTATGCTCACGCACGAAACGGTGGCCGCTTTCCGGCAGCGCTGGCGTCATCCAGCCCAGTGCATTGAACTCATGATTACCCATGATGCAATACGCCTGACCGGCCTGGACCATGTCGTGAACAATATGCAGCGACTCGCGGATGCGAGGACCGCGGTCGATGATGTCACCGAGAAAGATCGCGATGCGCTCCGGGTGGCGCCACACGCCAGCCTGCAGGCGATAACCGAGAAGCTCCAGCAGATGCTCCAGGGTATGAGCACACCCATGCACGTCACCGATCAGATCGTAGCCACGCGCCGGATCGATCATCAGTCGCCTCCAGCACCAAGCCGGCTGCCCCAGCCGAGCTTGGTGCGGCAGACTTCGTAATAGTTATGGTCCAGAGGATGAATCAGGCGCAGCTTCTGCGGTTTCTTGCTGACCGTGATGGTGTCGCCGGGCGCACAAGTGAAATGGTTCTGCCCGTCGCAGGACACTTGCGGGTAGATGGTCATGTCCTTGGCCACCACGATTTTCAACTCACTGTTGCCGTCGACCACAATGGGGCGGCCGGACAAGGTGTGCGGATACATCGGCACGATGACGATGGCGTCGAGCTTGGGGTGCATGATCGGCCCGCCCGCCGACAAGGCGTAGGCGGTCGAGCCGGTCGGGGTGGCAACGATCAGGCCGTCGGCCTTCTGGCTGCACACGAACTGGCCGTCGATGTAGATCTCGAACTCGATCATCCGTGTGGATTTGCCGGGATGCAGCACCACGTCATTGAGCGCATCGCCCTGCCCGATCGCTTCGCCATGACGACGAACCTCGGCCTGCAGCAGAAAGCGGTTCTCGACCAGATAGTGCCCGTCCAGCACTTCGGCGCACTTGACCTCAAGCTCGTCGGGACGGATGTCGGTCAGGAACCCCAGGCTGCCTCGGTTGATGCCCAGTACGGGGACGTTGTGCCTGGCCAACGCTCGGGCGGCGCCCAGCAGACTGCCGTCGCCGCCGACCACTATCACCATGTCGCACACTTCACCGAGCATCTTGCGCGACGATGTCTGCAGGCCATGACCGGGCAGCACTTCGGCAATGGTCTCTTCAAGGATGACGTGAAGATGCCGGTCCAACAGGAATTTCTTGAGTCGGCGCACGGTATCGAGCACCTGGACACTGCCCAGGCGGCCGATGATGCCGATATTGCGAAATTGCTCCATGAGACTCCTGCTGCGGGTTCGAGACGGCTTGGAAAAGGGGATTATGGGCGAAAGCACCACGCAGCGGCAAACGGACGTGCAGCATCAGGCGCCGTTTCAGGGCTCTACGCCGGGAGATGGCACCCACTCTTGCATCTGATCACGCTCAGCGCCAGGGCAACCCGCCGTTGAGTCAACCAGAGGCAGGTTTTTCCAAAAGGCCATGTCCTTGCCTGCCCCCTTGGCCTGATACAGATTGATGTCCGCCGTCTTGAGCACTTGAAAAGCAGTTGACTGGGCGTCGATTTCTGCCAGCCCTGCGCTGCAGGTGAAGGGGTAACCGTTCGCTGCGTGCCTGATGGAATCCAGCAGGCGGCTCACATAGTTCCGTGCCTGGTGCTCGTTGCAGACTGGCAGGATCACACCGAACTCCTCGCCACCCAGACGGCCATACGCAAGACTGCCCACGGTTCTTTTCAGGCATGAAGCCATGCATCGCAGCACTTCATCACCGGCGTCATGGCCGGACTCGTCATTGATTCGCTTGAAGTCATCGATATCCAGCATCAGAAAGTAACCGGCACTCCGGGCTGCCAGATGCCCTTCCAAAGACTCCATCAGGGCGCGACGATTCAATATATCCGTCAAATGATCGATCAATGACAGTTCGCGAAAACGGCTTTCCAGTGACAGTACGTTTCGAATCGTGCGGGTGTAAGTGTGATTGAGCAGAATGCCGAGGCTGGTCGATGCAATAAACAACAGCGCGATGAATATATAAGCGACAGTGCCGGGCTCAATACCTTGCGCCGGAGAGAGAATGATCCAGGACAGCATCGTCACCACCACATAATCCCGGGTATAGACCATCAATAATGTCGATCCGAGAATAATCATTACCGCAATCGGCAATGCCCAATTGATGCCCATGGCACTGTTCAACTGGCTGGCTCTGGCAAAACAGCAGGCGACCACGACCACGAAGAGAACGCTTGCCAGCCGCCAGACCTTGAAATGTCTGGCGCGGCATTGCACGGCGCAGATCGAAAGAAGCCCAAGGGTAAGCACGACCTCCAGAGCGCCATAATGAACGCCTGGCGTCACCAACAGAACAATGACCCAACACAGGATCGCCAGACATTGCGCAAGTGCAACGGCGGGTGAGAGAAGATTTTTTATACGGGCCTGCATTTCACAGTTCATTGAAAACTCCAGGCCTTCCAAACCCTGCCATGACAAAGATTGCCACCTTCACCGCACCCGACTGTTAGCAACAAAATGGGCTTTCAAATCGGTTGCAACTCAGCGCCTGATTACAAACTCGTATTAAAATGCCAGCACCAAGATATGCCTGTCATTGTGACGACGCAATGATCGTCCTGTCAGAACTGACAGTGTGATAGCGAATTGATCACTTGAGTTTTGAAAAGTATTGGCCTGGTGCCTGAGAAAACACTCGACCTGCCAGACCCGACTCAGGCTATTCTCGATACATGACTTTATTTCCCGACCTGATCGACCTTCCACGTCAGTTGCGACACCCTGAGGTGCGCGACCTTGCGTGGGTCATTCTGGCGCCGCCCATGCTGGATGCCACGCCCTGGCCGCAACGCCATCCGCTGGCCGGAAGCGACTGGGTCGAGGCGCCACAACGACTGGCCGACTTCCTTCGCGAGCTGGATCAGGACAGCCGAGAGCTGGAGCACTGGATTGCGCAGGCTTCCACTCGCCGTCTGGGACGTTATTACGAAAGACTCTGGCAATTTGCAGTGCAGCACGCACCGGGCGTGGAGATCATCGCCGCCAACCTGCCGATCCGAATGGGCGGTCAGACGCTGGGGGAGCTGGACATGCTGCTGCGCGACCGCGACGGCGTGCATCACGTGGAGCTGGCCATCAAGCTGTACCTCGGACCGCAGGACGGCGACGGCAGCGACCCCGCGCAATGGCTCGGTCCTGGCTGTCATGATCGCCTGGACCGCAAGCTTGCGCACCTGAGCCAGCATCAACTGCCGATTTCATCACGCCCGGAAAGCCGCTCGACGCTGGCAGCGCTTGGCGTCGAGGCCTTCAACGCCGAACTGTGGCTGGGCGGGTATCTGCTTTATCCATGGCCGGGATCTGCCGATCCGCCTGCGGGAGCGCATCGGCAACATTTGAAGGGCCGCTGGCTGCATCAGCGCGACTGGGAGCGGTTCATGACGTTGAGCGCATCAGGTCGCTGGCAACCGCTGCCCCGCCACGCCTGGCTGGCACCGGCGCATTACCGGCAAGCATGGAGCAAGCAACAGTTGCAGGACTGGCTGATACAACTCGATCCGCTGGCCCCTGCGCAATTGCTGGTGCGTCTGACCGAAAACGCCGAAGGCGAATGGGAGGAAGCCGAGCGATTGTTTCTGGTGTCAGACCTGTGGCCAAACCTGGCCGACACCAGCCACCCGCTCAACCCAATCGCAGTGCCAGCGCCGCCAGTGTGATCAACAACACCGGCAGGGTCAGCACGATGCCGACCTTGAAGTAATAACCCCAGCCGATAGTGATGCCCTTGCGTTGCAGCACATGCAGCCACAGCAGGGTTGCCAGACTGCCGATCGGGGTGATTTTCGGTCCCAGGTCGCTGCCGATCACGTTGGCGTAAATCATCGCTTCCTGAATGGCACCGGTCGCATGACTGCCTTCAATGGACAACAGACCGATCAGGACCGTCGGCATGTTGTTCATGATCGACGACAGGAACGCAGTCATCACACCCGTCCCCATCGCAGCGCCCCAGATACCGTAACCGGCGAACCAGTCCAGCAGGCTGGCCAGGTAGCCGGTCAGTCCGGCGTTACGCAGGCCATAAACCACGAGGTACATGCCCAGCGAAAACACCACGATGTGCCAAGGCGCTTCCTTGATGACCTTGCGCGTGGAAATGGTGTGACCCTTGGCGGCAATGCCCAGTAACAGTACCGCGCAGGTCGCCGAAATTGCGCTGATCGGGATCCCCAGCGGCTCGAGTGCAAAACAGCCCACCAGAAGAATCAGCAACACCCACCAGCCGGCCATGAAGGTCGCCCGGTCCTTGATCGTGGTTTCCGGCTTATCAAGCTGGTCAGGATCGAAGTCACGCGGGATGTCACGACGAAAATACAGCATCAATACCGCCAGCGTGGCCGCAACGCTGACCAGGTTGACCGGTACCATGACCGCCGCATATCGATTGAAGCCGATCTTGAAATAGTCCGCCGACACGATATTTACCAGATTCGATACCACCAGCGGCAGGCTCGCGGTGTCGGAAATGAACCCGGCGGCCATGACGAACGCCAGGGTCGAGGCCGGGGAAAAACGCAGCGCCAGCATCATTGCGATCACGATCGGCGTCAGAATCAGCACCGCACCATCGTTGGCAAACAGCGCCGACACCAGCGCGCCGAACAGCACGAAGAACGCGAACAGACGCCGCCCCTTGCCATTGCCCCATCGCGCCACGTGCAGCGCAGCCCAGGAAAAGAAGCCCGCCTCATCCAGCAGCAAAGTGATGATGATCAGCGAAATGAAAGTGGCCGTCGCATTCCAGATGATGCCCCACACCACCGCAATATCACTGAGGTGAACCACGCCGGTCAGCAACGCCAGACCTGCCCCGAGCACTGCGCTCCAGCCAACACTGAGCCCTTTGGGCTGCCAGATGACGAGCGTGATGGTGAACAGGAAAATCAGCGTTGCTATTAGCATTATTTAGTCCGGGGCAGAAAGATCGCGAGAATGCCAAGCAGCGGCAGGTACGAACACAGGTTGTAAACGAAGAGAATGCCGTGGCTGTCGGCCAGACTGCCGAGCAAGGCTGCGCCAATGCCGCCGAAGCCGAACATCAAGCCGAAGAAAAGCCCGGCGATCATGCCGACGTTGCCGGGCACCAGTTCCTGTGCGTAGACCACGATGGCCGAAAACGCCGACGCCAGCACAAAGCCGATGATCACGCTCAGCACGCTGGTCCAGAACAGGTCTGCATAAGGCAGCGCCAGGGTAAAAGGCGCGGCACCGAGGATCGAGAACCAGATGACCGCCTTGCGCCCGATCCTGTCGCCAATCGGACCGCCGAAGAAAGTCCCCGCCGCCACCGCGCCCAGAAACAGGAACAGGTGCAACTGCGAACTGGCCACGGACAGGTCAAACTTCTCGATCAGGTAGAACGTGAAATAGCTGGTCAGGCTGGTCATGTAGAAGAACTTGGAGAACACCAGAAACGCCAGCACACCCAGCGAGGCAATCACCCGACTTCTCGACAGACCGTGAGTCGCAGCCTGCCCGGCCTTGAGCTTGAACAGGTTCAGGTGCGCGCGATACCAGCGGCTGATCGCGTAAAGCAAACCCAGGGAAAACAGTGCGAACAGACCGATCCAGGCCACATTGCCCTGCCCGAACGGGATGATGATCGCCGCCGCCAGCAACGGTCCAAATGCCGATCCGGTATTGCCACCGACCTGAAACGTCGATTGCGCGAGCCCGTAACGTCCGCCGGAGGCCAGTCTCGCGATACGCGAGGCTTCCGGGTGGAAGGTAGACGAGCCGATGCCGATCAGCGCAGCGGCGAGCAGAATCAGCGCGAAGGTGCCGGCCATCGACATCATCACGATGCCGATCAGGGTGCAGATCGAACCCACCGGCAACACCAGCGGGTTGGGATGACGATCCGTGTAATAGCCGACCCACGGCTGCAACAATGACGCAGTGATCTGAAACGTCAGAGTGATCAGGCCGATCTGGGTGAAGCTCAGGTCATAGCTGGCCTTGAGCATCGGATAGATCGACGGCAGGATCGCCTGGATCAGGTCATTGATCAGGTGCGCGAGGGCAACGGCACCAATGATGCGCATCACCAGCGGGCTGGATTGTGGGGTTGTCGTGGCCGTTGCCGCACCTGGCTGAGCACTGGTCGCCATGGGATTCATCCATAAAAGATTTTCGGGTGTCCCCGGACGGATGATTACAAGATGTGTCACGCGTACCAGGGCGCGCCAATGTGCCATTTTTCAGGGCAGGAGTGCCACGTTTTGTTGCGTTTTTGTACACCGGTTCAGCCAGCGGTGCGGATAACGCTTTTGACAGTGATCGTGCCAATGCTCTTCGTTGGGATGCCGCTCGGGACGCTCTGCGTCCCGATTGACTCTGATCGGCGGGATGTACCTGCGCGTACACCGTGAAGCGGAGCGTTACGGGAGGCATGCCCATGCGCAGCGATGGGCAAATAAGGCGTCATGCATGCGTCTGAGCTGAACCAATCGCTGCCTCGTCATCCGCAACCGCCACATCATGCAACGAAACCCTGGAAGTCTCGGGCAAGGCCAGACCACCCACCATCGCCATTACCGCCACGGCGATCAGGTAGAACGCCGGTGACAGGTTGCTGCCGGTCGTGCTGATCAGCCAGGTCGCCACCAACGGTGCAGTGCCGCCAAACAGTGTGTAGGCCATGTTGTAAGTGATGGCCGACGCGGTGTATCGCGTGCGGGTCGGAAATGTCTCTGACAGCAGCGCTGCCGTGACCACGCCACACAGCACTGCGCCGACTGCCAACAGCATGACACCGACCACTGAAGCTGCGAACGAGCCGGAGCTGGCCATCAAAAACGATGGAAACACCACCAGCATCAGCAGAATGCAGGCAGTGGCCATGGTGACGCGACGCCCTACCCGATCAGAATAGGCGCCTGCCAGCGGGCAGATCGCTGCGGCGAATGCCAGGGCAATCAGCGACACCAGCAACGCGGACGCCCGACTCAAACCGCCCGCCACCTGCAAATAGGTCGCGAAGTAGGTGGTGAACATATAGAACGACAACGCCGTCAGCGACACGAACGCACCCAGGCAGCAAATCGCGCCTGCGTGATTGCGCAGAGTGTCCTTGAGCGGTGAGTGGGCGACCGCGTGCTCCTTGGTGACCGCCTGGAAAGCCGGAGTTTCATCCAGCTTCCAGCGCAGGTACAAGCCCACCAACCCAAGCGGCGCAGCGATCAGAAACGGCAGACGCCAGCCCCAACTGCCCATGGCTTCAGAGGACAACGAGGCCTCGAGCGCATAAGCCACCACGGCCGCCGCCGCGAAGGCGGAAAAGGTCGAAACCGGCACGAAGCTGCCGTACCAGGCGCGTTGCGTACGCGGAGCATGCTCCATCAGGTAGGCGCAGGCTCCGGCGTATTCTCCACCGGCCGAAAAGCCTTGAGCGCAGCGAATGATGGTCAAAAGAATCGGTGCGGTCACTCCGATAGCGGCGTATGTGGGCAGCAAACCGATCAGGGTCGTTGCCGCCGCCATCAGCAGAATGGTCATGGCCAGCGTCCGCTTGCGGCCTATCCGATCACCCAGCATGCCGAAAAAGATGCCACCCAGCGGCCTGAACGCGAATGCCACGGCAAATACGGCGAAGGTTTTCAACAGCGCTGCGCTGGTGTCGCCGCTGGGGAAGAACTGCAAGGCGATGGTGGTGGCCAGAAAGCCATAGACGGCAAAGTCGAACCATTCGACAAAGTTGCCAATGGCAGCCGCCACGATGACTTTTCTCAGCGTGGCAGGATCGACGTGTTCTGCGGCGGTAGTTGTCATGCTGACCTCGGCGTATGGATCTGGGATGGATCGATTATCGAGACAGCGACCCGGACACCTCAGTCCAGAACAGTCATCCGCATAGTCAGGGCCGACGCCTCGGCGCATACAAGTACAGTTTTCATGCCAAAGGCTCTGGCACGGGCTTTAATCCCATCGCACGCCTGCCCTGCAACCCACCGGTATGGACAAAAACCAGGCGGGTGCCGGGTTTGAAGCGCCCAGCCAGCACTTCGTCATGCAGCGCCAGCAAGGCTTTGCCCGTATAAAGTGGCTCAAGCGGTACACCACCGTGTGCTTCACTGTGATCCATGAACTCCAGCAGGAGCGCATCCGTCCTGGCAAACGCGCCTCGGCTGGCATCAAGCAACTGCCAGCGGGACGGGTCATCAGTAACCAGTGCAGCGATGTTCTGTGCCACGCCATGATCATCCGGCACCGCCATCGCGCCATACACCGGGTGGATACCCTGCTCGGCAATGACCAGTCCGGCCAGCGTTGTGCCGGTCCCGGCGGCCAGCCACCAGCCGTGGTAATCGTCCCAGCCCGATTGCGAGAGCTGGCTGCGAACCAGCGACAACAGCCGCGCGCAGCCTTCGGTCCCCGGCAAACCGCCACCGCCTTCAGGAATCGGATACAGCTCTGGATAACGCGCCTGCCAGGGAAGCCAGAAATCAGCCGCATGCCGCTCGCGATAACCGGCGTAACCGAGCCAGTGCAACTGCATGCCGAACGCCTGCAAGTCGAGCACAGTTGGCGTTTCCTGCGGATGACCGCGCAACAGGCCTGCGGTCGGGAAACCAAAGCGCTTGCCCGCTGCGGCCAGTGCATGAAGATGATTGGAATGAGCGCCGCCCAGGCTGATCGCACCCGTTGCCCCGACGCGAACGGCCCGAGTCAGGTGCCCGATCAGCTTGAACCATTTGTTGCCGCTGATCAGTGGATCGATGAGATCCAGACGCAGGATCGCTAACTCGACCCCGGCCTGTTGCAGCCAGTCGAAGTCGAGGGTTTCAAGCGGTGCAACGGGCTGCCAGTCAAGGGCGTCACGAATCATGGTCAAGGCCGGTTATGGAACGGGCCGCAGTTTACCTGCCCGCGTGCAATGTCACAGCCCGGCGGCCAGTCGCGAGCCCTGGTCGATGGCCCGCTTGGCATCCAGCTCGGCTGCCACGTCCGCGCCACCGATCAGATGTACGTTCTGCTTCGCCGCGACCAGATCGTCGTACAGTTCGCGCAGTGGGTCCTGTCCAGCGCAAATCACAATGTTATCCACCGGCAGCAACTTTTCCTCTCCTTCTTCGCCAATGCGGATATGCAAACCGGCCTCGTCGATTTTCAGGTACTGAACGCTGTTGAGCATCTGCACCTGCTTGTTCTTCAAGCCGGTACGATGAATCCAGCCGGTGGTCTTGCCCAGACCGTCGCCAACCTTGGAGCTCTTGCGCTGCAACAGGAAAACCTGACGCGCCGGCGCATGGACTTCCGGCTTGATCCCCGCAACGCCACCCCGCGCTTCCAGAGTGGTATCAATGCCCCACTCCTTCCAGAACGCCTCGCGGTCCAGGCTTGTGGCGACACCCTGATGCACCAGATACTCCGACACGTCGAAACCGATGCCACCCGCCCCGATCACCGCGACGCTACGCCCTACCGGCTTGCGCTGCAGGATCACGTCCAGATAGCTGAGCACCTTCGGGTTGTCGATACCGGGAATAGCCGGTGTACGCGGAGCGATGCCGGTGGCCAGGATGATGTCTTCAAAACCTGCGCCCAACAGATCCTGCGCCGTCACACGAGTATTCAAACGCAAGTCGATACCGGTGTTCTGCACCTTGTGAGTGAAATAGCGCAGGGTTTCGGAGAATTCTTCCTTGCCCGGAATGCGTTTGGCGATGTTGAACTGGCCGCCGATTTCGCTGGCCGAATCGAACAGGGTCACCTGATGTCCACGCTCGGCAGCCACCGTGGCCGCTGCCAGCCCTGCCGGGCCTGCGCCGACCACGGCGATCTTCTTGATCTGGCGGGTGGGCAGATAATTGAGTTCGGTTTCGTGACAGGCACGCGGGTTGACCAGGCAACTGGTCAACTTGCCGCCGAAGGTGTGGTCCAGACAAGCCTGATTGCAGCCGATGCAGGTGTTGATCAGCTCGGCATGCCCGGCCGCAGCCTTGTTGACGAATTCCGGATCGGCCAGGAACGGTCGCGCCATGGACACCATGTCCGCATCACCCTCACTGAGAATCCGCTCGGCGACTTCCGGGGTATTGATCCGATTGGTGGTGATCAGTGGAATGTTCACTGAACCGCGCAGCTTGGCCGTGACCTTGCTGAACGCGGCGCGCGGGACCTTGGTGGCGATGGTCGGAATCCGCGCTTCGTGCCAGCCGATGCCCGTGTTGATAATCGTCGCGCCCGCCTGTTCGACCGCCTTGGCCAACTGCACGATTTCCTGCCAGGTGCTGCCGCCTTCGACCAGATCCAGCATCGACAGGCGGAAGATGATGATGAAGTTCGGGCCGACGGCCTGGCGCACCCGCGTCACGATCTCGACCGCCAGACGCATGCGGTTTTCGTAACTGCCGCCCCAGCGGTCGGTGCGGTGATTGGTATGCGCGGCCAGGAACTGATTGATGAAGTAACCTTCCGACCCCATGATCTCCACGCCGTCATAGCCTGCGCTCTGAGCCAGCGTCGAGCAGGTCACGAAATCGCTGATCTGTTTTTCGATGCCCTCTTCGTCCAGTTCGCGCGGCTTGAACGGGTTGATCGGTGCCTGAATCGCACTGGGCGCGACCTGCTTGCGGCTGTATGCATAGCGTCCGGCATGCAGAATCTGCAGACAGATCTTGCCACCTGCCTCGTGGACCGCCTGGGTCACGACGCGATGCTGCCCGGCTTCTTCCGGAGTCGTGAGTTTGGCCGCGCCGTCGTAGACGCCGCCTTCTTCATTCGGCGCGATGCCACCCGTCACCATCAGGCCTACACCGCCCTGTGCACGCTCGGCAAAGTACGCCGCCATGCGCTCGAAACCGCCTGGCTTCTCTTCAAGGCCGGTGTGCATCGAGCCCATCAGGCTGCGGTTGCGCAGCGTGGTGAAGCCCAGATCCAGCGGGGCCAGCAGATGCGGGTAATGAGCAGCAGTCATGGCGGAGCTCCATCGTTTCAATCACGGGTAGATGAGGGCCTCTGCGTGCCCTCTTCATCAAGATCCTGCGGACCTGTATGGCGCAACAGTAAAGAGCCACCCAATCACACTCAATGACCGAAAGTGACAAGTTATTGATCCAAACGCGCAGCACCCCTTGGCAAGCGCCGGGTGTAGTCCTACCCTAGTCGACAATTTCATCAAGGCAGCCGTGCGCCCCTCTTATGCGTAAATTCTTTGCCACTTGCCTCATCCTGGTGAGCCTGGCCAGCCTTGTCAGTTACGCGCTCTGGACCGAGCAGCGCCCCATGGGGCATTACCTGTCGGATCTGCGCATCCGCCTGGCCATCAATGAAGGGCAACCCGGCGAGCGGGGAAACCTGCTGGGCATCGAGCCCGAGCTGTTTCCCACTGATTATCAGGACCTGTCGCACTTGCATCGCAAACTCGCGGCCTATCTGCAGCAGGCGCGTGACCATGGGCTGATCAACGCCCGGACCATCGTTGTGCTGCCTGAGCACATCGGCACCTGGTTGTATGCCAGTGGTGAGAAGAACCAGTTCTATCAGGCGTCCACCGTGGACGAGTCCATGGACTGGCTGGCCTGGAGCAATCCTTTGAAATTCGTCACGGCGATGCTCGGCGCCGAGGGCGAAAAGCGTCTGGACGATGCACGCTTGCGGATGAAAGCGCGCTCCATGGTGCGCGATTACCAGAACGTTTTCGGCGGGCTGGCCAGAGAGTTCGAGATAACGCTGGTGGCAGGCTCCATCGTGCTGCCGAACCCTCGCGTGGAAGACGGACAACTGCAGATTGGCAGCGGTGCCTTGTACAACAGCAGCGTGACCTTTGGCAGTGACGGCAAACCGCTGGGCCAGCCCCAACGCCAGCTGTATGCAAGTCGCTACCAGAAGCGCTACGTCAAGGCGGCAGGCAACGCTCAGGTCAACGTGATCGACACACCTGCCGGTCGATTGGGGATCCTCATCGGCACCGACAGCTGGTATCCCGATAACTACACCCGGATGAATCAGCAAAACGCCGAACTGATCGTCGTGCCTGCCTTTGTAAACGGGAGGAACAGTTGGTCGAACCCGTGGCATGGCACCCGCACGCACGATACGCCAACACTGGATCTCAAGCCCGGCAGCCTGAGCGAACGCGAAGCCTGGCATCGCCTGACCCTGATCGCACGTGAACCACGCAGCACGGCCAGAGCCGGTATCAGCGTGTTCATGCGCGGACAATTCTGGAATCAGGGCACTTCCGGGCAAAGCTTCGTCAGCCACAGCGGTCAGATCATTGCCGAGCAGCCGGTTGAAAACAACGTTAACGGCGGCGCCCGCCTGATCAATGTCTGGCTCTAAACATGCCGAACCTGACCTTGCGCCTGGGTGATCTGTCGGTAGGTTTTGTCCAAAGCCTGACGGACGCTGTACGCAGTTTCGGGCACGATCCCGACCTGCTGCTCGAACAATACGGTCTGGATGCAACCCGTCTGGGCGAAGCCGGTGCACGGCTGTCGATCCCGCGCTACATGCGGTTGGGCCACGCCGCCATTCAGCTTACCGGTCAACCGGGGCTGGGGCTGCGCATGGGAGAACTGAGCAGGCTCGGCCAGGCAGGGCTCGCCGGTGTCACCGCAGCCCAAGCTCCGAATGTGCGCGAGGCGGCCCGCACGATGATCCGCTTCGAGCCTCTTTACGGCGCAAACTATCGAGGCCAGTCGAGCTTTCACGAAGACGCTGGCGGGGCCTGGATACGCTTCTACTCCATCAGCCCCTACAACAGTTACAACCGCTTTGTCGTGGACTCGATCCTGAGCGGCTGGATCACACAACTCTCGTCGCTGGCTGGCAGCCGACTGCATGCTCAGCGGGTGGAAATCGAGTTCGAAGCACCTGACTATGCAGCGCAGTACGCACACCTGAGCGACAGCCCGATTGCGTTCGGTGCGACCACCAATCAGCTTCGGCTGAGTCTGGACAGTCTGGCCATGAAAAACCCCGATCATTGCCCAAGCACCTGGCGGCATCTGCTGCAATTGTGCGAGAAGGAACTGGATCAGTTGACCCGCACACGCAGTCTGCGGGAACGCATCACTCAGTTGCTGGGCCCCTTACTGAGCGGGGCAAGAGAACCGGATCTGGAGGAAGTGGCAGCACGGTTGAAGCTGCCGACATGGACGCTGCGCCGCAAGCTGGCCGAAGAAGGCACCCGTTTTCGCGAAATCCTGAATGACACGCGCCGTGATTTGGCGATGACCTATATTCGCGACACTGAACTGGCGTTCGGGGAGATTGCCTATCTGCTGGGTTTTGCGTCGGCCGAAGCCTTTCAACGTGCGTTCAAACGCTGGAACGGACAGACTCCGGGGGAGTTCCGCCGTAGCCAGCGCCGAACTGCCTGACGCCCTTCACAGTTCGGTAGCGTCGTCGGCCGGCTCTACCGGGTCCAGTTCCGACGCACGATATTCGAGCAGTTCTTCTTGATATTCATCCATTTCTTCGCCCTCCGGCTGATTGAGTCTTGCGGTGATTTTTACTACGGTCAGTAAAGCTGGAATAACTGACCGCTGGATCAACATTAAAGTGCCAATGTGAAATAAAAATGTTGATACCCATCAATAAACGAAAAGGCTGACAGGATCTTCAGACGCAGGACGTCTTGAGATGTTGGCAATCAAGCCTTGACTTCATTGCCCCGGCCGCCCTACCCTCGGCGACATGAACCTCATCCAGCAAAACGTCGGCCAGATTATTATTACCGTCATTCCAGTCATGGCGGGTTAGCCGACGTTTGCAAAAAAACCCGCCCTGGTGGCGGGTTTTTTTCTGCCTCCAGAGCCACTGAATGCTCAACAGGAGTCAGACATGATCGCTATCCATCGCTCTATCGCCCTTATTGCAGCCGCGCATTTGATCGTTGCGTTTTCCTGCAACGCCTCCTGCAAAACAACGACCTGCAAGGACACGACGCGATGAGTCACGGCCAGCCTGATCTGCTCAATCACTATGCCCGCAAGATCCTCACCTCACGCGTCTACGACGTCGCCATCGAGACCCCGCTGCACGGCGCACGTCAGCTGTCCGAGCGACTGGGCAATCAGATCCTGCTCAAGCGCGAAGACTTGCAACCGGTGTTCTCGTTCAAGATTCGCGGCGCTTACAACAAGCTGGCACAACTGACCGCTGAAGACGCGGCGCGCGGTGTGGTCACGGCCTCGGCGGGCAACCATGCGCAGGGGCTGGCGCTGGCAGCCCGGGAGTTGGGCATCAAGGCGACCATCGTGATGCCGCGCACCACGCCCGAGATCAAGGTCGAAGGCGTGCGCTCACGTGGCGCAACGGTGGTGCTGCATGGCGATTCGTTTCCCGAAGCGCTGGCGTATTCGCTGAAGCTGGTCGATGAGCAGGGCTTTGTGTACATCCATCCCTACGACGACCCCGACACCATCGCCGGGCAAGGCACGGTGGCGATGGAAATCCTGCGCCAGCAGCCGGGGCAACTGGACGCGATTTTCGTGCCGGTGGGCGGTGGCGGACTGATCGCGGGTATTGCGGCCTACGTCAAATACCTGCGGCCCGACATCAAGGTCATTGGCGTCGAACCGGACGATTCCAACTGCCTGCAAGCCGCCCTGGCCGCAGGCGAGCGTGTGGTGCTCAGCCAGGTCGGGCTGTTTGCCGATGGTGTGGCGGTGGCGCAGATCGGCCATCACACGTTTGAAGTCTGCCGTCATTACGTGGATGAAGTGATCACGGTCAGCACCGACGAGATCTGCGCCGCCATCAAGGACATCTACGACGACACCCGCTCCATCACCGAACCGTCGGGTGCGCTGGCCGTGGCCGGCATCAAGAAGTACGTCGAACAGCGCGGCGTCAGCGGCCAGACCCTGGTGGCGATCGACTCCGGGGCCAACGTCAACTTCGACCGCCTGCGCCATGTGGCCGAACGCGCCGAGCTGGGCGAAGGGCGCGAAGCGATCATCGCCGTGACCATCCCGGAAAAGCCGGGCAGCTTCAAGGCCTTCTGCGAGGCCATCGGCAAGCGGCAGATCACCGAATTCAACTACCGCTACCACACCGACCGCGAAGCGCACATCTTCGTCGGCGTGCAGACCCACCCGGAAAACGATCCGCGCAGCGCGTTGATCGCCAGCCTGACCGAGCAGGGCTTTCCGGTGCTGGACCTGACCGACAACGAACTGGCCAAACTGCACATCCGCCATATGGTGGGCGGACATGCCGAGCGCGTCAGCGATGAAGTGGTGCTGCGCTTCGAATTCCCCGAACGGCCTGGTGCGCTCTTCAACTTTCTCAACCGCCTGGGCGGACGCTGGACCATCTCGATGTTCCACTACCGCAACCATGGCGCGGCGGATGGGCGAGTCGTCGCAGGGCTGGTGGTGCCCGAGGAGGAGCGGCATCTGGTAAGCCAGGCACTCACCGAGATCGGCTATCCGTATTGGGACGAGAGCGAGAACCCGGCGTACAAGTTGTTTTTGGGCTGAAGTCCCAACGCTGAGGACGCCGGGACGCGGAGCGTCCCATTGGCTCTGCTTACGTAAGTCTCGCAGATGCTTACGCCCGGTTCAGCACAGAGCAACTACTGTGCTGGCTGGGTCTCGACCGGCGCAGGCGTGGTCATTTCGACCGGCTGAGTCTCCGGCGGGGTAATCGTCTCGGCCTTGAAAGAAGCAGGCTCGTCCGGTGCCGGGACGGGCTCGCTGGCAGCGGGCGCTACGGACTCGGCCTCGGGCTCGGCAACCGGTTCAACCTTGGGCGCAGCCTCAACCGCTTTCGGCGCCAGTTGCGCAGGTTCGGCAGGTTTGGGCGCCACAGCAGCAGGCGCTGGGTCAGGCACACCCAGATCGGCCTTTGGCTTCTCGACGATATGCGCAGCTTTCTTCACATCCGGCGGCAGGAAGTTCTCGACCAGACCGAAAAAACGCTCGTAAAACTTGGCAGAGGCAACTGTCTCGCTGGCAACCTTGACCATCGAATCATCGGTCGAGCCAATCGGCATCGACACCGAGCCCAGCACCCCTACTCCGAGGCTCGCAGAGTTGTTGGTTTTCTTCAGTGCGTAGCGGTCCTGCAGGGCGTTGGCAAACATGGTCGAACTGCCCGCCGTCACGTCGGCCGCGCAGACCAGATTGAAGCTGATCTCGATGTGTGTTTCGCCCGTCTGCTGGAAACTCTTGCGCCCGGCAATCATTTTGGGATCGCTACTGGTGATGATGTAACCCTGACTCAGCAAGGCCCGGCGCCCGGCTTCACAGGACGACAGGTCAGTTGCCGGATAGCTGCGGGAAAATGTCCCGGCATCGTCGAAATGTTCATGGTCGTAGACCGCCTGCTTGGGCGAAGAACAGCCAGCAGCCAACAGCAGCATGGACACAGCGCACGCAGTACGAACGTTCAGTAACTTAAGCATCGATAATCCTGAGGAAGGAAATGACTGCCAGCAAGACTGCAAACTGGAAAATGGCGACAAGTCTGCAACAAGGCCGACGCAGGATCAACGCAGAGTTCGCAACGATTCGATACAAGGCGCGTTACGCTGGAATAAATTGCCAAATCGCAGGCAACAAAAAAGCGACCCAATGGTCGCTTTTTTGTTGCTTCAAGGAGTTCAAGGGCCTTGAAGCTTTGTATGGCGCAGCGGACGGGACTCGAACCCGCGACCCCCGGCGTGACAGGCCGGTATTCTAACCGACTGAACTACCGCTGCGTATCGCTTGTAAACCTGTTTGAAACAAACTTTGAATAGTTTGCTTCCTGTACATCAGACTGAATGACTTTAGTCCTTCAACCTCAGACCCGGCGAACCGAATCTGTACAAATATGGCGCAGCGGACGGGACTCGAACCCGCGACCCCCGGCGTGACAGGCCGGTATTCTAACCGACTGAACTACCGCTGCGCAGTGTGGACTTGCGTCCGATTTCAACTTTGAAAGCCCTCGTGCTTCAGCTTTCAAACTCAACGATGGTGGGTGATGACGGGATCGAACCGCCGACCCGCTGCTTGTAAGGCAGCTGCTCTCCCAGCTGAGCTAATCACCCTTTGCTTCGTTGAGGCCGCGAAATTTACGCACCTAACGAACCTAAGTCAATAGCCTGATTGAAGTTTTTTTAAAAACCGCTTCAATCGCACCCCATACACCAGTCAGCCAAACACACCTGCTTGCAAACGTAGACGTGCAACTACTCGGCGTACACCATCTTGCGGGTCATGCCGCCATCGACCACGAATTCCTGCCCGGTGACAAAACCGGCGTTACGGGAAAGCAGCCACGCGACCATTGCCGCCACGTCCTCCACTGTCCCTACCCTGCCCGCAGGATGCTGCGCATGATCAGCCTCCGACAACGGTTCGGCGCGGCGCAATGAAGGATCACGCGCGTCGATCCAGCCGGGACTGACAGCGTTGACACGTATCTCGGGACCCAGACTGATGGCGAGCGCATGTGTCAGCGCTATCAGACCGCCCTTGCTCGCAGCATAGGCCTCGGTATCAGGCTCGGACTGACTGGCACGTGTCGAGGTCAGGTTGACTATGCTGCCGCAATGCGCACGCAGATAAGGCGCACAATGTTTGGCCAACAGCATCGGCCCGCCAAGGTTGACACCCAGCACGCGATTCCAGTGCGACAGCTCAAGACTTTCCAGCGTGGTGTTATGCGGATCGGCAATCGCCGCATTGCACACCAGCGCGTCCAGTCGCCCAAAGCGCCGAAGCACCTCGGCAACGCCCGCGGCGACCTGTTCCTCGTTCGCGACGTCCATGGTGATGAACAGGGCATTTTCGCCCAGTGCACCGGCCACTTTCGAACCACGTCTGCGATCCAGATCGGCCAATACCACTTGCCAGCCTTCGGCAATCAGCCAGGCTGCAATGCCCAGACCGATGCCGCGTGCGGCACCGGTGACCAGTGCCACGCGGCCATTGTGGGTACTGGAGAATTTCATCGCCCAGTCGTCGCTCATCCCTTCACTCGCGTCGCTGCTCACTTCAGCCGTCACAAGGCCGCCAGACCCAGCGCAAGATCGGCCTGCAGGTCTGCGACATCTTCCAGCCCTACCGCAACACGGATCAGGCTGTCACGAATACCGGCGGCTTCACGCTCTTGAGGGGCCAGACGCCCGTGGGACGTAGTGCTCGGGTGAGTGATGGTGGTCTTGGTGTCGCCCAGATTGGCGGTGATCGAGATCAGTCGCGTCGCATCGATGAAGCGCCACGCGCCCTCTTTACCACCCTTAACCTCAAAACTCACGACCGCACCGAAGCCTTTCTGCTGACGCTGAGCCAGCTCGTGCTGCGGGTGGCTCTTGAGGCCGGCGTAATGGACCTTCTCGATACCGTCCTGCCGCTCAAGCCACTCGGCCAGCGCCTGAGCGTTGGCGCAATGAGCGCGCATGCGCAGGTTCAGGGTTTCGAGGCCCTTGAGAAAGATCCAGGCATTGAACGGGCTCAGGGTCGGCCCGGCGGTACGCAGGAATCCGACCACTTCCTTCATCTGCTCGCTACGCCCGGCAACCACACCGCCCATGCAACGACCCTGGCCGTCAATGAACTTGGTTGCCGAATGGACCACGATGTCAGCGCCCAGTTTCAGCGGCTGCTGCAGGGCTGGTGTGCAGAAGCAGTTGTCGACGATCAGCATCGCGCCCTTGGCGTGGGCGACTTCTGCCAGCGCGGCGATGTCCACCAGCTCAGCCAATGGGTTGGATGGCGACTCGACGAACAGCATTTTGGTGTTGGCCTTGATCGCTGCATCCCAACCGCTCAGATCCGCCAGCGGCACGTAGTCCACTTCGATGCCGAAACGCTTGAAGTACTTGTCGAACAGACTGATGGTCGAACCGAATACGCTGCGGGACACCAGCACATGATCACCGGCACTGCACAGACTCATGACAACCGCCAGCGTGGCAGCCATGCCGGTCGCCGTGGCGACGGCCTGCTCTGCACCTTCCAGCGCCGCCATGCGCTCCTCGAAGGAACGAACGGTCGGGTTGGTGTAGCGCGAGTAGACGTTGCCCGGCACTTCACCGGCAAAACGCGCGGCCGCGTCGGCGGCCGTGCGGAACACGTAGCTGGAGGTGAAGAACATCGGATCGCCATGCTCGCCTTCCGGCGTGCGATGTTGCCCGGCACGTACGGCGAGGGTGTCGAACCCTACGCCTTCAAGGTCGCTGTCGAGACGACCCGCATCCCATTCCTGAGTCATGCCGCTACTCCTGAAACCAATTAATTGTTGTACAGATCGATGATCGCGCTCACTGCCTGGGTCTTGACCTTGGAGGCGTCGTTACGCGCCTGCTCGATCTTGTTCAGATAATGCTCGTCGATATCACCGGTCACGTACTTGCCGTCGAAGACCGAGCAATCGAAGTTATCGATCTTGATCTTCTTGCTCCCGCTGACCGCTTCGATCAGGTCATTCAAGTCCTGATAGACCAGCCAGTCGGCACCGATGAGGTCGGCAACGTCCTGGGTGGAACGGTTATGGGCAATCAGCTCGTGAGCACTCGGCATGTCGATGCCGTAGACGTTGGGGTAACGCACCGCCGGAGCGGCCGAACAGAAATAGACGTTCTTGGCACCAGCTTCGCGGGCCATCTGGATGATCTGCTTGCAGGTCGTGCCACGAACGATGGAGTCGTCGACCAGCATGACGTTCTTGCCGCGGAACTCCAGTTCGATGGCATTGAGCTTCTGGCGCACAGACTTTTTACGTGCAGCCTGACCCGGCATGATGAACGTACGGCCGATGTAACGGTTCTTGACGAAGCCTTCGCGGAACTTGACGCCCAAGTGGTTCGCCAGTTCCAGCGCAGCCGTGCGGCTGGTGTCCGGAATCGGGATGACCACGTCGATGTCGTGATCCGGGCGCTCGCGCAGGATCTTGTCAGCCAGCTTCTCGCCCATGCGCAGACGCGCCTTGTAGACCGAGATACCGTCGATGATCGAATCTGGACGCGCCAGGTAGACGTGCTCGAAGATGCAGGGCGCGTACTTTGGATTGGCGGCACACTGACGGGTGTGCAGTTTGCCGTCTTCGGTGATGTAGACCGCTTCGCCCGGTGCCAGGTCGCGGATCAGCGTAAAGCCCAGAACATCGAGCGAAACACTTTCGGAGGCGATCATGTACTCGACGCCTTCGTCGGTATGACGCTGACCGAATACGATGGGACGGATGGCGTCCGGGTCGCGGAAGCCGACAATGCCGTAGCCGGTGATCATCGCCACGACTGCGTAGCCGCCACGGCAACGATTGTGCACATCGGTCACCGCCGCGAAGATGTCTTCTTCGGTCGGCTGCAGCTTGCCACGAACGGCCAGCTCATGGGCGAACACGTTCAGCAGCACTTCCGAATCGGAATTGGTGTTGACGTGGCGCAGGTCAGACTCGTAGATCTCCTTGGCCAGTTGCTCGACGTTGGTCAGGTTACCGTTGTGTGCCAACGTGATGCCGTAAGGCGAGTTGACGTAGAACGGCTGAGCCTCGGCCGATGTCGAACTGCCCGCGGTCGGGTAGCGCACATGACCGATGCCCATGTGCCCGACCAGACGCTGCATATGGCGCTGATGAAACACATCGCGCACCAGTCCGTTGTCCTTGCGCAGGAATAACCGGCCGTCGTGGCTGGTCACAATACCGGCAGCATCCTGGCCGCGGTGCTGGAGGACGGTGAGCGCGTCATACAGCGCCTGATTGACGTTCGACTTACCGACGATACCGACGATGCCACACATGCGACACAACCCCTACTTAGTGGAACTGGATTTACCGAGCACATCCTGCGGTATTGTAGACGGCAGGATCTGCTCCTTGAACGGCAGATCAGCAGGTACGCTGATGCCGCTGGCGAGCCACTTGCTGGACATCCCGAGAATCAGGTTTTTCGACCAGTCAGCGACCATGAGAAATTGCGGCACCAGCCTCGACTGCTGCCACCATTGATCCTGTTGCACCGGCCCGAGACTCAACAGTCCGACCGCTACAACGACAAGCAGGCCCCCGCGCGCCGCGCCAAAGACCATGCCCAGAAAACGATCGGTCCCGGAAAGCCCGGTGACACGAATCAGTTCGCCTATCAGAAAGTTGACCATGGCGCCTACCAGCAAGGTGGCGACAAATAGAATGGTGCAGCTCGCGATCACGCGGGCCGAGGGTGTTTCTATGTAGTTGACCAGATACTGCGACAGCCCCGCACCGAACATCCAGGCCACGACACCTGCAATGATCCACGTCGTCAACGACAGTGCTTCTTTTACAAAGCCGCGTTTCAGACTGATCAGGGCGGAGATGGCGACAATTCCCAGAATTGCCCAGTCAACCGGAGTAAATGGCACGTTGCAGCCTGCAGACAGATAAGGCGGCGCATTTTAGCAGAGCGCCCGCCTGCCGGTAAGCAGCGATTATCGGCGGACGCCATTTTCCCTGTAAACGGCGTCCCGGAGCATGCTCAGAGGACGGGAAGATCAGCCCTTTTCGGGCTGGAACCGCACCACGATGCCTTTGAGCTTCTGCTGCTTGTCGAGCTGGTCACGCAGGCGATCAGCCTCTGCGCGCTCGATAAGCGGCCCCACGAACACTCGGTTGACGCCGTCAGCGGTACGGATATAGGCATTGTAGCCCTGAGTACGCAGGGTCTTCTGAAGATTGTCGGCATTGGCACGGTTGGACATGCTGGCCAGTTGTACGGACCAACTGACTGACAAGCCATTCGCATCGACACCGCTCGGCGCAGCCTTGGCGACTGCCGGCGCGGGAGGTGCCGCCGGTGTCGCAGGGACCGGCACAGACTTCGGTGCCGGCGCAGGCTTGACTGCCGGTGGCGCAGAGGCCGCTGGAGCCTGTGCGGCAGGAGCAGGCGCTATCGGCATCGACGGCGGCTGATTGCTCACCGCCACGTCGTCCTCATCCGGAACAGGTTCCTGCGGCAATGCCTGAGGTTCGGGAACGGTCACGGGTTCGACCTGTACTTGCTGATTCGCAGGTGCCTGTGGGGCGGCAGGTGCGTCGACCTGAACCGGATGGCTTTCGTCCTGACGGGTGAACAGCATCGGCAGAAAGATCACCGCCAGGGCGATCAGCACCAGAGCACCCACCATCCGCTGCTTGAATACGTTATCCAGCAAAGCCATGTGCAGCGTCCTCGTCGGTATGCCGGGCCAGCCACTCGATGGCCTCGGCTACACAGTAAAAAGATCCGAACAGCAGAATTTCGTCATCGGCCGTGGCATGCGCACACTGAGCCTCCAGCGCCAGCGCGATACTCTGGTAGGACTTCACGCGAGCGCCAAGGTTCTCAAGCGCAGCCTGCAGCTCTGCGGCAGGTCGGCTGCGGGAGGTGGGCAGCGGCGCAACGGCCCAGTCCTGAATGCTGGAAGCCAGCTCAAACACTACACCGTCTAGATCCTTGTCGGACAACAGACCGAACACCGCCAGGCGTTTGCCGACAATTGGCCGCTGCGCCATGCGTTGCGCCAGAAACTGCGCCGCATGCGGATTGTGACCCACGTCCAGCAACAGCGTAAGCGCCTTGCCCTGCCAACGAACGGTACGGCGGTCCAGACGGCCGACGAGCCGGGTCTGTGCCAACGCCTCACTGACGATCTGTTGATTCAGGGGGTAGCCCAGCAGAGCAAACGCCTGAAGTGCCAGCGCGGCATTCTGCATGGGCAGATCAAGCAACGGCAGATCGCGCAGCTCCACCACCTCACCACCAGCGACACCGCGCCAGTCCCAGCCGTGATGACTCACTGAAAGGTCGAAATCGCGCCCCCTCAACAGCAGCGGGCAACCCAGCTCCAGAGCTTTGGCAAGCAATGGCTCGGGCGGATCTTGATCACCACACAGCGCCGGGCGACCGGCACGGAAGATACCAGCCTTTTCGAAAGCCACCGATTCGCGCGTGTCACCCAGCCATTCGGCATGGTCGAGACCAATGCTGGTGACCAGCGCGATGTCGGCATCAACGAGATTGACGGCATCCAGACGGCCACCCAGACCGACTTCCAGCACGACCGCGTCAAGCTTCGCCTGCTCGAACAGCCAGAATGCGGCGAGCGTGCCCATCTCGAAATAGGTCAGCGTTACATCACCACGCGCTGATTCGACCGCAGCGAAGGCATCGCACAACTCAAGATCCGTTGCTTCGACACCCTGCACCTTCACCCGCTCGTTGTAGCGCAGCAGGTGCGGAGAGCTGTAGACACCCACTTTCAGACCCTGAGCCTGCAACAGGGTCGCAACAAAGGCGCAGGTCGAACCCTTGCCGTTGGTGCCTGTTACCGTGATGACCCGAGGTGCCGGGCGTGTGAGCCCCAACTGCTGTGCCACCTTCCGCGAACGGTCCAGCCCCATGTCGATAGCGCTAGGATGCAGTTGCTCAAGGTAGGCGAGCCAGTCGCCCAGGGTCGAAGGGATCATACCGTGGCCGGAGCCGGTGGAACGACGATCGGCTCAATCACCGGTGCCACGAATTTAGGTGTCGGCAAATTCATCATCTGTGCCAGCAGGTTGCCCAGACGTGGGCGCAGCTCGCTACGCGCAATGATCATGTCGATTGCGCCGTGATCCAGCAGGAATTCGCTGCGCTGGAAACCTTCAGGCAGTTTTTCGCGAACGGTCTGCTCGATGACGCGCGGACCGGCAAACCCGATCAGCGCCTTGGGTTCAGCGACAATCACGTCGCCCAGCATCGCCAGACTGGCTGAAACACCGCCATAGACCGGATCGGTCAATACCGAGATGAACGGCAGGCCTTCTTCACGAAGACGCGCCAGCACTGCCGACGTCTTGGCCATCTGCATCAGGGAAATCAGCGCTTCCTGCATGCGCGCACCACCGGATGCGGCAAAGCAGATCATCGGGCAGCGGTTTTCCAGCGCGTAGTCGGCAGCGCGCACGAAACGCTCGCCAACGATGGCGCCCATCGAACCGCCCATAAAGGAAAACTCGAACGCCGACGCAACAACCGGCATGCCCAGCAGCGTGCCGCTCATGGAGATCAGGGCATCTTTCTCGCCTGTCTGCTTCTGCGCAGCGGTCAGACGGTCCTTGTACTTCTTGCCGTCACGAAATTTCAGGCGGTCAACCGGCTCCAGATCGGCACCCAGTTCCTCACGGCCTTCGGCATCCAGAAAGATGTCCAGACGGGCACGGGCACCGATACGCATGTGATGGTTGCACTTGGGGCAGACATCCAGGGTCTTTTCCAGCTCAGGCCGATAGAGCACTGCTTCGCAGGACGGGCACTTGTGCCACAGCCCTTCAGGAACCGAGCTCTTCTTGACCTCGGATCGCATGATCGATGGGATCAGTTTGTCTACCAACCAGTTGCTCATGCTTTATCTCTCCAGTACCGGTGTGGCTCGAACGCATGACGTTTTCACGCCAGACGCATGCCCTCAGCTAAATTCGTTAGTTGGCGATGAGACGGGGAACGGTCGACCGACAGTCTGACCTGCACACCCTCTACCACGGTTTTTTTACAACCCGGACGGTGCGCTTCGGCACCGCCCCTGACTCAATTCGACCCGCAAGACATGTGGCGGGGACAGGCTTATGGACGGCGGCCGAACCGCAGCCGTCACATCAGGCTCCCTGGACCGCACTCATGAAGGCGAGAATCTTTTCCCGATCCTTGATGCCCTTGCCCTTTTCGACGCCACCGCTGACATCCACCGCGTAGGGCCTGACCTGGGCAATCGCCTGTGCCACATTGGCCGACGTCAACCCACCCGCCAAAATGACCGGTTTACTCAAGCCGCTCGGAATCAAGGCCCAGTCGAACGTTTCCCCTGTACCGCCGGGTACACCTTCCACATAGGTATCAAGAAGGATGCCGCGTGCATTGCGATAGGCGCGACAGGCCTGCTCGATGTCATCACCCACTTTCACGCGCAACGCTTTGATGTAGGGACGATGATAGCCTTCGCATTCTTCCGGTGTTTCGTCGCCGTGAAACTGCAACATGTCCAGCGCAACTGCATCCAGCGTTTCATTGAGTTCGCAACGACTGGCATTGACGAACAGACCGACCGTGGTTATGAACGGCGGCAACGCGGCAATGATGGCGCGCGCCTGCTGCACGTTCACGGCACGAGGGCTTTTGGCGTAAAACACCAGTCCGATGGCATCGGCGCCTGCCTCGACAGCCGCCAGGGCGTCTTCTATGCGGGTAATCCCGCAGATCTTGCTGCGAACGGCTGACATGTAGTGAAAACCTCAGACCTTTCGGAAAGTCCGGATGTTAGCAAATGCTTGCCGGGGCGTCAGCCGTCAAGTTCGGCAAAGCCGGTCAGAAAATGCGGACCGATATAACGCTCTGGCAATGGAAACTGCTCGCGGTACTCGACCTGCACCAGATAAAGCCCATAGGGATGTGCGGTGACGCCCCCGGTACGACGCACTTTGCTCTCCAGCACGTCGCGCGCCCATTCGACCGGACGCTCGCCCGCCCCGATGGTCATCAGCACTCCCGCAATGTTACGCACCATGTGATGCAGAAACGCATTGGCGCGCACATCGATGACGATCATCTTTCCGTGCCGGGTCACGCGCAAGTGGTGCAGTTGCTTGACCGGTGACTTGGCCTGACATTGCCCGGCACGAAACGCACTGAAATCGTGGGTTCCGACCAGATGCTGTGCGGCCTCGGCCATTCGTGTCACGTCGAGCGGACGATGGTTCCAGGTGACCTCCTGCCCCAGATGCGCCGGACGGATCTGATCGTTATAGATCACATAGCGATAACGGCGAGCAATCGCCTTGAAACGCGCATGAAAATCCGCAGGCATCACGCGAGCCCAGGTCACGCTGATGTCGTGGGGCAGATTGATGTTGGCCCCCATGACCCAGGCCTTCATGGAGCGCTCGGCCCGGGTATCGAAGTGCACCACCTGCCCGCAGGCGTGCACACCGGCATCCGTGCGCCCGGCGCACATCAGCGAGACGGGCGAGTCAGCCACTTTGGACAGGGCATCTTCGAGGGTTTCCTGCACCGTGAGCACGCCGGAAGCCTGACGCTGCCAGCCACAATAGCGCGACCCCTTGTATTCCACGCCCAACGCGATTCGGGAAAAGCCCTCGGCAGCCATCTCGGCGGCCGGGTTATCTATGTTCGCCAAGGTGTTACAGCCTGTCGGTTTGCGAAAAGTCGGCCATTATACGGCCGCAAAAAAAAGACGCCACACCGGGCGCCAAATGCAGACGGCCGCAAAAGCGGCCGTCCTGGATCAGCAATGGATTGACTCAGGCAAGTCGCGAAAGCATGTCACGCGCTTCGCTTTTCTGTCCGTCATCACCCTCATTGACGACCTCGTCGAGAATGTCCCGCGCCCCGTCGGCATCACCCATGTCGATGTAGGCACGCGCCAGATCCAGTTTGGTCGCAGCCTCATCGGTACCGGCCATGAAATCGAAGTCCGGCTCGTCATCGAGCGCCATGGCATCTTCTGCGGTAAACCTTGGCTCGTCGAGTGGCGGATGCTCAAGGTTCTGCGAAAGACGGTCCAACTCGGCATTCACATCGTCGATTTCAGATGCGAAAGCCTGACTGGCCTGATCCGACTCGATTTCATCTGCCAGGGACAGGTCGAAATCGTCCGGCAGTTCCAGATCATCGCTGACCGGCGGCGTAGCCAGCGGAGCCGCATCGACAACCGGCTCGACAGGATCGTCACCCAGACCAAGCAGGAAATCATCCTCGTTCTTGAGCGCCGGATCCTCTTCGGTGAGGTCGAGATCGAAATCAGCCAGATCGTCAGGTGTCGCTGCAGCACGGGCGGCCTCCTGTTCACGCATGATCGACTCGAAGCTCAGCTCGTCATCGTCGGGCACGGCGGAAACAACCGGTTCGTCCAGCAACAGATCATCGGGATCGGTCACAGTCGGCAGTTCTTCCACTGAAGGCTCGTCGAATTCGTCCAGACTCAGGTCGAAATCATGATCGAACGCCTCGGAGACGACTGGCGGCTCTTCGACTGCGGCAGACTCAGCCTCGGACACCACAGGCGGCTCAGGCTCAGGGCTTAGCTCTGGCTCTGGCTCTGGCTCTGGCTCTGGCTCTGGCTCGACAGAATCATCGGCCAACAATTCTTCAACATACTTTGCGTCCAGCTCCGCAGCCAGCGCTGCGGCAGTGGCGGCGCCTGCTGCCACTGCGACAGGCGCGACCACCGATGCAGGCTCAGCAGCAACAGGCGCCGCAGGCGTTTGGGTCGAGTATGAATCTTTTAGCTGCTCGCCCTCAGCTTCAAGCTTTCCCGAGGCCACCAGTTTGCGCTCGTGCGCAGCGTAGGCCTTGTTGTTGCCCTGCTCAGCGTAGATTTCCATCAGCTTGAGACGAATGTCATCACGCTCAGGCTCATTCTTCACCGACTCTTCGAGCAGTTCGACTGCCTGATTCATGCGCCCATAAGCAATGTGGATTTCAGCCTGCACCAGCGGATCGGCCGGCCTTTCGCGCGCGGCTGTTGCAGCCACGGCAGCAGGACCTGCGCCCATGCGCACGTTGGGCGGCGTCACATCGAGGCCGTCAAAACTGGCAGGCGGCGCGTTCATGTCCATGTCGGACACAAACTGCGACTCTTCAGCCAGCGCACGCGCCATACGGCGATGTTTCTCGGCTTCTGCCCTGGCAGCGCGGCGGCGCGCCATGAACAGCAGAATCAACGCCAGAATCAGCAGCACCGCTCCACCGATCAGCCCCAGCAATATAGGGTTGTCGAGGATCTTCTGCAGAGTGTCTTCTTCTTCCGGTGCAGCGACCGGCTCGACAGCCAGTGGCTGATCGGCAGCAGGCGTGGCGACTTGCGCAGCGCCCGCAGGCAAAGCGTCTTCAGGGGCAATCTCGCCCGCAGGCTTCACCGGCGCGCCATTGGCATCGACCAGCGAAGCCGGAACGGCTGCGTTGGCTGGAGTGGCAGCATCGGCTGTCGCGGCGGCAGGCGGTACGGCAGCACCGGCGGCCTGCATCTTGGCCAACTGACCGTTCTTGAGTTCAATCAGACGCTGCAGCTTGTCGAGCTGGCTCTGCAGGTCGTTCATACGGCTTTTCAGTTCGGCATTGTCACGACGCGAGGTGTCGAGCGCCTCCTGAGCCACCGCCAGCTTGTTGCTCAGATCGCTGTCGCCTGCGGCACCTTTGGCGGCAGGCTTGCCACTGGCTGAAACCAGGCTGAGGTTGTCGGCGGTATCCACTTTGGACGGTGCTGCACCGGCACGATCCCGGCGAGTGGCATCCACTTGACGGGGCCCGGCTGGCAGGCGGCGGCCCTCCCGCCATGCGCTGTACTGGCGGGAGACCTCGGCAACGGCCTGAGGCTGAGGCAAGGCCGTGGTCTGCTGAGGTGTCGGCAGACGCAGGACCTGACCTTTCTTCAATCGATTGATGTTGCCGCCCATGAACGCATCAGGGTTGAGCGCCTGGATCGCGAGCATGGTCTGTTGCACGGTTCCGCCGGTACGAACCTTCGCGGCGATTTCCCACAAAGTGTCATTGTTGGCAGTGACGTACTGGGATTGCTTGTCGGCAGCGGGCGGCGGCAGGGTCGAGCCCGGCGTCGCAGCCGGCTGTGCAGGCTGTTGGGCGGGAGACGCTTCGGCAGACGGCGCCACGGCCGGCAGTTGAGCAGGGGCTCCTGTTTGCACAGCAGGAGCGGCGGGAGCGACAGGCTCGGGCGCTGCCGCAGCGGCGGCGGCCTCTGGCGAAAACTTCGGCGGATCCAGCAACAGGCTGTATTCACGCAGCAAACGCCCGTTCGGCCACAGGACCTGAACCAGGAACTTTACATAGGGCTCCCGGACCGGCTTGCTGGAAGTGATACGCAGAACACTCTTGCCACTGGCATTGATGACCGGCGTAAAACTCAGATCATTGAGAAACGCCTGGCGCGTGATGCCCGCCTGGGCGAAATCAGCCGTCGTTGCAAGACTCGGTACCACCTGCGAGGCATTGACGCCCTGCGCATCGGTCAACTCGATCTCGGCTACCAGTGGCTGGTTCAGGGTCGACTTGACAGACAATTCCCCGAGCCCCAACGCCTGCGCCATCCCTGATGACAGCGCCGAAGCCGCAGCGATCGCTAATACCAGTTTACGAACCTGAACCATAGCCCATCCCTTGTTTAAAGATTCTCCGGTATCCGGAGAGGTAGTCCTGCGTTGGGTGTAAGGCGTATCGCCGCTAGAACAATTATTCAAAGTGTTGCCAAGTATCTTTTACACATAGTCTTTTATCAACAATTCGCCAACCTGCACAGCGTTGAGCGCTGCACCTTTGCGAACATTGTCCGAGGTTATCCACAGATCGAGTTGCTCCGGGTCGTCTATTCCCGTCCGCACACGCCCTACGTAAACCACATCCTGGCCGACCGCATCACCGACGGGTGTCGGGTAATCGCCGGCATCGACCAGTTCGATACCTTCAGCAGATTCAAGTGCCGCGTTCACCGCAGCAAGATCGATCGGCGCTGCGGCCTGAATCGATACAGTAAAGCTGTCGCCAAAGAAAACCGGCACCTGAATGCAATTGGCAGCCACTTTCAGAGAAGGCAGCGCCAGCAACTCACGCACTTCCGCGACCAGACGTCTTTCCAGCGCGAGGTGACCCGCTTCATCCGGCTTGCCGACCTGGGCCAGCACGTTGAACGCCATCTGCCGATCAAAGAACCGGGTTTCCAGAGGGCGGACGTTCAACAGCTCAGTGGTCTGGCGCGCCAGCTCGGTTACCCCTTCACGACCTTGTGTGGAGACCGCCAGACAGGCCGTTACCGCAACGTGACGCAGATCCAGCAGTGGGCGCAGTGGAGCCAATGCCAGAGCGACTGCAGTGGCCGAAGCGCTTGGGCTCGAAACCAGACGCGGCGCAGCAGTACCTGCCGCAAGCAGTTGGCCATTGATTTCGGGAACGACAGTGGGTGCCTGTGTGGCGGGAAACACGCCTGAAAGATCGATGACGGCGCATCCGGCAGCGACCGCTTTCTCGGCGTGGCTGCGACTGACCGCAGGACCGGCGGCAAAGAACGCCAGCCTGACCTTGGCGAAATCGAAGTCATCGACTTCGCGCACGCGCACGTTTTTGCCTCGGAAAGGCACTGAGTGCCCTGCCGATTCGATGCTGGCCAGCAGGTGCAGATCACCGACCGGAAAATCGCGCTCTTCCAGAATCTGGACGATGGTTTCGCCGACAGTACCGGTCGCGCCGACGACGGCGATATCAATGGACTGACTCATGCAAAAACCTCAGGAAAATCGGGGAGCGGCACTTTAACCGCCGAACTGCCGACAGGCAATTGAGCCTGTCGAATACCGGGACGTCTCAGGGCTCAAGGCCGATTCTGAAGAACACACCATGGCTCCATACGCCCATCCAGCGCTGACCCTCGACCTCTTCAACGACTGCCAGCTCAACCAACTGGTAAAACACATTGCGATGAATCAGTGCTTCAAGGTTGGTCCGCACGTGAATATAAGGTGCGGGCTCCTGGGTCAGGGGATCGATGACGACGCGCAAGGGATGATCGGCACTCGCCTCAACCTCATCCTCGACGTTGGTCACGAAGCGCAATACCTGGCTGGCACCCTCGCCGCTTACAGCAAGCGTGACCGCAACGAAGGGAGCGTCATCGACCTGGATGCCGACCCTTTCGACCGGCGTGACCAGAACATAATCGTCGCCATCACGGCGCAGGATGGTGGAGAACAGCCGCACCATCGGCTTGCGAGCGATGGGGGTGCCCTGATAGAACCAGGTGCCGTCCCTCGCGATACGCATATCGATGTCGCCGCAGAACGGCGGGTTCCATAAATGCACAGGCGGCAACCCTTTGGTTTTCGGGATCTGCGCAAACAGATCGCCCGCCTTGCCTGAATCGGTCATGCCTTACTCCTAACGCGCAATACCCAACAAGGTACGAGCGTAGTCCTCAAGAGGCGGACCTAGCAAATCTTCAGGACTTGTATCGTAAAGCGTCAGCAATCCGCCACGGCTGCGAATCCGTGCACTGTCTATCAGGTAGCGTGTGCTGGTTTCGATCAACATGAGCTGAATCACACCCGAGTCGACACCCAGGCGATCGACGGCTTCCTGATCGGACCACTGGTCGCCGTTACCGATACGGTCGTCAGCCTTGGCAAAACGGGTATAGAGCAGATAATGCGCACCTGCGCTGCGTGCCTCGATCATGGCTTCATCCAGGCCCAGCGGCGCAGGAGCGCGACGAACCATCGGGAAATACTCGACGAAGCCTTTGAACGCCTCTTCAGCTACGACATTGGGCCGTGGATAGGCTCTGCCGGGCGGCACGAAAGCGCCTTGGGCGATGTAAATGAACGAGTCGGGCTGCACGCGCCAGTTGGCGATACGGCGAGTCTCGCTGTGATCGAGCAGCCCCGCATCGCTGAACTGTTCTCGAACACCCTCACCCATGTCACTGACTTTCATGCAGCCGCCCAACGCCAAAAACGTCAGCAGCAAAACCAGGCTACGCATCATCCCCTCCAAGTGCCGGTGACGGAAAACCGGCGAATGGTCGTCGGATGCAGCTTCCGCGCCATATCCGCAAGGAGGTGTGAAGAGCCTTGAATGGCGGCACATGAAGTGCCGCCAGAGCGATCAGGAAACAGCCGGGTCCGGCTTCGTTTCAGGAGGGGTATCGCCATCCCGCTTGCGCTTGTTGCCCATGCGCACACCGATGTCCATCAGGAAGTGGAAGAAGCCTTCCTGGTCTTCCAGCACATTGCTCCAAAACGGCGAGTGATACAGCGCGACGGCACCATGCACCAGCGCCCAGGCGGCACAGTAGTGATAGTAAGGCGGGACGTCTTCAAGCTTGCCCTCGGTGATGCGGCCCTTGATCAGCAGCGTCAGGTGTTCGAAGTTGGAAGCGCGGATCTTGTGCAGTTCCTCGACCAGCTCAGGGACCTGATTGCCCTTGACCACCTTTTCCTCAAGACGGTCGAACAGGCGATAGCGCTGCGGGTCGCGCATACGGAACTCAAAATAGGCACGCGAAAGTGCCTCCTTGTCCTTGTCGACATCGGCGGAGTGCAACAGCTCATTCAAATCACGCTCGTAATCGAGCATCAGGCGCAGATAGATTTCCGCCTTGGATTTGAAATGCTTGTAGATCGTGCCTTTGCCGATGCCGACGGCGTCCGCGATCATCTCGACCGTGACGCTGTCTTCACCCTGCTCAAGGAACAGTTTTAGCGCGGTGTCGAGAATTTCCTGCTCACGGCGGCGAAACTCACGGACCTTACGAGGTTCTTTCTGCATGGGAAGGTCTGATTGGGATCGAAATCGAAGCCGCGTATTATGCCCAATTGCCGACAAATTGCACGGATCATCCGACCATATCGCCGTATATGAGCGAATCCATCCGATTGCAGGGCATCTGATCATCAGAGGCAGGAGCGTTTGGCTCCCCGCCCTGCGGGGGTTTGGTACTGACAGAGGAGGCTGAGTGACTTTTGAGTACCCAAGAATCGGTTTGGTATTCCAAAACTGTTTAAAAAATGAACAATCAGTACTGGACGAGCCGTAATACTGGTCAATAATTAAACCGTTGGCGCGTCATATCCCCCAAGTGACCCGCCAGTAAAGGCGCCAAAGGACAGCGTGCCTTTGTTTTACTCCTAATGGTCTTGGCCCGGCTTCACCCCCCAGAATCCGGGTTTTTTTTGCCTGCGATTTACCCTTTGACCGGGGCAGACGATTCAACGCGACAGGTGTGCCAGCGGAAACAGACGCGCGAAATTTTCGGTGGTCTGCTCGGCGAAACGCTCGTAGGGTTCGCCTCGCAACATCGCCAGAAACTCTGCCACTTCCCGCACATACTGCGGCAGGTTCGGCTTGCCCCGATACGGAATCGGCGCCAGATAGGGTGAGTCGGTCTCGACCAGCAGGCGGTCGGCAGGTACCTGACGCGCCACATCACGCAGAGCATCTGCGTTGCGGAACGTCACGATTCCGGACAGCGAAATATAGAAACCCAGGTCCAGCGCTGCCTTGGCCATGTCCCAGTCTTCGGTAAAGCAATGCAGCACACCCGCCTGGGGCAATGCGGCCTCGCGCAGCAGATCGAGTGTGTCGGCGCGTGCGCCTCGGGTATGCACGATGACCGGCTTGCCTGTGCTGGCAGCCGCCTGCAGATGCAGACGGAACGATGCCTGTTGCAACTCGGCCGCTTCCGGCTCGTAGTGATAATCCAGACCGGTTTCGCCAATCGCCACCACGCGGGGATGATCAAGCTCGCTCAGAAGCCAGTCCAGAGCAGGCGCCTCGCCCGGCTTGAGATCGAGCGGATGGATACCAACCGAGCAATCGACATCGTCATAGCGCTCGGCCAATGCCTTTACGGCACCGGCATTCTCGGCACTGACGCCGATACACAGGAAATGGCCCACCCCTCTGCCCCGGGCAGCCGCAAGGGCTGCATCGAGAGAACCCTCATGCTGGGTCAGGTCAAGGCGGTCGAGGTGACAATGGGAATCTACGAGCATGGGCAAAATGACAACTACATCGTATGAGTGGGACGGTCGGACTTCAGCGCACCGACCAGATAGGTTTCGATCAGGTTGCGAGCGGTGTTGTCGCCGTCATTGAACTGCACGCCGACACCGGCTGCGCGATTGCCCTGCGCGCCCTTTGGCGTGATCCAGGCGACGCGGCCAGTGACCGGAACCTTCTCCGCCTGATCCATCAGATTGAGCAGCATGAACACTTCATCGCCCAGCTTGTAGCTCTTGCCGGTCGGAATGAACAGACCGCCGTTCCTGATAAACGGCATGTAGGCGGCATAGAGAACGGCCTTGTCCTTGATGGTCAGGGACAGAATGCCGTTACGCGGCCCTGTATTGGACGGCAGGTTCATGACAATACCTCAACGGTTGATGAGCGCAGTCTACGCCTGTCCAGGCAGGCCTGCCCACTGGACCAGCAACGCTTCGAGCAACAGCACGCGATTGAGATTGGCCTTGGACATGACTTTCTGACGCTGCGCCAGCACCCAGTCCTGAATGTCGAGCACTTTGCCACGCGGCGATTTCTGCGCGAGATACTGCACCACCTTACGCATATCGCCCAACCCCAGACCCTCTTCATCCTGCGTCAGTTGATAGCGCAGAACCAGATGCGACCAGTCACAGAACCAATCGAACAGCAGCAACAAAGGAATGTCTTTCCAGCCTTCGGCCAGTTGCGTCGGCGATTGCTGCTGCTTGAGCAGTTTCTTGACGCCATCTACCACTTGGGCGCGCTGCTCGCGAACGCCTTGAGCCTGGAGCGTGACAGCCGCCAATGGCGAGCCGGCCGCCAGGGCCAACAGTTCCAGACGCTCCTGTTCGGAGCTGTCGGGCAGAGCGTTGCTCAACCATGCCAGGCTCGTCTGCTCGTCAGGCAAAGGACAGGCCTGCTGAACGCAGCGACTTTTGACTGTCGGCAACAAACGGCTGGGCTGGTGACTGACCAACAGCAGCACAGTGTTACCAGACGGCTCCTCAAGGCTTTTCAACAGGGCGTTGGCAGCATTTATGTTCATCGCCTCGACGGGTTCGATGAGCACAACCTTTCGGCCTCCCATCTGCGAGGTCTGAACGACGAAGCTGACCAGATCGCGCACCTGATCCACCTTGATCGGTTTATTGGCCTCTTCAGGTTCCAGCACATAATTGTCGGGATGGCTGCCGGCGGCCAGCAGCAGACAGGATTTGCAGGTTCCGCAGGCGTCCAGTCCGTCCAGCCTCAGACACAGCAGGCTGGCCATGAGTCGCTCGGCGAGCGCACGCTTGCCGATACCGGCAGGGCCATGCAGCAGATAGGCATGAGCATGCTGCGCGCGCCCCGCCATCTGCTGCCAAAGGGCCTGCTGCCATGGATAGGCTTCAGCCACGTTGCAACTCCAGCAGTTGCGGCAGCAGAGCATCCAGAGAGCGCTGCACCTCCGTCAGTGTCTGCGCGGCATCTACCAGTCGGTAACGCGAAGGCTCTGCGGCGGCACGCGCCAGGTACGTGCTGCGCACAGCATCAAAAAAGGCACGGCCTTCCTGTTCGAAGCGATCCAGACGACCCCGCGCTGCAGCACGCGACAGGCCGACTTCCACCGGCAGATCGAACACCAGCGTCAGATCCGGGCGCAGATCACCTTGAACGAACTGCTCCAATGCCGCGATACGCTCATGGGACAAGCCTCGTCCCCCGCCCTGATAGGCATAGGTCGCATCAGTGAATCGATCGCACAGAACCACCTCACCACGCGCCAGCGCCGGACGAATCACTTCGGCCAAATGTTGTGCCCGGGCAGCGAAGACCAACAGCAACTCGGTATCGGCGCACATGGGCTCGTCACTGGGCGCAAGCAACAGCTCACGGATACGCTCGGCCAGCGGCGTACCGCCGGGTTCGCGGGTCAACAGCACCTCGACGCCCTGAGCGCGAAGCTGCGCGGCCAGGTATTCACGGTTGGTACTTTTGCCGGCCCCTTCAGGGCCTTCGAGGGTGATGAACAGGCCGGTCACAGGCAATCCTTAATCATATTCATTGCGAGGCGTCCGGGACATCCCCGGATACAGGCTCGGAAACAGTCGAATCAGGTTCGGGTGAAGTGCTGGAGGCCGGTGCCGAAGCCGGTGCGGGGCTGGATCGATAATCCGCGCGCCGTTTGATCTGGTATTCACGCACAGCGGCGTTGTGAGCATCCAGATCATTGGAAAAAACATGGCTGCCGTCACCCTTGGCCACGAAGTACAGGCTGTCACCCGACACCGGGTTGAGGGCCGCATGAATGGCTTCGCGCCCTACCAGCGAAATGGGCGTTGGCGGCATCCCGGCAATCACGTAGGTATTGTAGGGCGTAGCCTGCTTGAGGTCGGCCCGGGTCAGCTTGCCGTTGTAGCGCTCGCCCATGCCATAGATCACGGTCGGATCGGTCTGCAACTGCATGCCCAGCTTCAGGCGGCGCACGAACACACCGGCAATCTGCCCGCGCTCCTGAGGCACACCGGTTTCCTTCTCGACCAGGGAAGCCATGATCAGCGCCTGATAGGGATCGGCATAGGGCACGTCGGCAGCGCGTGCCGCCCATTCCTCGTCCAGAACCTCTTCAAGACGGGCATAGGCCTGCTTGAGCACTTCGGCATCGGTCATGCCGCGCACATAACGGTAGGTATCCGGAAAGAATCGCCCTTCGGGAAATACGTCAGGATGGCCGATTTTCGCCATCAGTTCGGTATCACTGAGGCCTGCCAGCGTCTGATCAAGCTTGGCCTGTTTAGCCAAGGCCGCGCGGACCTGCCTGAAATTCCAGCCCTCGACCAGCGTCAGGCTGTATTGCACCACTTCCTTGCGCTTCCAGACGCCGAACAGGGCATCGACGTCCATCCCCGGCACCATGCGGTATTCACCACTGTGCAGCGCCTGACCGGACAGATTGAAGCGCCAGTACAGACGGAGCCAGAAGGCATCCTTGATTACGCCGTCGGCTTGCAGTCGATTGAGAACGCCGGTAGGCGTCGAGCCTGCGGGCACATCCAGCAATTGTTCCTGAGCGATCTCAAGAGGCTGGTGCAACGCCTGATACTGCTGCCAGAACGCGAAACCCAGCGCCAGACCTGCCAGAACGAGTGCGGTTTCCAGCAACACCAATATTTTTCGGATCACGTATCAGATATCCAGAAGGCTGCGAGCAATACCTTGCAGTTTACGGGTGAGCGGGCCAACCGGCCAGCCGAGGTGTTCAAAGGCGCAGACCGGCCAAATGCCATAGACGCTGTTGCACAGAAACACTTCGTCCGCATGCGCCAGATCGGATGCGCTCAAATCCCGGATATCGACATCGATACCCAGCATTGGTGCCTGATCCAGCAATTCGCCACGCATCACGCCGGCCACACCACACCGGGTCAGGTCAGCGGTCAACAGTCGCCCCTTCGAGACCAGAAACAGATTGCTATAAACGCCTTCGATCAGACGACCCGAGGTATCGCACACCAGCCCTTCGGCATGCTCGCTGTCCTGCCACTCCGAACGAGCCAGCACTTGTTCAAGACGATTCAGGTGCTTGAGACCTGCCAACAGCGGCTGTTCGGCCAGACGAGTCCGGCAGGGAAACAGGCGTACGCCCTGCTCGGCATGTGAGGCGGGATACAAGGGTGAAGGACCACCCTGCAGGATTCGACGGGAGCGAGAGTCCGGGGCGGGACCATACCCGCGCTGGCTGTCGCCACGGGTCAGGATCAGCTTCATGACGCCCTCGCCAAGCTGGGCGGCGAAGCGGGTCATCTCAGAACGTACCAGCGCCTGATCGATCGGTATCGACAGGCGCTGACAGGCTGTTTCGAGGCGCTGCAAATGGCGTTCGAACAGCAGCGGCTGCCCTGACTTCACGGCAACGGTTTCAAAAACTCCGTCGCCGTAGGCCAGCCCCCTGTCCTTGAGGGACACGGAGTCGGCCAGGCAGCCGTCGATCCAGTTGAGCATTACTCGGCAAACCGGCGGAACACCAGCGAGCCATTGGTGCCGCCAAACCCGAAGGAGTTCGACAGAACGACGTCGATCGGCATGCGACGTGCTTCATGAGGCACGAAGTCCAGATCACACCCTTCGCTCGGCTCGTCCAGGTTGATGGTCGGCGGCGCGACCTGATCAACCAGTGCCAGTACGCTGAAGATGGCTTCGACAGCACCGGCAGCACCCAGAAGGTGGCCTGTCATGGACTTGGTGGAGCTGACCGCGAGCTTGTAGGCATGGTCGCCGAACACACTCTTGATTGCCGAGGCTTCTGCCAGATCACCGGCAGGCGTCGAGGTGCCATGAGCGTTGATGTACTGCACCTGCTCGGGATTGACCTTGGCGTCGCGCAAGGCATTGACCACGCAACGTGCAGCACCGGCGCCGTCGTCCGGCGGCGAAGTCATGTGGAACGCGTCACCGCTCATGCCGAAACCGACCAGCTCGGCATAGATAGTCGCGCCACGTGCCTTGGCGTGCTCGAGTTCTTCGAGAACCATCGCACCGGCACCGTCGGACAGGACGAAGCCATCACGACCCTTGTCCCACGGACGACTGGCGCGGGCCGGATCGTCATTGCGGGTCGACAGCGCACGCGCCGCACCGAAGCCGCCCAGCCCGAGACCGCAGGCCGCCATTTCGGCGCCCCCGGCAATCATGACGTCAGCTTCGTCGTAGGCAATGTTGCGTGCGGCCATGCCAATGCAGTGGGTCGCCGTGGTACAGGCGGTTGCGATGGCATAATTGGGTCCCTGCGCACCCAGGTGGATGGACAGAAAACCGGAAATCATATTGATAATCGAGCCCGGCACGAAGAACGGAGAGATCCGCCCCGGCCCCTGATCGTGCAGCAGACGACTGCTGTTCTCGATGTTGGTCAGACCACCTATCCCCGAACCCATGGCAACGCCGATGCGCTCGCGATTTGCGTCGGTGACTTCAAGACCCGCATTGCGCACAGCCTGAAAGCTGGCCGCAAGTCCGTATTGAATGAAGAGATCGAGCCGGCGCGCCTCTTTGGGGGCCAGGTATTCTTCCACGTTGAATCCCTTGACCGAACCGCCGAAACGGGTGGTGAAGGCAGACAGATCCGTGTGCTCGATAAGGCCAATGCCACTGCGGCCCGCCAGAATGCCTTGCCAACTGCTGGGCACATCATTGCCCAGTGGCGTAAGCATGCCCATCCCGGTGACCACGACGCGTCTACGCGACACAGGACTCTCCTTCTCTCTCGTTAACGGAACATCACATCGTTTTTTAAAGAAAAAACCGCACGCCGTTTAAAGCAGTGCGGTTTTCCCGTGACAGCAAGCAGCGATTACAAATCTTAAGCCTGGTGGCTGTTGACGTAATCGATAGCAGCTTGAACGGTAGTGATCTTTTCCGCTTCTTCGTCAGGGATTTCGGTCTCGAATTCCTCTTCCAGAGCCATTACCAGCTCAACGGTGTCCAGGGAGTCAGCGCCCAGGTCTTCAACGAAAGAAGCAGTGTTGACAACCTCTTCTTCCTTGACGCCAAGTTGCTCGGCAACGATTTTCTTGACGCGCTCTTCGATGGTGCTCATACCTAGTTTTAACTCCTAGTGGAAATATTCAGGCATCTGGCCAGAGGGTAAGTGTATAGAAGAGGTTTTACGTTTTTCAAGCGTAACGCTCTCCGCCTTTGCCCCATCGCCCTTCTGCCCATTTATAGATTGCAGCTTTATAACGGATTTTAGACAGATCTTATGACATTTTTTTGAAACAGATCGTCACATTCAGCTCATGTACATGCCGCCGTTGACCGGGATTGTCGCCCCGGTCACGTACCCTGCGCCCTCGGAGGCGAGGAAAGACACCACATTGGCGATTTCCTGCGCCTGCCCCAGACGGCCCAGAGGAATCTGGGTCAGCAGCGCTTCACGCTGTGCTTCAGGCAGCTCACGCGTCATATCGGTATCAATGAAACCTGGTGCCACCGAGTTCACGGTCACTGCACGCGAACCCACTTCACGGGCAAGAGCACGGCTGAAACCTTCCAGCCCTGCTTTCGCGGAAGCATAGTTTACTTGACCGGCGTTGCCCATGGCACCCACTACAGAGCCGATGCTGATGATACGGCCCCAGCGAGCCTTGGTCATACCGCGCAATACACCCTTCGAAAGCCGGAACAGGCTGTTCAGGTTGGTATTGACCACGTCGTACCATTCGTCATCTTTCATGCGCATCATCAGGTTGTCACGTGTGATGCCGGCGTTATTGACCAGGATCAGCGGTGCGCCAACGCGCTCCTGAATGGTCGACAGCACGGAGTCGACGGATTCGGCACTGCACACGTCCAGCATCAGACCGAAACCGTCGATGCCGGCCTCCTTGAATGCCGCGCTGATACGCTCGGCACCGGACTCGGACGTCGCGGTACCCACGACCACAGCGCCATTGCGGCCCAATTCCAGGGCGATGGCTTGACCAATACCACGACTGGCACCAGTCACCAGTGCAACTTTACCTTGCAGGCTCATGCAGTCTTCTCCTAATCAGACCAGTGCCGCACGCGCGGCGGCAAAGGCGTCTGGGGTGTCCAGGTTGTAAGTAATCACGCCCTCGGCGCAACGCTTGTTCAGACCGGCAAGCACCTTGCCCGGCCCGCATTCCACCAGTTGGGTAGCACCACGGCTCGCCAGACACTGGATGGATTCCACCCAGCGCACAGGTTTGTACAACTGCTCGAGCAGGTCGCGCTTGAGCGTTGCCAGATCACTGACCGCACTGGCGCTGACGTTCTGCACCAGAGCGATTTCCGGCGCCTGCCATTCGATCGCCTCAACGGATTCGGCGAAGCGCTCGGCAGCCGGACGCATCAGTTCACAATGCGAAGGAACGCTGACCGGCAACGGCAGGGCACGCTTGGCGCCCCGTGCCTTGCACAGCTCCATTGCACGCTTGACGGCCTCGGCAGAACCGGCGATGACCACCTGCCCCGGGGAGTTGAAGTTCACCGCACTGACCACGTCGCCCTGGGCCGCTTCGGCACAGGCAGCGATGACATCAGCGTCGTCCAGTCCCAGGATCGCAGCCATGCCGCCCTGACCGGCCGGAACGGCTTCCTGCATCAACTGACCACGGCGCTCGACAAGCCTGACCGCGTCTTCCAGGCTCAGGCTCTGCGCAGCCACCAGGGCGCTGTATTCACCCAGGCTGTGGCCTGCGACAAATGCGGGAACAGCCCCACCTTCAGCCAGCCAGACATGCCACAGCGCGACCGATGCAGTCAGGATGGCAGGCTGGGTCTTGTCAGTCTGGTTGAGCAATTCAGCAGGACCGCTCTGGGTCAACGCCCACAGGTCATAGCCCAGCGCTTCGGACGCCTGTTCAAAAGTATCGAGGATCAACGGATGCTGCGCAGCCTGCTCGGCGAGCATGCCCAGCGATTGCGATCCTTGACCCGGAAATACGAATGCGAGGGATGCAGACATTTAACAAGCCTCTGAAGTGTTGTAGCTGAAATAGGCATTCGGCCGAACCGAACACGTGTATTCAAACATGGGTGTTCAAATTTACACGACTGCCGGTTTGGATGACCGAGCAGTCGGATGCGTCACATTTTCACGACTGACCGTTCTGCAGCATCGCTTCGAGCCGTCCGCGAAGGCGCTCCGGCTGGTTCTCCCGAGTCTCGATCAACGCGCGCTGAATCGCACTCTGGAAGCCTTGAGCGCTTGCCGAGCCGTGACTTTTCACGACGATACCCTGCAAGCCCAGCAGACTGGCACCATTATGGCGAGCCGGTGCCAGATCAGCCTGCAGTCGCTTCAACATCGGCAACGCCAGACCGCCTACCGCACGCGTCAACAGATTGCGGTTGAACAGCATCTCGATCCGACCCGCGATCATTGCCGCGAGGCCTTCGCTGGACTTGAGCAGGACATTACCGACAAAACCGTCGCACACCACCACATCAGCCTCGCCCCGGTACAAACCATCACCTTCGACATGACCGATGTAGTTGAGACCCGGCGCCGCCTGCAGCAGACCTGCCGCCAGTTTGACCTGCTGATTACCCTTGATCTCTTCGGTGCCGACGTTCAGCAGCGCCACTTTCGGGCTTTCGACACCCAGCGTTTCGGCCATCACAGACCCCATGACCGCGAACTGATACAGCGCCTCGGCACTGCAATCGACGTTGGCACCCAGATCCAGCAATTGACAATAGCCTGTGCGTGTCGGGATGGCAGCAATCATCGCGGGGCGGTCAATCCCCGGCAATGTCTTGAGCACGAACCGCGACAACGCCATCAGCGCTCCTGTATTGCCCGCACTGACGCAGGCCTGGGCCTTGCCACTGGCGACCAGCTCAAGCGCAACACGCATCGACGAGTCAGGCTTGCCACGCAGCGCCTGTGACGGACGCTCATCCATCGCAACGACTTCGCTGGCATTGACGATCTGCAGGCGCGAGTGATCCACACCGGAATGGCGGGCGATCTGTTCTTCAATAAGGAATGTTTGACCGACAAGGGCCAGATGAAGCGAGGGCGTAGCGGTCAGGCACGCAAGGCTTGCCTGAACAATGTTGCGGGGACCGAAGTCCCCGCCCATTGCGTCGATCGCAATGATCGGAGCGGACAAGAAATTACTCGTCAGCGCCCTTGTCGATCACTTTACGACCACGGTATACGCCTTCTGGCGATACGTGGTGACGCAGGTGAACTTCACCAGTGGTCTTTTCTACCGACAGAGTGCTTGCCTCAAGAGCGTCGTGCGAACGACGCATGTCACGGGCAGAGCGGGATTTTTTGTTCTGCTGAACAGCCATAATTGATTAACTCCTAAACGTTTGGGTCACGCTTTAACTGCGCCAATACACTGAACGGGTTGGACCGTGTCACCTCGTCCACGCTCGGTTCGGGCTCATCGAGACCCGCCGGTTGCTGGCATTCTTCCGGATGATGAGCAGGCACGATGGGCAAGGCGAGCAAAAGCTCCTCCTCGATCAGTGCCAGCAGATCCAAAGGATCTTCGCCCAGTTCCAGCACGTCATAACCTTTCGGTAACGACTGGGTATTCGCACCCTCCTTCACCACGGCATAACTGCACTCGCTGTGGATCGGCAGGGTGACCAGCTCAAGACAACGCTGGCAAACCATCTTGACCGAGACGTCTATCGCACTGTGGATAACCACTGAGCGGCGTTCGTCACGCTCGAAAATGAATTTGGCCTGCACCGTACCGACATTGTCGGCAAGCGGGTCGCAGAGTCTCTCCAAATCGGCCAGCAGCACTTCACCCTGAAGGGTAGTGCCGCGATCAGCCAATTTGCGCGGGTCAACGTGAGGTGGAATCGGGTCATTCAACATAGGCGCAGCATTCTAGGGATGCCCCCTTGCCATGTCAAAGGAAATTCAGGTCTGTTCGCATCTCTGGTGGATCATTAGAATCCGCGCTCAGTTCAAGGAGAATCGCATGCCTTCCCTGCTTCTAGCTTCCAGCTCGATCTACCGCCGCGAACTGCTCGCCCGACTGCGCCTGCCGTTCACCTGCAAATCGCCCGATGTCGACGAAAGCAGACGCCCCGGCGAGCCCGCCCTTCAGCTTGTGCTGCGCCTTGCTCAGAAAAAGGCGCAGGCGCTGGCCAGCGAACACCCCGACCACCTGATCATAGGCTCGGACCAGGTGGCCGTGCTCGGCGACAGGATACTTGGCAAGCCCCACACGTTCGAGGGTGCACTGGAACAACTATCGGCTGCCAGCGGCAAGCGCGTGACCTTCCTGACTGGCCTGGCCCTGCTCAACAGCCGGACCGGCGTCTGCCAGATGGACTGCGTTCCTTTTACAGTGCACATGCGCGACCTCGACACAGCCAGCATCGAGCGCTACCTGCACGCAGAGCAGCCGTTCGATTGCGCAGGCAGCTTCAAGGCCGAAGGTCTGGGCGTGAGCCTGTTCCGCAGTACCGAAGGCACTGACGCCACCAGCCTGATCGGTCTGCCGCTGATTCGCCTGGTGGACATGCTAATAAAGGAAGGAATTTCCATACCCTGACCCACCATGAAAAAACCCGACTGCCGCCGGGTTCTTTGTCATATCTGGCGTGCGATCAACGCAATGTCGGCCCATTGAAGCCCACCAGCATCGCCAACCGCTCGGCAATGCTGGTGCCGAGCTTCTTGGAGAAGCGGTCGAAAGGCGACTCTTCAACAGTGTAATCAACCATATCCTTCTCGCCGATCACCTCACGCGCCACATAAGCAGCACTGCCCAGACCATCCACCAGACCCAGCGGGACCGCCTGCTCGCCGGTCCAGACCAGACCGGAAAACAGCTCCGGGTGATCCTTGTCTTTCAGACGCTCGCCACGACCCTGCTTGACGCTGGCAATGAACTGCCGGTGCGTCGTATCCAGCACGCCTTGCCAGAACTGGGTTTCGTCCGCCTTTTGAGGCTGAAACGGATCAAGGAACGCCTTGTGCTCGCCAGACGTGTAGGTCCGACGATCGACACCCAGCTTTTCCATGACACCGACGAATCCGAAACCGGCCGCCGTGACACCGATGGAGCCGACCAGACTGGCCTTGTCGGCGTAGATCTGGTCGGCAGCGCTGGCGATGTAATAGGCACCCGAGGCACCCAGATCACTGATTACCGCATAGACCTTGATGTCAGGCTTCTGCGCTCGCAGACGACGAATCTCGTCATAGACATAACCGGACTGCACCGGACTGCCGCCCGGGCTGTTGATATTCAGGATGACACCCTTGGTCTTGGTATCCTCGAACGCGGCACGCAACCCGGTAATGATGTTATCGGCGCTTGCAGGTTCCTTGTCGGCAATCACGCCCTGCACATCGACCACCGCCGTGTGACTGGAGCGCCGTGACGCACCGCCACTCAGGTCCAGCATCGGTACGATCAGCACCGTAAACAGCACCACAAAGGTCAGCAACTTGAAAAAGATTCCCCAGCGACGGGCGCGCCGTTGCTCCTGGACACTGGCCAGCAGGGTCTTCTCCAGCAACTTCCAGCTTTTCGCCTCTTCCCTTTCATCAACAGGCCCATCCGCCCTCTGGGAGGCAGGCGCTTTCCATTCGTCAGACATGCTCAACTTGCTCCGGAACGATGATTAAACGCTGCGCCGATTCAACCAGGGGCGCAGTTCGGAAAAATGCTCGATGGCCAGACGAGGCTCATACGCAAGCAGGGAGTCCAGCGATTGAGCGCCATAGCCTACCGCCACAGAGTCCATACCCGCATTGCGGGCCATCTGCAGATCGAAAGACGAATCCCCGATCATGAGCGAGCGCTCGGGCGCAACGTCACAATGCGCCATGATCTCGTGCAGCATCAGCGGATCAGGCTTGCTGGCCGTTTCATCGGCAGCCCGGGTGATATCGAAAAAATCCAGCCAGCCATTGGCCTCAAGCACGCGATTCAGCCCGCGACGGGCCTTGCCCGTGGCGACTGCAAGGCGGTAACCCTCATCACGGAACGCCTGAATGGACTCCGAAACACCTTCGAACAACCGGGAAGGGACACTATCCATCGCCATATAGCGGTCAGCGTAGCGCTGACGGAAGTCGATCAGGTCGCTCGCCGTGATGGATGGATAGAGCGTACGGATGGCCTCGGGCAAACCCAGGCCGATGATGCCTTTGATCGCCTCATCATCGCGCACTTCCATCGCACCTCCGATCGCCGCACCACGCATTGATTCAACAATGCGTCCGATAGAATCCGCCAGCGTGCCATCCCAGTCGAAAATCAGCAGATCATAATGGCGCACTCAAACGCTCCACTGTCTTGGCCCACATTTCGTCTACCGGTGCCTGCAAGGTAAGCTTGCCGCCGTCCGGCATCGGTACAGTCAGCATGTAAGCGTGTAGAAACAGACGCTTGCCGCCCAGATCGCGGATTTCACGACTGAAATCCTCGTCGCCGTATTTGGTATCACCGGCAATCGCGTGCCCGGCGTGCAGCGTGTGAACGCGAATCTGATGGGTGCGGCCGGTCACCGGCTTGGCCTCGACCATCGTGGCGAAATCACCAAAGCGGCGCAGCACCTTGAAAATCGTCAGCGCCTCCTTGCCCTCCTCGTTGACCTCGACCATACGCTCGCCGGAACGCAGATTGCTCTTGAGCAAAGGCGCGCGTACCTGCTTGATGGAAGTTGCCCAGTGGCCACGCACCAACGCCATATAGCGTTTGTCCACACCGTCGCCGCGCAGGGCTTCGTGCAGGTGGCGCAACATGCTGCGCTTCTTGGCGATCATCAACAGACCGGAAGTGTCACGATCCAGACGGTGGACCAGCTCGAGCTCCTTGGCGTCCGGGCGCAACTGGCGGAACGCCTCGATCACGCCGAAACTCAGACCACTGCCACCATGCACAGCGATACCGGCCGGTTTGTTAAGCACGATCAGCGCCTTGTCCTCATAGACAATGGCCGCCTCCAGACGCTGCAGCAGCGCCTGCGCAACAGGTACGGGCTCGTCGCGCTCAGGCACGCGCACAGGGGGAATGCGAACGATGTCTCCTGCCTGCAACTTGTACTCGGGCTTGATCCGCCCCTTGTTCACACGCACTTCGCCTTTGCGCAAAATGCGGTAAATCAAGGTCTTGGGCACACCCTTGAGATAAGTGATCAGAAAATTATCGATGCGTTGACCGGCAAGTTCCGGCGCAACCTCTACCAGCTGGACGCCGGGGGTTGGAGGGGCAATATTTGTCATGGCGCAAATCATAACAATTTTTTATGGATTTGAAGCACTTAATGATTGCTGCTATAGTCGCGAACGCCGCCAAAAGCGGCCGGACAGCGGATCAACGGTTGACAACCGACCCTGACCAACGCAATTCAAGAGGACGTGAGGCCGTCCTACGGGGCTTTCGGTGACAACGCAGCATGCTGGAAACGTAACAAGCGCGGGTGACATGAGGCCGGAAACACGCCAGATCGCTGAGCAGACAGCTCGCCTTCAGTGCGAATAATTCACGGCCAGTTCACAAGGTGCAGTCGCTTCCAGACGCTACGAGCGAATGCTTCGGGAACAACGCCTAAAGCCATGATGCGCGACCTTCCCTATCGAAGATCGCGGTAAATGCCAACCCGCTGCGGATTCTGCGCGCGGCAGCACCCGAATTATCAGGGATACGTGTAGGGTGGAGACGCACAACCATCGGACTGTGTAGCAAAAGGCTTGTTCTAGACGCTTCATCTCGTCCGCTACCGATGGTCGATTCCTCCTCCTGACAAAGCTTTTGCTGAAAGGGTGTCCTAGGTCACCACAGCAAGCAGGAAACGTCGTCGCGACGCCCTGCCCCATTCCGGGCAGGAAAATCGCTAGACACTGGAGTGTCCAACCACTCTTGACGTGCCCTGACACCGACCGTGAGAAGTCGTGTGTGCCGAACGCCGTTTCCGGCAGCCCGGAAACCGACGGTACTACATGAAAAGAATGCTGATTAACGCAACTCAACCCGAAGAGTTGCGTGTTGCACTGGTAGACGGCCAGCGTCTCTACGACCTGGACATCGAATCAGGTGCACGCGAGCAGAAGAAGGCCAATATCTATAAAGGCCGGATCACTCGCATCGAACCCAGCCTCGAGGCTGCCTTTGTCGATTTCGGCTCTGAGCGCCACGGGTTCCTGCCCCTCAAGGAAATCTCCCGCGAGTACTTCAAGAAAGCCCCTGAAGGCCGCGTCAACATCAAGGACGTCCTGAGCGAAGGCCAGGAAGTCATCGTCCAGGTCGAGAAAGAAGAACGTGGCAACAAGGGCGCAGCCCTGACCACCTTCATCAGCCTGGCGGGCCGTTATCTGGTCCTGATGCCAAACAACCCGCGTGCCGGTGGCATTTCGCGTCGTATCGAAGGTGAAGAGCGCAACGAGCTGCGTGAAGCACTCAACGGCCTGATCGCCCCTGCCGACATGGGCCTGATCGTTCGTACCGCAGGTCTGGGTCGCAGCAGCGAAGAGATGCAGTGGGACCTCGACTACCTGTTGCAGTTGTGGACTGCCATCAAGGAAGCGTCACTGGATCGCTCCGCGCCGTTCCTGATCTATCAGGAAAGCAACGTAATCATCCGCGCCATCCGCGACTACCTGCGCCAGGATATCGGTGAAGTCCTCATCGACAGCGTCGAAGCCCAGGAAGAAGCCCTGACGTTCATCCGTCAGGTGATGCCGCAGTACGCCAGCAAGATCAAGCTGTACGAAGACAGCGTTCCGCTGTTCAACCGCTTCCAGATCGAAAGCCAGATCGAGACCGCTTTCCAGCGCGTCGTCGAACTGCCTTCCGGCGGCTCCATCGTCATCGATCCGACCGAAGCCCTGGTGTCCATCGACATCAACTCGGCACGCGCTACCAAAGGCAGCGACATCGAAGAAACCGCCCTGCAGACCAACCTTGAAGCGGCTGAAGAAATCGCCCGTCAATTGCGTCTGCGTGACATCGGCGGTCTGATCGTTATCGACTTCATCGACATGACCCCGGCCAAGAACCAGCGCGCCGTGGAAGAAAAGGTCCGTGAAAGCCTGGAAGCCGACCGCGCCCGCGTTCAGGTTGGCCGCATCTCGCGTTTCGGCCTTCTGGAAATGTCCCGTCAGCGCCTGCGCCCGTCGCTCGGCGAAAGCAGCGGCATCGTCTGCCCGCGCTGCAACGGCACCGGCATCATCCGTGATGTAGAGTCGCTCTCGCTGGCCATCCTGCGCCTGATCGAAGAAGAAGCCCTGAAGGACCGTACTGCCGAAGTACGCGCCCAGGTGCCGATCCCGGTGGCAGCGTTCCTGCTCAACGAGAAGCGCAACTCGATCACCAAGATCGAACTGCGTACCCGTGCACGCATCATCATTCTGCCGAACGATCATCTCGAAACGCCGCACTTCGAAGTTCAGCGCCTGCGTGATGACAGCCCGGAAGCCCACAACAACCAGTCCAGCTACGAGATCGCTGCTGCCGCTGCCGAAGTGGAAGAAATTGCCCCGCTGGCCGCTGCGACGCGCACCTTGGTTCGTCAGGAAGCGGCCGTCAAGACGGCTCCAGCCCGCGCCAATGCCCCGGTTCCTGTAGAGGCCGCTCCAGCAGCGCCAGCTCCGACCCTTCCGGAGCCAAGCCTGTTCAAGGGTCTGGTGAAATCCCTGGTCAGCCTGTTCGCGACCAAGGAAGAGCCCGTCGCACCGGTTGTGGTCGAAAAACCGGCCACCACCGAACGCCCTGCCCGCAACGAAGAGCGTCGCAACGGTCGCCAACAGAGCCGTGGTCGCAACAATCGTCGCGACGAAGAGCGCAAGCCTCGTGAAGAACGTGCACCACGTGAGGAGCGTGCAGAACGCGCACCGCGCGAAGAGCGAGCGCCACGTGAAGAACGTGCTCCACGCGAAGAACGCGCACCTCGTGAAGAGCGCGCACCTCGTGAAGCACGCGACGATACAGCACCGACTACAACCGCCCGCGAAGAGCGTCCGGCACGTACTTCCCGTGAACGCAAGCCTCGTGAGGGTCGCGAAGAACGTCCTGTCCGTGAGCTGCGTGAGCCACTGGATGCAGCACCGGCTGTGAACATTGCCCGTGAAGAGCGTCCCGAGCGTGCACCACGTGAAGAACGCCAGCCGCGCGCACCGCGTGAAGAGCGTCAGCCACGTACCGAGCAGGCCCCTGTCGAGGCCAGCGAAGAAGAAGTGCTGCTGAACGAAGAACAGGCTCACGATGACAATCAGGACAGCAACGAAGGCGAACGCCCTCGTCGTCGCTCCCGTGGCCAGCGTCGCCGCAGCAACCGTCGTGAGCGTCAACGTGATGCCAACGGCAATGTGATCGAAGGCTCGGAAGAGAACGGCAACGAAGAAGAGCAAGGCTCTGATGCCGCTGCCGGTCTGGCCGTTACCGCAGCCGTTGCAAGCACGGTAATCAGCGCACCAGCCGAGGCTCAGGCCCATGAGCAGGCCGAGCGCGCCAACAGCACCGTCGAAGCACCTGTAACTGACGCTGCAGAGCCAGCACCTGCTGTCGAAGCGCCAGCTGCTGAAGCTGCCAGTGTTGAAACGACCGTTGTTGAAGCCCCGGCCGAGCAAGCACCGGTCGCTGCCGAGCCAACCGTTGAACGGCCTGCTGTCGAAGCTCCGGTTGCCGACGAAACACCGAAGTCCGAGGCAGCACCTGAAGTCGAGGTTCAGCCAGCAGTGACCGAAGCGCCGGCGATCGCCGCGCAGACCGAACTGTTCGAAGCGCCTCACGCGGAACGCGTAGTGCCGTTCACGCCAACGCCGGAACCAACGCCAGAGCCACAGGCTCCGGTCGAGGCCAAGGCCCTGGAAGAAGTGACAGCCTCTGAATCCGCGGAGCTGCCGACACCTGCACCCGCCCCTGTTGCAGAGCCTGCGTTCGTGAAGGAGGAGCCTGCTCCATACTTCGCACCACAAGCTCCGGCAGCGGAAGAAGCACCGGCTGTGCAGGACGCTCAGGAGCCGACCGCTGTTGAAGCACCCGCACTGCCGGTCAGCAGCACGGGTCGCGCGCCGAACGATCCTCGTGAGGTTCGTCGCCGCAAGCGCGAAGAAGAAGCCCGCCGTCAGAAAGAGGCCGAACAGGCTGCTTCTGCGGCACCGGCTGCTTCGGAGCCTGCACCTGTTGTTACTGAAGCGGAATCGGTCCAGCCTGCGCTGACCACCGATGAAAACGCCGAGCAGCAACACGCCGAGAAAGAAACCGAGCCTAAACCCCTCGCTTAAACCCGGCCCATGAAAAAGCCCCGCCTGTGTAAACAGGCGGGGCTTTTTTATACATGCGATTTGAGCGGATCAGTGATGGACGCGATCAATTGCTGACTTCGAAAACGACGCTCAGTACAGATTTGGCTCCATCTCCAGCTCGACATCGAACCGCTCTGCAATGTCGGCCTGGATGCGACGTGCCAGACTCAGCAGCTGCAGACCAGTGGCTTGTCCATAGTTGACCAGCACCAGCGACTGGAGCGTATGCACGCCAGCATCGCCCTCACGAAAGCCCTTCCACCCCGCCTGCTCGATCAACCAGCCGGCAGCCAGCTTCACTCGGGTATCGGCTTGTGGATAACCGACCACGCCCGGATGCTCATGCCTGATCGCGGCGAAGGATTCGGCAGACACAACCGGGTTCTTGAAGAAACTGCCTGCATTGCCCAGTACCGCAGGGTCCGGCAGTTTTTCACTGCGGATCGAGCAGATCGCCCGGCTGACATCAAAAGGTGTCGGCTGCCTGACACCCAGCTCCTCCAGACGCTGACGAACCGGACCGTACTCAAGGTGCAGTTTCGATTCCCAGGTGAGCCTGAAGCGTACCCGCAGGATCAGCCAGCGACCCACCTCATGCTTGAACACGCTGTCGCGGTAGCCAAATGCACAGTCCTCCAGCGAGAATTCACGCAATTGGCCGGTTTCCCGATCCAGCGCGGTCAGGCCATGAAACACGTCCTTGATCTCGACACCATAGGCACCGATGTTTTGCATCGGCGCTGCGCCGACCGTACCCGGAATCAGGCTGAGATTTTCAAGCCCGCAAAGCCCCATCCTGAGGCTGGCCTGAACGAAGGGGTGCCACGGCTCCCCTGCCTCCGCCTCGACAATAGCTTCTTCACAGTCCTCGCGCACGATGCGGATACCGCGGCTGGCCATACGCAACACCAATGCCGGTATGTCACCGCTGAGCAGCAGGTTACTGCCGCCACCCACGACCAGCAGTGGCACATCATGCTCGGCCGAATAGGCAAGAGCCTCCCGAACATCATCGTCGCTGTGGGCCTCGGCAAACAGTTTCGCCTCAACATCCACGCCGAAGGTGTTGAAGGGTTTGAGTGAAACGGCGGGCTGTACCTGTAAGGTCACTGGGATGCTTTCCCGAACGGCTGAAGAACCGGCATCAAACCTCCAGCAAGCGCCTTACGCGCTCAAGGTCTTCGGGGGTATCGACACCGGCGGGCAAGGCCTCAAGAGCATCGGCCACGTGAATACGCACGCCATTCCACAACGCTCGCAATTGCTCGAGGTTTTCAGTGTTTTCAAGCTGGCACGGCCCCCAACTGACGAAGTCGTGCAGAAAGCCGGCTCGATAGGCGTAGATACCGATATGACGGCGATAAGGCACGCCTGCAGGCAGCTCGTCGCGGTTGACTGCCAGTGCGTCACGCGCCCACGGCAATGGAGCGCGACTGAAGGTCAGCGCCAGACCATTGATGTCCGAGGAAACCTTGACCACGTTCGGGTTGAACAGCGCTGCCACGTCGTCGATGGGCTCGGCCAGAGTCGAGATACCGGCTTCAGGATGCGCGGCAAGGTTGCTGGCCACCTGATCGATAACCGCTGGCGGAATCATTGGCTCATCGCCCTGAACATTCACCACAATGGCATCAGCCGCCAGACCCAGTTGTGTGGCGACTTCAGCAAGGCGGTCAGTGCCGGAATTGTGGTCGTCACGGGTCATCAGAACTTCAGCGCCGAACGCCTGACAAGCTTCAAAGATCCGTGCGTCGTCGGTGGCAACCACCACTCGCTGCGCATTGCTCTTGCGCGCCTGTTCCCAGACAAGCTGGACCATCGGCTTGCCCGCGATAACTTTCAGCGGCTTGCCCGGAAAACGGCTGGACCCGTAACGCGCAGGAATCACTACAGTGAAATCGGTGGTCATTTTTCCAGGCGCTCATCAGCAGTCAGTGTGCGCGCTTCGCTTTCAAGCATCACCGGAATGCCGTCGCGAACCGGATAGGCCAGACCTGCGCCCTTGCTGATCAGTTCGGTCTTGTCCGCACTGAGCTTCAACGGACCCTTGCAGATCGGGCAGGCAAGGATATCGAGTAATTTGGTGTCCATAGGAGATCCTGAAGCAATCATGGGGAAAGACGTGACAGCTGCTTATCGAACCAACTGACAAACGCGTCGGAAGGCACCGCATCCACCGCCAGGTACCACCAGTCATCTGCCGCGAAAACACGGCATTTCACCGCATCCTTCTCGGTCATGACCAGCGGTAGCGATGGTGTGAAAGTCAGCGCCTGTACGCTATAGACAGCGTGGTCAGCGAATGGGTGCTGCACAGGCTGCCAGTGTAATCCTTCGAGGGTCTTGAAGAAACGTTGTGGATTGCCGATTCCGGCAACAGCGTGCACGGCCTGACCGGCTGGAAAGTGATCAACCGGTCGACGTTCGCCGCTGCGCAGGTTGATCAATGCGGCAGGCTTGAGCGTGAAAGCATAGCCATCCTCGCGATCTGCCTCGGCGCCGTTGTAAAGCACTGCGTCGACACTGTTCAGCCGTTCGGCAGGCTCGCGCAACGGTCCGGCCGGTAGACAGCGACGATTGCCCAGGCCGCGTGCGGCATCAATCAGCACCAGTTCCAGATCACGGGCCAGTCGGTAGTGCTGCAAGCCGTCGTCAGAAAGAATCAGATCCAGCGGTTCGGCAGCGAGCAATGCCTGAACGGCGCGGCTGCGGTCTGGGTCGATCACCAGCGGAACACCGCAACGCTGCACGATCAGCAGCGGCTCGTCACCGACTTCACTGGCGTTATGCCCGGGCAGGACGCGCCAGGGCAGGCTTGGCGGTTTGGCACCGTAACCACGACTGACCACGCCGACCCGCAGGCCTCGCTGCTGACAGTGCCTGATCATCCAGAGAATGAGCGGCGTCTTGCCGGTGCCTCCGACCGTAATGTTTCCGACCACAATGACCGGCACCGGTGCGCGGTAGATATCGCCCTCGCCCGCGACAAAGCGCGCGCGCTTGCCGCCCACTACACGGCGATAAAGGCTTTCGAGAGGACGCAGCAGCGCCAGCGCAGGATGGCCGTTGTACCAGGCGTCAAGCAAACGGTCAGTGAATGCCATCAGTTAGCCTGTGTGGCCTCGACGGTGGTCATGCGCAAGTGACTGAAACCCAGTTTACCGGCAGCATCCATTGCGGTGATGACCGACTGATGCGGGGTCTTGCCATCGGCGCTGATGGAAAGCGGCAGGCTGGTGTCGCCGGCGGATTCACGTTGCAGCGCCTCGATCAGGGTGGCCAGATCGTTTTTCGGCAACAGCTGGTTATTCAGGGAAAAAATTCCGTCGGCATTGATCGCAATGTCCAGATGCTTGGCGCTCGCGTCCACTTCAGGTGTACCGGTGACCGCCTGCGGAAGATCGACCCGCAGCTGGGTTTCACGGGTAAAGGTGGTGGTCACGATAAAGAACAGCAGCAGGATGAACACCACATCGATCAACGAAACGAGGTTGATGTCGATGTTCTCCCGCGGTCTGCGGCGACGAAACTTCACTTCTTCTTGCTCCCGCCTGCCTTGGCCAGGGATTTGAGGTCAACCTTGGCGTCGATCAGATCGACGTCACGGTCACCCTGCACCACCTCGACCAGACGAATGGCCTGCTGCTCCATGCCGACCACCAATTCGTCAACGCGGCTTTGCAGAAAACGGTGAAAGAAGATCGCCGGAATGGCTACGATGAGGCCCGACGCCGTACAGATCAGGGCCTTGGAAATACCGCCTGCGAGAACGCCCGCGTTGGCCGTGGCCCCCGAGCTGTTGAACGAGCCGAAGATATCGATCATGCCCAGCACAGTGCCCAGCAGCCCCAGCAGCGGCGCCATGGCGGCAATCGAGCCCAGCGCACTCAGGTAACGCTCCAGCTCATGGATGACCCGCGCTGCGGCTTCCTCGATGCACTCTTTCATGATCTCGCGACCATGCCTGGAGTTGGCCAGGCCTGCCGCGAGGATTTCACCCAGAGGCGAATCGGCACGCAGCTGCTTGAGCTTCTCTTTATCGAGTTTCTGATCCTGAATCCACTGCCAGACCTGACCCAGCAGGTGCGGCGGCGTGATACGGCTGGCGCGCAGCGTCCAGAGCCGTTCGATGATAATGCCGGCAGCGGCGATGGAACTCAAAATGATCGGCAACATCATCCAGCCGCCCGATTTGACCAGTTCCCACACAGTGACCACTCCCTTGAAAAATTGGCGCCACTCTATCATAGGGTCGCCGGTTGCCGTCGATATCCGTGGATTCAGTCGCGCCAGAAACGACGCTGCGCACGCTGTGCCTCAGGGCTGCCGTAAGTACCCAGGTACAGGCGGATAGCACCCAGCTCTGCACTGTCGTAGCTGGCGATACCGTTCCATCCATAGCGCGCCATGACCAGCGGGTGCGGGTGACCAAAAGCATTATTGCGTCCACGCGAGATCAGGACGCCCGTCGGTGTGACGGCTTTCAGAAACAGTTTCGAGGAAGAAGACCGGCTGCCGTGATGCGGCGCCTGCAGCCAACGAGCGCGCAGATCGAATCCGCTGTCGATGGCCGCCTGCTCGGCTTCGGCATCGACATCGCCGGTCAGCAACAATCGCTCGCCACCGGCGTCGACACTCAGCATGCAGGACCCTGCATTGCCTTCAGGTGCCTGATCCCAGATCCAGGTCGAAAACACCACACCGTCCCATTCCCATTGCTCACCGCTCTCACAGCGGCGCGCACCCAATGAAGGCGCGAGACGCTCGATATCACCGCCCAGCACCCGCGAAACCGGAAACGCTTTGTGGACCGCCAGTGCGCCTCCGGCATGATCCGAATCGGCGTGACTGAGCAGCATCATGTCCAGATGCCGCACCCCACTCTTGCGAATGGCGGGCACAACCACCCGCTGACCTATATCGAACTCGCCGAAACGCGGCCCGGTGTCGTACAGCAACGTGTGGTGACGCGTGCGCAGCAAAATCGACAGCCCCTGCCCGACATCCAGCTGCAGAACGTCAACCTGTCCGACAGGCACAGATTTGAGGGGTGGAAACACGCATAGCAACAATAGCGGCCAGCCCAGAGGCCGCATCGGCACACCTCTGGGCAGCAGGAGTAGCAACGCGCCGAGCAGGCTCAAGGCCAGAGCCCAGGCCGGTGTGGTGCTGGGCAGCCAGGCAGGTATACGCTCGGCCATCCAGCCCAGAAACACGAACAGCCATTCCAGCGCCCCGCCAGCCAGCCACAACAGGCCCTCGCCCAGCATCGGAACGGGTAGCAACAGCGTGCCCATCAATGCCGCAGGCAGCACGACGACACTGACCCAGGGCACAGCCAGCAGGTTGGCGAGTGGGCCGCTGATACTGATCGGCAGGTTCAACATCATCAGGATCGGCAGCAGACCGACCGCGATCAGCCACTGGGCCCTCGTCCAGCTCTGCATCCAGCCCCAGGCACCGAGGCGACCGCTGAAGATCAGGATCAGAATCCCCACCGCCGCGAACGACAGCCAGAAGCCCGGTTGCAGACTCACCAGCGGTTCGAACACCAGCACGGCATTGAGCGACAGCAGTAACGGCCAGGTCATGCCCAGATGCCGAAAGCGCAAACGCCAGAGCAGAACCAGGCCCACCATTACACAGGCACGGCGCACCGGCACGTCGAACCCGGCCAGCAACCCATAACCCAGCGCGGAAGCGAACGCCAGACCACACGCCCAAGGCAGCCACGGCAGTGGTCGCGGCCATAGTCCCCAGCGTGCCAGCAGGCTCACCAGCGCATAAATCACGCCGGCCAGCAGACTGATGTGCTGACCGGAGATCACCAGTAAATGCACCGTGCCGGTGTCCTGCAGCACTTGCCAGTCAGTGGTCGACAAGCCAGACCCATCGCCCAACACCAGCGCCGCCAGCCCGCCTTCGCGTCCTTGCGCGTCGACGGCCAGCAGGCGCTGACGAATGGCATCGCGCCAGGCGGCGCGGGCCGGTGCCTGCAATTGACCGTCCACCACCGTACCGGTCGCGCCGATACGCTGAGCCAATAACCAGGCTTCATAATCAAACGCTTCAGGATTGACCAGCCCGCCCGGACGCTTGAGCTTCACCGCCAGTCGCCAGCGCTCACCGCTACGCACCTCAGGACCGCCGTACCAGGCGATGCGCATCAGCCTGGGCAGCTTCGCCCGACGTGATAGGCCATCCGCAAGTTCGAAACGCACAACGCCTTCGGCGCTACTCGGCAACCCGACCACTTTGCCTTGCAGCCACAGCGTCTGACCGTCGAGCCGGGGCAGCAACCGGTCATCCAGTGCCATCTGCGCCGAGACGCAAGCCCAAGTGAAGCCGAACAGAAAGAATGCCAGCGGATAGGTGCGAAACGGCAGCAGCATCAACCCCACGACAGGCATCAACAGCAACAGCCAGGTACCGGGCAAGGCAGGCAGAAAACGTAGGGCCAACAGGCCAAGCGCAAGCGCGATCATCCCTGTGCGCATGGGGAGTACTCGAAGCGGAAAGCTTCAAGGATGGGCGCAAGCGAAGAAGTGTGGGCTGGAGGTGTATTTCAGAATTTGAAAAGGCAGTCTTGCGGACTCATCAGCCCGCCGTGTGGCGGGCCAATGTCGGAAATGTTACTGACGCATACCACGCCCACTCACCAGCAACCGTGCGCAACCGAAATACAGCACGAACGTGGCGACGATCATGAACGCCAGGGCGATGCTGATCTTGATGTCGGAAACACCCAGAATGCCGTAGCGAAAAGCGTTGACCATGTGCAGGACCGGGTTGGCCAGCGACACGGTCTGCCAGAAAGGCGGCAACAGGTTGATTGAGTAGAACACGCCACCGAGGTAGGTCAACGGGGTCAGCACAAAGGTCGGGATAATCGAGATATCGTCGAAGTTGCGTGCGAAAACGGCGTTGATGAAACCCAGTAGCGAGAAGATCGTTGCGGTCAGTACGACAACCACGATGGTCACGCCAAGGTGATGGACCTGTAAGTCGGTGAAGAACATCGACAGCATGGTCACAATGAAGCCAACCATCAGGCCGCGCAGCACGCCGCCCAGTGTATAGCCCACCAGAATAGTGTGCGGTGATACAGGCGACACCATCAGTTCTTCGATCGAGTGCTGGAACTTGGCACCGAAGAAGCTCGAGACCACGTTGCCATAGGAGTTGGTGATCACCGACATCATGATCAGTCCCGGCACGATGTACTGCATGTAGGTGAAGCCGCCCATGTCACCAATCTGGCGACCGATCAGGTTACCGAAGATGACAAAGTACAGGACCATGGTGATCGCAGGCGGCAGCAGGGTCTGCGGCCAGATGCGCATGAAACGATGGACTTCACGAAAAACGATGGTTTTGAGGGCGACCAGATTGGGGCGCAGCTCGCCAGTCTCGGCAGTCATAGCGCCACCTTCGCCAGGTTTTTTTCCACTAGGGACACGAACAACTCCTCAAGGCGATTGGATTTATTGCGCAGGCTCAGCACTTCTATATTTTGTGCAGCCAGTTGGCTGAACAGCGCGGTGATGCCCACGTTCTTGTCGACCTGCACTTCCAGCGTATGGCTATCAAGCAGACGGCTGGGGAAACCGGGCAGTTGCGGCGCGCTCTGCCAGTTCGCCTTGAGGTCGAGCAGGAACGTCTCGACGGTCAGGGTGCTGAGCAGTTGCTTCATGCTGGTGTTCTGCACAATCGTGCCGTGATCGATGATGCCTATGTTGCGGCACAACTGCTCGGCCTCTTCCAGATAGTGCGTGGTCAGAATGATGGTGATGCCCTTGCGGTTCAGTTCGGTCAGGAACGTCCACATGGAACGGCGCAATTCGATGTCCACACCTGCGGTCGGCTCGTCGAGAATCAGCAGGCGCGGCTCGTGAATCAGCGCACGGGCGATCATCAGACGACGCTTCATGCCACCGGACAGCGAACGGGAAGGCACGTCGCGCTTGTCCCAGAGGCCCAGTTGGGTCAGGTACTGTTCGGCGCGTTCCTTCGCGATCTTCGCCGGAATGCCGTAGTAACCGGCCTGGGTAACGACGATGTCGAAGGTTTTCTCGAACTGATTGAAGTTGAATTCCTGCGGCACGACACCGATGGAGCGTTTGAGCGCAGCAGGCTCGCGGTCCAGGTCATGGCCGAAGATTTTCACCGTACCGCTGGTCTTGTTGACCAGCGTCGAGATGATGCCGATCGTGGTGGATTTGCCTGCGCCGTTGGGGCCGAGCAAGGCGAAGAAATCACCTTCGGCGACGTCCAGGTCGATACCACTCAGGGCCTGGAAACCGTTGCCGTAGGTTTTGGTTAGCTGCCGGATGGACAGAGCAGAAGACATATCGGGAAAAGTACCAAATCAGAATAGAAAGAATGGGGTGGGCTGAAAGCCGCTGTGCGCGTCACTGACACCCGATCACGCAATGGTGCTTGGCCGGGTCGTTCAAGTACAGACACATTTGTTAATAGTAAATATCGAAGCGCCATGAAAAGCTGGCGATCAGGTCAACGGACTCATCACCGCCCTGCGGTACGCTGGACGCGTCTTGAGGCGTTCATACCAGGCTTGGAGGTGAGGCAGCGGCGGACGTTCAATCGGCATTTCAAACCAGGCGTAGGCAAAACAGCCCAGCGGAATGTCGCCCATGCCGAACGCCTCACCCGACAGGTAGGGCTGGCGGGACAAGGCCTCGTCTGCGACCAGCAACAGGCTGTGCAGGTGAGTGATGCCTTCGTTGATGGCGTTCCAGTCCTGCTTGTCAGCCGACGTGCGCAACACGCCCCAGAATACCGGGATAAAGGGCGTCGCAATGGTTGAAGTGGTCCAGTCCATCCATTTGTCCGCTTGCGCTCTGGTTTGCAGATCGGAGGGGTACAGGTCGGAATCCGGCGCGTGACGGGCTGCAAGGTAACGCACGATGGCATTGGATTCCCAGAGCACGAAATCGCCGTCTTCAATCATGGGAATACGGCCGTTGGGGTTCTTGCTGCGATATGCCGCCTCGTTGACCAGCCCGAACGCGCCGCCGGCATCCCGGGTTTCGTAAGGAACCCCGACTTCCTCGGCAATCCAGAGCGCTTTGCGCACATTGCTTGAATTCTTCCGTCCCCATATCGTGAGCATTGCGTTCCCCTCGCAGTGGCTGTGAAAAACTGACTACTCAGTCTACCCGATCCGCCGGCAACTTCCTTGTCGGGACAGGGTCACTATCGATGTCGCCCCACCACTGCCTGGCGACCAGTTCTTGATCGCTGCCAGAGCGGCGTTCATCACGGAGGAATACGTATGCTGCTGTTGTGGATTGTTGTGCTGGTCGTGGGCATTGCCTGGCTGGCCCATCGACGTACCGACCCGCTCCCTGCACTGGGCGTAGTCGCGGTCTACCTGCTGGCGATGGGCATTTTCAGCCATGCACCGGGCTGGCTGTTGACGATTTTCTGGATATTGTGGCTGGCGATCTTCATACCGATGATCCTGCCTGACCTGCGCCGCAAACATTTCACGGCGCCGATGTTCAATTGGTTCAGGAAAGTCCTGCCACCGATGTCCGAGACCGAGCGTGACGCCATCGATGCCGGGACTGTGTGGTGGGACGGTGAGCTGTTCAGCGGACGTCCCGACTGGGACAAATTGCTTGCCTATCCGAAAGTGCAACTGACCGAAGAAGAACAGGCATTTATCAACGGCCCGACCGAAGCGTTGTGTGCCATGGTCAGTGACTGGGAAATCGGGCAGGCCATGGACCTTCCGCCGCAAGCCTGGGAGCACATCAAGCAGCACGGCTTCTTCGCGTTGATTATCCCTAAAGAATTCGGCGGCAAGGGTTTCTCGGCTTACGCCCATTCGCAGATCGCCATGAAGCTGGCGACTCGCAGCGGTGACCTGGCCTCGACCGTGATGGTCCCCAACTCCCTCGGTCCTGCGGAACTGTTGCTTCATTACGGCACCGACGAACAGCGCAACCACTACCTGCCCCGTCTGGCGCGTGGCGACGACATCCCTTGCTTCGCACTGACCGGCCCGCTGGCGGGCTCCGATGCTGGCGCGATGCCGGACACCGGTATTATCTGCAAGGGCGACTGGCAAGGCGAAGAAGTGATTGGCCTGCGTCTGACCTGGGAAAAGCGCTACATCACACTGGGTCCGGTTGCCACGCTGCTCGGTCTCGCGTTCAAGGCCTACGACCCTGAGCACCTGTTGGGCGAGGAAGAAGACCTGGGCATCAGCCTGGCGCTGATTCCGACTGACACACCGGGCGTCGAGATCGGTCGTCGTCACGTGCCACTGGGCGCTGCGTTCATGAACGGCCCCAACTCCGGCAAGGACGTGTTCATCCCGCTGAGCTATCTGATTGGTGGTCAGCCCATGCTGGGCAAGGGCTGGATGATGCTGATGAACTGCCTGTCGGTGGGTCGCTCGATCTCGCTACCCGCTGTGGGCACCGGCGCGGCCAAATACACCAGCCTGGTGACAGGTCAGTACGCCAAGGTGCGCGAGCAGTTCAACGTGCCGCTGTCGGCATTCGAAGGTATTCAGGAAGCGCTCGCGCGCATCGGCGGCAATGCTTGGCTGATGGACAGTGCGCGGATGCTGACCGCCAACGCCGTGGATCTGGGCGAAAAGCCATCGGTCCTGTCGGCCATCCTCAAATACCACCTGACGGAGCGCGGCCGTGAATGCATCGGCCACGCCATGGACGTGCATGGCGGCAAGGGCATCATCATGGGCCCGAACAACTACCTGGGCCGCAACTGGCAAGGCGCTCCCATCTTCATTACGGTCGAAGGGGCAAACATTTTATCGCGTAACCTGATGATTTTCGGCCAGGGCGCGATTCGCTGCCATCCGTTCGTGCTCAAGGAAATGGCACTGGCCGGGCGCACAGACCACGACAACGCACTGATCGAGTTCGACACCCTGCTGCTCAAACATATCGGCTTTGCGGTCAGCAACGCGGCGAGCACGTTGGTCCTGAACCTGGGCTTTGGGCATTTCGAGCGTGCGCCGGGCGACAGCCTGAGCCAAGGCTACTTCAGAGCGCTGAATCGTCAGGCCGCGGCGTTCGCCATGCTGGCAGACCTGAGCATGATGCTGCTGGGTGGCGAACTGAAACGCCGCGAGCGCCTGTCGGCCCGTCTGGGCGACGTGCTCAGCCATCTGTATCTGGCTTCCGCGTCCCTCAAGCGTTACCACGACCTGGGTTCGCCGGATCACATGAGCCCGTTGTTCCGCTGGGCCATGGAAGAAAGCCTGGGGCATTCGGAGCGGGCGATGGATGAAATCCTCAGCAACTTCCCGAACCGCATTCTCGGCGGCCTGCTACGGGTCATCGTCTTCCCGTTCGGCCGTCGTCACAAAGGTCCGTCCGACAAGCTCGATGCCGAAGTGGCTCAAGTGCTGGGACGCGCCAAGGGCGATCCGACGCTGGAAGAGTTACTTGCAGGCTGCTACCGCCCGCAATCGGCCAAAGATCCGGTTGGCGCGCTGCAACACGCCAGCGATCTGCTAAGTGCCGCGTATCCGCTGCACAAAAAGCTCCAGGTTGCCGTCAAAGGTGGGCAGGTGCTGCCAGAAGCCGGCGAGCCACTCATCGATGCTGCGTTGCGTGTCGGGGTGCTGCAGGCTGACGAGGCGCAGACGCTGAAAAGCGCTGAAGCGGCGCGTCGCAAGGTGATCGACGTGGATGATTTCGACAAGGAAGAGCTGACGCATACAGCGGGCAAGATTCGCTGATTGACCCGACCTGACCCTCGCAGGTCAGTTGATCCACAAAACAGGCGCGCAGAGCTTTATACTCTCGCGCCTGTTTTTGCATTTGAGGATTACATCATGGCCGACGCCACTCTCGACCACCATCTCGGTCTGCTTGCGCACCTGCGCAGTATTCTGGTCGCGCTGGGCGAGGCCGAGCAGGTTCCCGAAGAAAGCCATGCATTATTCATGGAGCGCTTCGACGAACTGGTCGAGCAATTGCCGCAAGACCCTATCGAAAGCCAGTACCTGGGCCAGGACATTCTGTGTCAGGTGATCCAGCGCTACCCACAAATCGCCCATCTGGTGCCGCGCGACCTTCTGTGGTTCTTCGCAGGTGACTGTCTGCATTTCATGCCGGACGATGAAATCGACCTGTATCAGGCGCTCGAAGAACGCCGGTATGAGGCCGAGCAGAACGATGAGCCGTTCGACTGGAATCAGGAGAAGCAGTTGCTGGCAATGTCGACTCAAGGCAGCAAGCACTGAGCGACTCAGTCCCGTGACGCAGGCTTCACAGTCGCGAGCCAATACTGATCGTGCCAACGCTCCGCGTTGGCACGATCAGTGGGACGTAACGTTGAGCGCAAAGCGCAACGACGTCTCTCAACTGATCCCTGCCAACAGTTCCCGCGCCAGACGCTGATGTTCTTCGTCAGACTCGGCGATCACCTGCAACAGGATTTCACGGGCCGACTCGATATCCCCGTCTTCGATCAACACTTGAGCCTGATTGATCTGGCTCAAGGGCGGTTCATCGAGGTCCAGCAGGTCGAAGTCAGAATCGTCGCTCATGAAGCTGTCAAGGAAGTCATCGCTCAAATCGTCGACAGCCGATGGCGGAATCACTTCGATGGGCTCGACTGCATCCGACTCGGAGAAGTCGCTGAGGAATTGCTCGTCGGACAGTTCGAACACTTCGGGCAATTGATTCAGATCCGAAGAAAATCCAGGGTCTACCTCAGGTTGAACGACAGGTTGGGTGCGGGCAGGCGGCGCATCAAACGGATCGACCAGGTCCCAGTCAGCATCCATCGACAGTTCGTCCAGGTTCAACTGGAACTCGTCTGACGGCTCAGGATTCAGCGCTGCTGCGGTGGTTTCGTCCAACTGCGTAATGGCGGGCTGTTCCTGTTCTGAAACAGAATCAGGCACATCGTCGTCTTTTGACTCGGAAGCGCTCTTGGCCAGCGAAACGGCCCCGACAGCGGTGGCGGGCAATACCGTCGATGCAGTGAGCGCCTCACGGGCCTTGAGCTGCGGATGACGCTCACGAATATCCTGAATGGCTTGCGGGGTCACACCGTGCTGCAGAGCGGAACGTTCCTCGGCAGCAAACCCGGCACTGTCGCCCTGCTCGGCCAGCAATTCGAGCAGCCTGATGCGAATGTCTTCGCGATCCGGCTGTTTTTCAAGCGCACTGCGCAGGATGCCAATCGCTTCACTGAAACGCCCGTAGGCAATATAGATACTGACGCCGTCCAGTGCATCGGGCGCTGCGCCCGCCATGCGTTGTGATGACGACGATTTGGCCACGACGGGTGCGACTGCTGGCGCGACCGCAGGCACTTCGAACACAGGAAGCACCGCAGCCTGAGCGGGTTTGATCAGGGAGTCGTCCGGTGTTACGGCAGGTGTCACGCTCTGAATACGTTGCTGGCGTCTTCTGGTATAGGCAAATGCCAGGAGCAGCAGGATGATCAGCAGTCCGGCCAGCAGGACCGGAATACTGACGAAGGGTTCGCTGGGAGCCGCTGCCACAACCGGCTGTTGAACAGGCAAGACTGCGGGCGACGGTGTGGCCGCTGTGCTCGTGGCGGACTGAGCCTGCGCGAGATCGGTACGAAGCGCTGTGATCTGCTTGTCCTTGCCAACCAACTGATCCTGAAGATCTGCGGTCTGCGCCTTGAGTTCTTCGAGCTCCCGGGTCAATTGCTGGGTTTCGATGGCTGCGGTCGCCATCTGTTCGGCTGCCTCCCGGACTTCGGCAGGTTGCACCGCTGGCGCTGCGGGACTGGCTACCGAAGGGCTGGCCGTGGGCTGCACGGCCGAATCAGGCAGCAGAAGGTCCTGTCCAGGTTTCAAACCTGCTCCCTGGGCGAACACCTGAGGATTGAGAAGCCGAATGCCATCGGCCATCTGGGTGGTCGAAACCTTGCTGCCCCGGCCCTGAACGCGCGCAGCAATGGCGTTGAGGGTGTCGCCGCTGACTACCTTGTAGTATTTGCCCTGAACAGCGGCTGGCGGCGCAACCGGCATGCGTGATTCAGTTGCCGCCGACTGTGCAGTGCGCTGCGTGTTACGACTGCGGGTTGCGGCGACGCCCTCGGGCGACGTGGCAGGATCAAGCAGGACCGTGTATTCGTGCAGCAGATCGCCATTGGGGCGGGACAACTGCACGAGGAAGCTCAGGTAAGGTTCGGTGACCGGCTTGTGCGAAACCACCCGGATCACGCCACGCCCGCCATTCAGAACAGGGGTGAAACGCAGATCATTGAGAAAGAACACGCGCTCGACGCCGGCCTTGGCAAACGCCTCCGGCGAGGCCAGCCTGGCCACCACATCGTCGGGGCTCAGACCTTCGGTTTCCAGCAGCGTAATCTCGGCATTCAACGGCTGGTTGAGCGCCGAATGCAGGGTTATTTCGCCCAGCCCCAACGCTGATGCCAGCGATGAATAAACCAGTGTTGAAGCCACGACAGACGCCGCCATCACGCGTGCGTAAAAACCATGACCGACGGTGCGACCCGAACTCGCCTGAGAACTCTTCAGCATGCTAACCCTTATGGAAACCACAGCAGGCCTCTCACCTGTCCCGATGAACTTCACTATCCGTTGCAAGAGTATGGGGGAGAACTCGCAGCCTCGTCTCAGGATCTTTCGAGATTGGCCAGAATTCGCGAATGCACGCGCACGCACACCCGCAGGTCTTCCTCATCAACGCCCTCAAAGAGTTCGATCCGCAGCACGTTGGCGATGGTTTCGATCTGTTCGATCAATGGCAGGGCGGTATCACAGAGCACGATTTTCTTCGCCCGGCGATCCTCAAGCACCGCCTGACGCTGCACCAGTCCCTGGCTTTCAAGGCTATCGAGCAATCGTGCGAGGGTCGGTCCCTCGACGCCGACACTTTGGGCCAGTTCACGCTGGGTAGGTGCCTCACCAAAGCGGGCAAGATGCAGCAACACCAGCCAGCGGGCCTGAGACAGGCCCAGACCTGCGAGACGACGATCCAGTTCGGCCCGCCAGCCTCGGGAAATCTGTGCGAGTTGCATCCCGAAACGATGTTCATCAGTCAATGGCATAGAGCACTCGTGATCAAATCTAACTATTAGCGAGCTAAGCATGCTCCTTGCAAACAGGCAAGCGCCCGACCGTGGCGTCTCGTCGCAGGCCCTACATCTCGAACTCGGATTGCAGGGCGGCGCGCACGCAATACAGCACACCTTCAGGAACACGCCCAGTGAATTGTTCGATCACCGAAGAAACCGGAGGCAGCTCGCCTTCTCCGTCCAGAAACGCATCCTGAATTTCGCCCAGCAGGTCTTCGGGCAGATCCAGCGCCTGTTCAACGGACAGTTGCTGTTTGCCGATGGCTTCGGCGAGCAGGGTGTAGACATTCTTTTCCGAGCACTGCAACTGGCCGGCAATCTGTGCCGGGGTCATGCCGGCGTGCGCCAGACTGATCAGCTCGTGACGCAGGTCAGTGACCACTCGGGGCGCTTCGGCCTTGCCGCTGAGCACTTCCAGAAACGCCTCGCCGTAACGTTCCAGCTTGCGCGCGCCGACACCGCCGACGCGGGCCATTTCGGCCATTGAACCGGGCTTGCTGCGCAGCATTTCCAGCAGAGTCGAATCCGGGAAAATGACGTAAGGCGGCACTGCGTGTTCTTCGGCCAGCTTGCGGCGCAGCGAGCGCAGGGCTTCCCACTGCTCGCGCTCCTCGCCTCGCACCAGTTGACTGGCCGGGCTGCCGGAATGGCTCTTGGCGGAGGTCTGCGGCTTGAGGTCGCGACGCAGTTCCAGTGTGACCTCACCGCGCAGCAGCGGGCGGCAGGTATCACTCAGACGCAGGCCGCCGTAGCCTTCCAGATCGATGTCCGCCAGACCGCGCGCGACCAGTTGCCGGAACAATGAGCGCCACTCACCCTCGGAGCGCGCCTTGCCGACACCGAACACCGACAGGTGCTGATGACCGAAACTTTCGACCTTGTCATTGGACTTGCCGAGCAGAACGTCCACCAGATGCCCCACACCATAGCGCTGGCCAGTGCGATAAATGGCCGACAGCGCCTGACGTGCAGGCTCGGTGGCGTCCCAGGTCTGTACGCCATCGACACAATTGTCGCAGTGACCGCAGGGGTTGGGCATGTCCTCGTCAAAGTAGGCCAGCAGCGTCTGGCGACGGCAGCGGGTTTCTTCACAAAGCGCCAGCATGGCGTCGAGCTTGTGGTGTTCGAGCCGCTTGTGCCGCTCGTCACCTTCGGAGTTCTGCAGCATCTGCTTGAGCATCAGCACGTCCTGCAGACCGTATGCCATCCAGGCATCCGCTGGCAGACCGTCACGCCCTGCCCGGCCGGTTTCCTGATAGTAGGCTTCCAGCGACTTGGGCAGGTCCATGTGCGCGACAAAGCGTACGTTGGGCTTGTCGATGCCCATGCCGAATGCGATGGTCGCGACCATGATCAGGCCTTCTTCATTAAGGAAGCGCTTCTGATTGGCGGCACGGGTTTCGGAAGGCAGTCCCGCGTGATACGGCAGTGCCGGATAGCCGTTCTCGCTGAGGAAAACCGCGACCTCGTCGACTTTCTTGCGCGACAGGCAATAGACGATGCCTGCATCACTGCGCCGCTCGGACAGAAACGCCAGCAACTGCTTGCGCGGCGATTCCTTGGGCACGATGCGATAGAAGATGTTGGGGCGGTCGAAACTGGACAGAAACCGCTCGGCGTTCTGCAGATGCAGACGCGTGACGATTTCTTCACGGGTCCGCTTGTCGGCAGTGGCCGTCAGGGCGATGCGCGGAACGCTGGGGAACAGTTCGGCGAGTTGACCCAGTTGCAGGTACTCGGGACGGAAATCATGTCCCCATTGAGAAACGCAGTGCGCTTCATCAATGGCGAACAGCGCGATATCGAGGTTTTGCAGAAAGGACAGCATGCGCGGCTGAACGAGACGTTCCGGCGCCAGATAAAGCATTTTGACTTCGCCCTGACGAATCCGGTTGGCCAGGTCGCGCTGCTGCTCGGCACTGAGTGTCGAATTGAGCGCAGCGGCAGAAACACCGAGTTCCTCGAGGGTCGCGACCTGATCGTCCATCAATGCGATAAGCGGCGACACCACGACACACAGGCCATCGCGCAACAGGCCGGGAACCTGGAAACACAGGGACTTGCCACCGCCGGTCGGCATCAGCACCAGTGCATCACCGCCGTTGGCTACACGTTCGATAATGGCACCCTGGCGACCACGGAAGCTGTCGTAGCCGAAGATGTCTTTAAGTACGCGTTGTGCCTGTTCGAGCATAAAAACCCCAGATTGTCCTGCTGCACTGCAAACCGGGGAGTATACCCGAGCACTCACAGGCAATGGATGACTGGGACATGAGTGGTCGAAATTAACTGCATTGGGCCGCCGCGCTGGCGCCACAGGCGCTCAGGGCCTAGAATTCAGCATCGTTTATTTCCAAGGTAGTGCGTCCATGTCCTTCGCTGAGCAACTAACCCGCCTGCAAGTCTTCCTCGATGCAGATGAACTGCACGAAGAAGCACTGGACTACGTGGCCGCTCATGGCTACCTGACCGCCCTGTCGATCTGTTCCGAACCAGTGCCGGAGCGCGAGTGGATCGATGCCCTGTTTTCCGAGCCGCCGCACTACGCAAGCGACGCACAGCGCGTCGAGATCGAAGCCACTCTCGTTGCACTGCAGGCGCACATCGCCCGCCAGTTGGCGTCGGATGAAGAGTTCGAACTGCCGTGCGATCTGGACCTGGGCGACGACCCGGATGATTCGGATCTGCGTGGCTGGTGCATCGGCTTCATGGAAGGCGTGTTCCTGCGTGAAAACGCCTGGTTCGAAAGCGCCGAGGACGAAGTCAGCGAGATGCTGCTGCCTATCATGGTCGGTTCGGGTCTGTTCGACGAGCAACCGGAATTCTCCGATATCGCTCAGGACGCCAACCTGATGGACGACATGATCGTGCAGATTCCGGAAGCGCTGACGGCACTGTACCTGCTGTGCCAGGCTCCGGATGAGAAGCCGGCAATTCTCAAACCCCGCCACCACTGAGTCCGCGCCTATGGCGCAGGCGTCGACGCGCACCAGCCGTCATCGGTCGGTGCGCTATTTTCTATTGGGCGTCGGCTGGCTGAGCGTTGCGCTGGGCGTTGTCGGGATCGTGCTTCCGGTGCTGCCCACAACGCCTTTTCTGCTACTGGCTGCCGCATGTTTTGCTCGCAGCTCTCCCCGCTTCTATCACTGGCTGGTCAACCACAAGCGGCTTGGTCCCTGGATCAAGGACTACCTTGAAGGCCGCGGCATTCCTCTCAAGGGCAAGGTCTACGCGATTGGCACGATGTGGGCCAGCATCAGACTGTCCTGCTATCTGGTTCCTCTGCCGTGGGCTCGTGGCTTCATGTTGGTCAGTGCGGTGCTGGTGACGGTTTATATCCTCAGGCAGAAGACGTTGCGCAGGCAGTGAGGTCCTGAACCTTGTTGAACCTCACACCGCCAAGTGTTTGCCGGAAACAGTGCGCTAAACCACATCCACCTTCAACGAATGATCACTCAGCATGCCGTTGATGATGGTCGCCGTGTCTGCACCTGCGCCTATCCAGCCATCAGCTCCCGGCGTGACGCCGAACTGCGCGGCCAGGTCGACGCCCGCAAGCTCGATGCTCTGGCTCGGATGACTCGCATCCACGCCCACTTCAATGGTCGAAACCGATTGCGTGCCAACGCCATTGACCCGTAGATGCAGTAAGTCCTGCAATGTTTCAGCCTTCGCACCCATGCCCTGCAAGAGCTGGGACAAATCGAGGCTATCGACACCGACGTCGAAGTCCGTCACCCGATCATGGCCCGTGTCGCCCGCCAGCCATATGAACCGGTCCTGCCCATCACCGCCCGTCAGCACGTCGTCACCCTGCCCACCGATCAGCACATCATGACCGTTGCCGCCGTTCAGGTAGTCCTTGCCGCCTGCCGCAAGCAGTACGTCGTCGCCATCGGTGCCGATCAACGTGGGACCATGCTGGTAATCGATAATCACGGCCGCCGAATCCTGACGGCCATGCGCGTCCTGAATGGCATAGCTGCCCTGATAACTTGGGGTGGTATTAACCTGACGGTAGTCGATGCTCAGACCCAACTGGTAGTTCAGCCCTTCATTCGGCACGCCAGGGTCAGGCTGGTGGATCAGAATCAGGCGGTAGGTGCTGTCCTCGCTGGCGGTGAACGATCCATTCGCCGCCAGACTGTGAAATTCGCCATTGTCCATCTGCCACGCCAGCCCGACCTGATCGGAAAGCTGACGGGTATCGACCGTCAGCGTTTCGCCCGCCCTCAGTTTAACGCTGTACAGATCCTGATGATTGAACGTGTCACCTTGCCAAGCACCGAGATAACCGCTGAGCAGCACGGTTGCAGTCGCCGCATGAGTGACATGAAAATCCGAACGCTGCAGGTCCCTGATCTGGTTTTCCAACACATCTTCCTGTCCACAGAACTGAAGGGTGTTCAGCCGCGGCGACGCGAAGTCTGAACCGGCATCCCGCCAGCCGGTCTGAAACGTGGTTGTCGCCGCGCTCAGCGGATCACCGTTTCGCGAATGATCGTTGGCCAGCAACGCTGCGGCAGGCACCTCGATGCTCGGGGCGAGAATGTTGGTGATGATGTGATCATCCAAGGCTTCGGGCGAAGGAGTCGGGGCGGGTGGCTGCACGTGAATCCATAGCGTTGCGCCCGCCAGGTCGCCGTCATGATCACTGAGCACATAACCGATCTTTTCCGTAACGGGTGTCAGGGAACCGCTCGGCGTATAACTGAATGCGCCGCTTTCCATATCAACCATCAGGGTGCCGCCCGCCTGGGTGATCAGGGTGACGGTACGAGCGCTGTTGTCGAAATGTGCCTGCCCCGCACTGCCGCTGATGCTGCCCTGCCCGCTTCGGTCATAGGTGTAGGCCACCCCGTCGACCATCAGCACCTTGACGAAGCCGCCGTCGGCACCGAATGTGCCGCCGGCGAGCAGGCTGCCTTCGGTATTGCCTTGAACCGTGCCACTGAGCACGGCATTCAGTTCACGCGGTTTCAGAACGATTACCGAGCGCATGTCGTTGCCGGACTGGCCATCATGGGCGATAGGGTCCAGGTATGTCTGGCTGACGTCGCTGCCGATGCCGATGGCAAACGACTTGATGCCGTGAGCATCGAGAAAGGCCGTCCAGATCGCCTGTTCATCGGCATCGATGCCGTCGCCCTGGCTCGGGTCGGGCTGGTGGTTGGGTTCGGAATGCTCCGGGGACAGCGTCGGGTTGCCGTCCGACAGAAAGTACGCCAGATTCTGCGCACCCGTCAGACTGCCAGCGCTGAAAAACGCATGCTGCGCGGCCGCCAGTGCTGCGTCGTAGTTGGTGCCGTTGCCGGCCTCCAGTGCGTTGATGATGTCTCGGGCAGTGGCGACATCGACCCAGACCGAACCGGGCAGGTCGGCCTGACTGTTGAAGGTCACAATCTGCACCCGTACCTCACCCATGGCGGCGTACTGATCGAGCAACTGGTTGAGCGCCTGTTTGGCCAGGTCCAGACGTGACAGGCCATCGATACCGGAAGCGCCTTTCATGCTGTCGGAGCTGTCGATGATCAACAGCAGGTTCGAGTCTTGCGGCACGGGTGTTACCGTCAGCGAGACATCGGCGGCGAGCGGCTGGTCGTCGACAATGACAATCTCCAACTGCCCGGTACCCATGTCGCCATCGCGATCAACGGCCACCACCTCGATGGTTTCGCCCAGTGTATCGGGACCCTCGCCGTCCGGGTGCATGAACGGATTGAGCAAGGTGTAGCTGTAAGTGATCTGGCCACTGACCGGGTCGTAGCCGGTAATGCTCAGGCTGTTGCCCAACGCAGTCAGCACAGGTTGGGAAAAGTCCATCACAGCCCCGTCCCTGACAATCTCGATGCCGCCCACCACCAGACTCTGCAGCCCGTCAGGCGCCCTGACGATGAAGCTGCCGCTCTGGGTCAACGCGGCCGGATCGGGCGCAGAGCCTGCGCACAGGTTGGCTTCATGAAGCGCCAGTTCGCTGTCCGATACGCAGACGCAGTGATCAACCGGAGGCTCGACGGGGGGCTCAGGCGGTTCGATCGGTGGCTCAGTCGGTGGCTCTACAGGCAGTTCTGTCGGGGGCACCGGGGGTTCGGTGACCGGCGGCTCTGTGATGGGTGGCTCTGTGATGGGTGGCTCAGTGACCGGCGGCTCGATGAAGGGCGGCTCAGGCGCAGGTGGAATCACGTCATCGGGCGGTGCTCCGATATCACCGCCGCCGCGCGCGAAACCGTCACGTCCTTCGGGAAAGATCGGTGTCATCACCAAGCCCTCGGTGGCGAAGCCGACCACGGGCAGAACCTCGCCGCCGGTTGCGCTGAGCATGACGACGGTGTGCCCTCCACCGCCTGTATTGGCTTCAGACTCACTCGACGGCCCGCGATCATCGACAGTCACGATACCGAGTGTCGGTGTCTGCGGATCAAGGGTTTCCACATGCGGCGCCTGATCGTCGAGCACGGCCGCATCAAGCAACACGCGACTGTCACGCCCCAAGGTCAGCTCGCGACCGCTCTCCAGCCGGACGGCGACAGCCCCGTCAGATCCTGTCTGCACCTGCTCGCCCACAAACACGCGATTACCGGCGACCAGCAGCCTCTTTGAACCGTCTGCTGCCACCGCAAATACATCGCCCGATACGCTCCACACTGTTCCGATGACGCTCGCCATGGGCTTCTCCACTGTCGTGATGATCAGCGCTGTCACTGCCTGGCAACACGTTCGACTTCGGTACGCGTGTAACGCCTCGGTGCTGAAAAAAAATGATCGCCAAAATACCGACACCCGATTCATTCCGCCTGGTCGGACCTGCATCATGGGCAAAAAGAGGCCTGACAATATTTCGTCATGTACCGTACATTTCCCGATCAATATTCATAAACGCTTGAAATATCTATTTTCAGGCAAACAACCATCGCTCGAAATCAAAAAACCGCATAAGTTTTTTTTGGCATAAGCCCTATGAAAAAAGCGTCTGAGGTTTTCTCAAAGTTGTTCTTAGCTGTGTTGTTACACGCCTGATACGGCTGAAACCACAGAATCGTCATTTTTATGGCGATCAAGAACCACCTCAGGGAGAAATCCTCCATGCGCGATTTGACCCCGCTTTACAGTGCTGTTGTTCTGGCAGTGGCCTGTGCGCAAGCGCAAGCCATTTCATTGACCGAGGCGATTCAGAGCACCCTCGACAATCACCCTGAAATACAGGCAGGCAAACATGAACGCCTGTCGGCCAATGAAGAGCTGAATGTGGCCAAAGGCGGCTATATGCCAGTGGTTGACGCCATCGCCGCCTACGGCAGACAGAACAACGACAGCCCCAGCACACGCGCGCTCTATGGGCACAACACCCAAGCCCTGACGTACACCCAGTCGGAGCTGCGCCTGCGTCAGTTGCTGTTCGATGGTTTCAACACGCCCAACGAAGTCGGACGCACAGAAGCGGTGGTCAACTCACGGGCGTATTACGTACAGGGAACGTCCCAAAGCCTGGCCTTGCGCGCAGTCGAGGTGTACCTGGAAGTGCTCAAGCGCCGCGAGTTGCTGACGCTGGCAAAAAACAACCTGCAGGCACACCTGCGTATCAACGACCAGATCAGCCTGCGCAGCGAGCGAGGCGTCGGCAGCCTGGCCGACCGCGATCAGTCGCTGGCACGCCGCGCCCTGGCGCAGAACAACTTCCACACCGCACAGGTGGACCTGGCAGACGCTGAAGCCAACTTCGAGAGCGCCGTGGGTCGCCTGCCGGACGAATTGGAGTCGCCTCCGTCGATCAAGGGCGAAGTGCCGCTGAGCCTGAGTGATGCGCAGCAGAGCATGTTGCTCAACAACCCTTACCTGAAGTCGGCCCAGGCCGATGTGCAGGCGGCCGAAAAACAATATGAAATTGCCAAGGCCCCCTTCTACCCGCGCTTCGACGCCGAACTTGCAGTCGGTGCCAATGACAACCAGCAGGGCGAGCGCGGCCACGACAACGAATGGCGTGCCGCCGTGGTGATGAATTACAACCTGTTCAATGGCAATCGCGACAAGGCGCGCATGCGCTCCAACGCACACAAGACCGGCCAGGCGATGGACATTCGCAACAACGCCCTGCGCATGCTCAACGAGAACATGTCGCTGGCCTGGAATGCCATGAGCAACGCCCGCGAGCAAACGCCGATTGCCCGGGAATATGTCGAATCGACCACCCGTGTTCGCACGGCCTATCAGGATCAGTTCGGCCTGGGACAGCGCAGCCTTCTGGATCTGCTGGACAGCGAGAACGAGCTGTACAACGCGAGCCGTCGCTACACCGAAGTGCGCTACACCGAGGAACTGGCCATGTACCGGGTGCTGGCCAGCGAAGGTGAGCTGCTGCGCAAACAGCGTGTGGTCCTGCCTGCCGAAGCCGTGGCGCTGAACGAAGTGCAGAGCGAAGCCCGTCTGCCCGAACTCAAATAAGCCGTGACCGGGAGCACGCTTTTGAACAGCCTGAACATGCCTGACGCCGATGCTCATGACGCATCGCTCACCAATGTCGAAGACCCATTGCTCGACGGCCTGATGATGCTCTGTCGATTGCATGGCCGCACCCACAGTCGCACCAGCCTGAGTACAGGACTGCCGACGAGCGATCAGCGGCTGGAACCTTCGCTGATGCCACGCGCCGCTGCCCGTGCCGGTCTGCAGGCGCGCTGGCTGCATCGCGATCTGGACCATATCGACGCATTGAATCTGCCTGTGCTGCTGTTGCTGAAGGGCCAGCGTTGCGCAGTGCTGGTGCGTCGTGACGACTCGGGCCGCCTGCTGATCCTGCCCTCGGAAAACCAGGGCGGCGAGCAGTGGGTCGCGCCTGAGCAACTGGCGCAGCGCTACACCGGTCAGGTACTGTTCGCCAGCCCGCGCCACGAGCTGGAACAACTGCGCTCGCCCCTGCTGCCCAGAGTGACCTCCTGGTTTCGCGACACCGTGCGACTGTCCCGAAGACTGTACGGCGACGCGATCCTCGCCAGTCTGCTGATCAATGTGCTCGGCCTGATGGTGCCGCTGTTCGTCATGCAGACCTATGACCGCGTGGTCCCCAATCAGGCCACCGCCACCCTTTGGGTGCTGGCCATCGGTCTGTTGATCGGCACGCTGTTTGAAATGGGCCTGCGCCTGATCCGCGCCCGTCTGCTGGATCAGGCAGGTGCAAGCACCGACCTGATCCTCTCTGCGACGCTGTTCGAGCGCATCATCGGCATGAACCTCAAGGCGCGCCCGGCCACGGTTGGCGGCTTCGCTCAGAGCATTCATGATTTTCAGGGACTGCGCGAGTTTCTGACCGCTGTAACCCTGACCAGCCTGATCGACCTGCCTTTCGCGATCTTGATGCTGGCCGTCATTGGCCTGCTGGGCGGCTGGCTGGTGTTGATTCCGCTGCTGGCTTTTCCGCTGACCGTTGCCTTTGCCTGGGCGATCCAGGTTCGCCTGCGTGACACGGTACAGAAGGGTTTGAGCCTGGCTGCCGCGCGCCAGGCCCTGCTGATCGAAACCCTCGGCGGTCTGGAAACGCTCAAGGCCTGCAATGCCCAGAGCGAACGTCAGCATCAGTGGGAAAGCACCCACGGTGCCCTGTCCCGGCTGGACAGCCACGCCCGCCACCTCGCCGCCATCGCCGGCAACGGCACGCTGTTCATGCAGCAGTTCTGCGGCATGGCCACGCTGGTCGCCGGTGTCTACAGCATCATCGGTGGACACCTGAGCGTCGGCGCGCTGGTGGCGACTTATATGCTGGGGAGTCGGGTGCTGGCGCCACTCGGGCAAGTGGTGAGTCTGATCACCCGTTACCAGCAAGCGCAACTGACGATGAAAAGTACTGACGCGTTGATGGCCTTGCCCCAGGAACACGAGCCGCAAAAACGCCCATTGCAAACGCCTCCGCTCAAGGGCGCGGTGAGCGTCAGCAACCTGCGTTTTGCCTATGAGCCCAAGGGCGCAACGGCGCTGAACGGGGTTCGTTTCAGTCTGAAACCCGGAGAGCGTGTTGGCATCATCGGCCGCAGCGGTTCGGGCAAAAGCACACTGGCGCGTCTGCTGATGGGGTTTCACACGCCGGACGAAGGTCAGGTACTGGTCGATAACCTGGACCTTCAGCAACTGGACATCAGCGAACTGCGCCAGCAGATCGGTTACGTCGCTCACGATCTGCCGCTGCTGGCGGGCAGCCTGCGCGACAACCTGTTGCTGGGCGCACGGCAGGTCAGCGACACACGCATGCTGGAAGTGGCGCGTATGACCGGCGTCGATGAACTGGCGCTGCGTCATCCGCGCGGCTTCGACAGGCCCGTCGGCGAGCGCGGCCAGTTGCTCTCGGGCGGGCAACGACAAAGCGTGTTGCTGGCTCGCGCACTGCTGCTGGCCCCGCCCGTTCTGCTGCTCGACGAACCCACCAGCCACATGGACAACGTCAGCGAAGACCACCTGCGCCAGCACCTGCACCGTCTGATCCCCGGCAAGACCCTGCTGCTGATCACTCATCGCCCGTCAATGCTGACCCTGGTCGACCGCCTGCTGGTGCTCGACCACGGCAAGCTGGTTGCGGACGGACCGAAGGATGCTGTCATCGAAGCACTGCGCAAGGGCCAGATCGGCCCGGCGCCCGTTTAAGGAGGATTGTTCATGACTAAGTCCGGCAGCCGTCACATCGAACACAGGTTCCTATCCTGTGGATCTGCCGCGCTGGCCGATCCCTCATCGCGCACCATGAGCCTGACGGTGTGGGTTACCGCCGCACTGCTGCTGAGTGCGTTGCTGTGGGCCGGATTTGCGGTGCTGGAAGAAGTCACCACTGGCGAAGGCAAGGCTATTCCGTCAAGCAAGGTGCAGGTCATCCAGAACCTGGAAGGCGGGATCGTGACCGATATTTTCGTGCGCGAAGGTCAGGTGGTGAACAAAGGCGACACCCTGCTGCGCCTCGATGACACGCGCTTCATGTCCAGCCGCAGCGAAAGCGAAGTCGACCGGCTGACCCTGACCGCGCAAGTGGAACGGCTGGCCGCCGAGGCCGAAGGTCGCCCACTCACGCTGCCTGAGCAATTGAAGTCCAGCGCCCCGCAAGTGGCTGCCGACGAGCACGCGCTGTATGAATCCCGGCAGCGGCAGCTGGCCAGCGAGCAACGCACACTCAATGAGCAACTGCATCAGAAGACTCAGGAACTGGCCGAGTTCCGCTCCAGACAGGAGCAGTTTCGCAGCAGCCTGGCGCTGGTTCAGCAGGAGCTGGACATGTCGGCACCGCTGGTCGGTTCAGGTGCCGTATCGCCAGTGGAAATCCTGCGCCTCAAACGCAATGCAGTGGAAATTCGCGGCTCGATGAACGCCAACACCCTGGCGATTCCGAGGGCCGAAGCGGCAATCAGCGAAATCAGGAGCCGGGTGCAGGAATCGGAACTCGGGTTTCGTGCCGATGCAGCGCGCCAGCTCAACGAAAAGCGCAACGACCTGGCCCGAATCAGCGCCAGCCGCATTGCCATTGACGACCGCATGAGCCGTACGACCGTCGTATCGCCGGTACGCGGCATCGTCAAGACCCTCAAGGTCAACACCATCGGCGGCGTGGTTCAGCCCGGCAGCGACCTGATGGAAATCGTGCCACTGGAAGACAATCTGTTGATCGAAGCGAAAGTGCGCCCGCAGGACGTTGCGTTCCTGCATCCCGGCCAGAAGGCCATGGTCAAGTTCAGCGCGTATGACTACACCCTGTATGGCGGCCTGCCTGCACGCCTTGAACTGATCGGCGCCGACACCGTCACGGATGACAAGGACAACAGCTTCTACCTGATACAGGTGCGCACCGACAGTAATCATCTTGGCAGCGACAGCAAACCGCTGCTGATCATCCCCGGCATGATCGCCACCGTAGACATCATCACCGGGGAGAAAAGCGTGATGGATTACCTGCTCAAGCCGGTGCTCAAAGCCAGGGCCGAAGCGTTGCGTGAACGGTGAGTCAGGCAACGCTTGCTGGCGGTGCTGTTATTTCTTCTTGTCCTTCGCGAACGCTGCCTCCAGCGCTTCGTTGAGGGTGCGCAGCACCTTGACCCGCGCCCAACGCTTGTCATTGGCCTCAACCAGCGTCCAGGGTGCGATTTCGGTGCTGGTACGATCCACCATCTCGCCAACGGCCTGGCGGTATTGCGGCCACTTCTTGCGGTTGCGCCAATCGTCTTCGGTGATCTTGTAACGCTTGAACGGGATCTGCTCGCGCTCCTCGAAACGTTCAAGCTGAGTCTGCTCGTCAATCGCCAGCCAGAACTTCACGACCACGATGCCGAAGTCGGTGAGCTGTTCTTCGAAGTCATTGATTTCGGAATAGGCGCGCATCCAGTCGGATTCACTGCAGAAACCTTCGACCCGCTCCACCAGCACGCGTCCATACCAGGAGCGGTCGAAAATGGTGAACTTGCCCCGCGCCGGAATCTGTCGCCAGAATCGCCACAGATAGGGCTGAGCGCGCTCGTCCTGGGTCGGCGCGGCAATCGGCACGATGGCGTACTGTCGCGGGTCCAGTGCCGCCGCGACCCGGCGGATCGCCCCGCCCTTGCCGGCCGCATCGTTGCCTTCGAACACCGCCACCAGCGCATGACGCTTCATGCGTTTGTCGCGCAGGTTGCCGGACAGGCGCGCCTGCTCGGTGATCAGCGCCTCCTTGTAATCATCCTTTTCCAGGCTGCGGCTCAGGTCAAGGCTGTCCAGCAGGGTCAGCTCTTCATCGTGGCTCGCCTGCGGCCCTGTGCTCTGGGACTTGACCTCAGGTTCGGTCCTGTTCAGCGCCGCCTGCATGCCTTCGAGCAGCAAGCGCCCGACCGTCAGGCTGCGGTAGTTGGCGTCGACGCCCTCGATCACGTGCCACGGCGCATACTCGCGGCTGGTGCGGCGCAGCACACGCTCGCCGAATCGCACGAACTTGTCGTAGGTCCGGGACTGCTGCCAGTCCAGCGGGCTGATGCGCCAGCTGTGCAGCGGGTCGTCCTTCAAGGTTTTAAGGCGCAATTTCATCTGTTTCTTGGACAGGTGAAACCAGAATTTGAAGATCACCGCGCCTTCATCGCAGAGCATCTTTTCCAGGCGTTCGGCGCCGCTGATGGCCTGGTCCAGCACAGCGTCCTTGAAGCGACCATGCACCCGGCCCTGCAGCATCTGGCTGTACCAGTTGCCGAAGAAAATCCCCATGCGCCCCTTCGCGGGCAATTGCCGCCAGTAGCGCCACACCGGGGGATGAGCCAGTTCCTCGTCCGTCTGTTGATCGAAGGTGCGCACTTCGATATAGCGCGGGTCCATCCACTCGTTGAGCAGCTTGACGGTCTCGCCCTTGCCCGCGCCTTCGATGCCATTGATCAGCACGATCACCTGACGTCCGGCCTGTTCATGCAGATCGTATTGGGCTTCGAGCAACGCCTCGCGCAAGGCTGGCACGGCGGCCTCGTAGGTTTCGTCGTCGATGGCATGACCGATTTCAGCGGATTCAAACATGCACTGCTCCCTTCGAGATGGGGCCTGAGGATGATGGCCAGATGCATATAGTGACCACCGAATGCCCGCATGGGTCAATCGGCACAACAGCAATACCGCTTTTAGCCGCACACACGGCTAAAATGCGGCCATTGCCACCGCTGAGCCGAACATGACCATTACCCGCCACGCCCAGATCGACTGGGACGAACAAGGCAATCCGCATTCGCGTACGTTTTCCGATGTGTACTTTTCCACCGAATCCGGCCTTGAAGAGACACGCCATGTGTTTCTGGTGCAGAACGACCTGCGCCGACGCTTCACGGAATTGCCGCAGGACGCACGGCTGATCATCGGCGAAACCGGGTTTGGCACTGGCCTTAATTTCCTCTGCGCCTGGCAGTTGTTCGATGAGTGCGCCCGCCCCGGTGCAAGGCTGCAGTTCGTCAGCGTCGAGAAATACCCGCTGAACCGTGCAGACCTGCAACGTGCGCTGGCCTTGTGGCCGGAGCTGGCAGCGTTCGCAGAGCCTTTGCTTGATCAGTATGTCGCCGTGCATGAGGGCTTCCAACGCCTGGTGTTTGATCACGGGCGGGTCACGCTGACCCTGTTGATCGGCGATGCGCTGGAAATGCTGCCGCAACTAGACGGCCAGATCGATGCATGGTTTCTTGACGGTTTCGCGCCGGCGAAAAACCCCGAAATGTGGACGCCTGAACTGTTTGCAGAACTGGCGCGACTGTCGACGACAGCAACGACCATCGGCACGTTCACCAGCACTGGCTGGGTCCGCCGCGCGCTGAACGCGGCGGGCTTCAAGATGAAGCGCGTGCCAGGCATCGGCCATAAATGGGAAGTGCTGCGCGGTGCGTTCATCGCCCCGCCCGAAGGCGTCACGCCTGCGCCTGCCGCCAGGCCCTGGTTTGCCCGACCGCCAGCCCTGCAAGGTGAACGCAAGGCCCTGGTGATCGGTGCCGGACTGGCCGGTTGCGCCACGGCCGAGAGCCTGGCAAACAGAGGCTGGCAGGTAAGCCTGCTGGAGCGTCATGCCGCGCCAGCGCAGGAAGCGTCCGGCAACCCGCAGGGCGTGCTGTATCTGAAACTGTCGGCGCACGGCACGGCGTTATCCCAATTGATTCTCAGCGGGTTCGGGCATACCCGGCGTCTGCTTGAACGCTTGCAGCGCGGCGTGGACTGGGACGGCTGCGGCGTGCTGCAACTGACGTTTGACGACAAGGAAGCAAAACGTCAGGCACAACTGGCCGAGGCCTTTCCAGAATCGCTTCTGCACCTGCTGGATCGGTCTGCGGCAGAAGCACGCAGCGGTATCCAATTGGCCAGCGGCGGGCTGTTTTACCCGGAAGGCGGCTGGGTTCATCCACCTGCGCTTTGTGATGTGCAGGCCACACACCCGAACATTCGGTTGATGGCTCATCACGAGGCGCTGGAGGTGCGTCAGGTCGATGGGCAGTGGCAGGCATGGGATAACGAGCTTTTGATCGACAGCGCGCCAGTCGTGGTACTGGCCGGCGCCGCCGACATCAAACGGTTCCCGCAAAGCGCCGGGCTGCCGCTCAAACGTATTCGCGGCCAGATCACCCGTCTGCCGGAGACCCCGGCCAGCCGAGCATTGAGTACGGTGGTCTGCGCCGAGGGTTACGTCGCGCCTGCCCGGCTGGGTGAGCACACACTGGGGGCGAGCTTTGACTTCAACAGCGTCGACCTCACGCCTGATCCTGTCGATCATCAGGGCAATCTGCAGATGCTCGAGGACATTTCCCACGATCTGCTTGAGCGCCTGGAAGCAGCAGACCTGCCGCCAGAGCACCTGCAAGGCCGCGCCGCGTTTCGCTGTACCAGCCCGGATTACCTGCCCATCGTCGGCCCGCTGGCGGACCGGGACGCTTTTCTCAAAGCCTTCGCCGCGCTGGGCAAGGATGCGCGTCAGGTGCCGGACGTCGCCTGTCCCTGGCTGGACGGCTTTTACGTCAACAGCGGCCACGGTTCACGTGGATTGATCACCGCCCCGCTGTGCGCCGAACTGCTCGCCGCCTGGCTCGACAACGAACCGCTGCCACTGCCTCGCAGCGTCGCCGAGGCCTGTCACCCGAACCGGTTTGCCTTGCGTGGGTTGATTCGGGGCGAGAATAAATAGACGGAGTGTCTTGATAGCGTCCATGCTCTGCGCCACTGCCTGTGGAAAGCGGTCCCCACAGCACCCTAAGCACCCTAAGCACCACACCAGCCAGCGGCGCAACCGCGCTCAGCCGCTACGCTTAGTGCTGGAACAGCCAGTGAGCCCCTCATGTTGCAAGTGCGAGATGTCTACAAAAATTACACCACGGCCCAAGGCCCGGTGGCGGTATTGCGGGGTGTCGATCTACAGATAGCGCGGGGCGAGAGTCTGGCGCTGATGGGCGAATCGGGCAGTGGCAAGAGCACGCTGTTGCATCTGATCGCCGGGCTTGATCATGCCGACTCGGGCACCCTCGAGGTCGGCGGGCAGCGTCTGGACCTGATGAGCGAACGCCAGTTGGCGAATTGGCGACGCACGGAAATCGGTCTGGTGTTCCAGCAATTCAACCTGATCGGCAGCCTCAAGGTTGCCGACAATCTTGCTTTTCAGGCCCGTCTCGCCGGGCGTTACGACGCGGCCTGGCAAGCGCGGCTCGTCGAACGTCTGGGGCTGGATGAACTGCTGGACCGATATCCAGAGCAGTTGTCCGGCGGCCAGCAACAACGTGTCGCCATCGGCCGTGCGCTAGCCTCCCGGCCAGGTCTGCTGTTGGCGGACGAACCCACTGGCAACCTCGACGAAACCACCAGTGACGAGGTCCTGCAGTTGCTGCTGGATTTGCTCGACGACAGTGCAGCGACTCTGCTGATGGTCACCCACAGCCCACGCATTGCGGCACGCCTGGCGCGCCAACAGGTGCTGCATCTGGGCCGTCTGGCGAACGAGGGCGAACGCTGACATGCGGGTGTTCTATTGGACGTTACGCGCCCTGCTCAGCCACTGGCGACGCCACCCGGTGCAGTTTTTCAGCGTGCTGACCGGGCTGTGGCTGGCGACAGCATTGCTGACCGGCGTACAGGCACTCAACAGTCAGGCCCGGGAAAGTTATCAGCGCGCCAGCCAGTTGATCGGCGGTCAGCCGCAGACGATTATCGAGGCAGCCGATGGCAAGCTGTTCTCACAAGACCTGTTCATTCAGTTGCGTCGTGCAGGCTGGCCGGTATCGCCCGTGGTGCAAGGCAGGATCGCCCTTGAAGAGCTCGAAAACCGCAAACTGCAACTGATGGGCATCGAGCCGGTAACATTGCCGACAGGGATTTCACTCGCAGGGCAGACATTGAACGCGGAACAGGTCGTGGACTTTCTCACCCCACCGGGCGCGACCTGGATCGCGCCCCAGACCTTACATGAACTGAATCTCAGGGAAGGCCAGCAGCCGCAGACGGAAAACGGCACGCCGCTACCGCCCCTGCGCGCGACACCGGATATGGCACCCGGACTGCTGCTCACCGATATCGGCTTTGCCCAGCCACTGCTGGGTGCGAACGGCCAGTTGTCGCGCCTGCTGCTGCCCGACGGATTCAAGGCACCGCTACCGGCTTCGCTGGCAGACCAACTGGTGATCAGAAAGGCAGGCGAAGAAAACAACCTTGAGCGCCTGACCGAAAGCTTCCACCTGAACCTCAATGCACTGGGAGTGCTGTCTTTCATTGTCGGGCTGTTCATCGTGCATGCGGCGATTGGTCTGGCGCTTGAGCAACGCCGCAGCTTACTGCGTAATTTGCGCGCCTCGGGCGTCACGGCCCGGCTGCTGATTGCAACGCTGGGCGTGGAACTCGGTGTTCTGGCCCTGCTCGGCGGGATATTGGGGGTGGTCAGCGGCTACCTGCTGGCGAGCCTGCTGCTGCCTGATGTAGCAGCAAGCCTGCGGGGTCTTTATGGCGCAGAGGTGGCCGGACAGCTGAATTTGAGCCTGTGGTGGTGGATCAGCGGCATCGGCCTCAGCCTGCTCGGCGCATTGCTGGCAGGGGCCAACAGTTTGCTGCGTGCCGCGCGCCTGCCCTTGCTGGCGCTGGCTGATGCCCAAGCCTGGCAGCAGGCCCACGCCCGCTGGCTGCAGCGGCAAGGCTGGGTCGCGATCACCTGCGCAGTGATTGCAGCAGTGGCTTTGTATCTCGGTAACTCGCTGCTCGCGGGATTCGTCCTGACCAGCGCCTTACTGCTCGGCGCTGCGCTCGGTCTGCCGGTGTTACTGGACAAACTGCTAAGCGTTTTGCTGACGCGCAGTCGTTCGGTCACAGGCCAATGGTTTCTGGCTGATTGCAGGCAACAATTGCCTGCGTTGAGCCTGGCATTGATGGCGCTGTTACTGGCGATGGCCGCCAATATCGGCGCAGGCAGCATGACGTCGGGTTTTCGTGAAACCTTCAACAGCTGGCTGGAGCAGCGCCTGACCGCCGAGCTGTACGTAAGCCCGCAAAACCCTGCCCAGGCCGAGCCGTTGCAGGCCTGGCTGAGCCAGCGGCCGGAGATCAAGGCCGTGCTGCCGAACTGGCAAGTACCCGTGCAGTTGCACGGCTGGCCCGCCGACCTGTTCGGCGTGATTGATCACAGCACCTATCGCCAGCACTGGGAGTTACTCGACGCATCGGCCGACGCCTGGGATCAACTGGTCGATCAGGATACTGTCATGCTCAGCGAACAATTGGCCCGTCGATTGAATCTCGAACTGGGTGACACACTGAGCCTTCCCGTCCCAGCGGGACACTGGCCGGTGCGAATCGTGGGCATCTATGCCGATTACGGCAATCCCAAGGGCCATTTACTGGTCAACGCCAGGCATCTGCTCACCCACTGGCCGCAGCTGACGCCCATACGCTTCAATCTCCGAATTGCCCAGTCTGACGTCGCACCGCTGATCAACGCCCTGCGGGAGCGATTCGTCCTGGACGACACTCACATCATCGATCAGATCCAGCTCAAACGCTGGTCCAGTCAGGTCTTTGAACGCACGTTCGCAGCCACCGCAGCACTCAACAGCCTGACCCTGGGGGTCGCAGGCGTCGCGCTGTTCATCAGCCTGCTGACCCAGAGCCAGAGCCGACTGGGGCAACTCGCGCCGCTATGGGCAATGGGCGTCACACGGCGCAGATTGATGCTGCTCAATCTGGGGCAGACCTGGATGCTGGCTGTATTGACCCTGTTGCTGGCGTTGCCCTTGGGCCTGGCGATGGCCTGGTGCCTGAATGCAGTCATTAACGTTCAGGCGTTCGGCTGGCGATTACCCCTTCGGATTTTCCCGCTGCAGTTGCTGCAACTGATGTTGCTTGCGATGGTGGCGACGTTGCTGGCCTCCGCCTGGCCGTTGTTCAAACTGCACAGAAGTCGTCCAAGCGATTTATTGAGGACGTTTGCCCATGAACGCTAGATGGCTGCTCTTCATTCTGGCGCTGTTGCTGAGTGCCTGCGACGACAAACCGGAATCCGCCAGCGGCTTCGCAGGGCTGGGCGACACGGCGAATGCGTATACCCAAGTCACGCCGGGGCGCACCTTTTCGTTCCCGCAGGATCATGGGCAGCATCCCGGTTTCCGTATCGAGTGGTGGTACATCACCGCCACCCTCAAGGACGATAAAGGCGAGCAGTTCGGCGTGCAGTGGACGCTGTTTCGCAATGCCATACGACCAGGCACTCAGACCGGCAGCGGCTGGAACGATGGCACGATGTGGCTGGGACACGCCGCAGCCACATCAGCGACAGGGCATTACGTTGCAGAACGCTACGCCCGTGGCGGCGTCGGTCAGGCAAACGTCACGACAGCCCCGTTTTCTGCCTGGATCGACGACTGGTCAATGAGCAGCGACTCGCCTACCGACGACCCGCTGGCGAGCATTCAATTGAAGGCCGGCGGCAAGGATTTCCGCTATCACTTGAATCTCACGACTGCCCAGCCGGTGGTGCTGCAAGGTAATGAAGGCTACAGCCGAAAATCCAGTGCAGGACAAGCGTCGTATTACTACAGCCAACCGTTTTTCGATGCCAAAGGCAGCGTCGAGATGAACGGCAAAACTTACCAGGTTACCGGCCATGCCTGGCTGGACCGGGAATGGAGCAGCCAACTGCTCACTGCCGATCAAACCGGCTGGGACTGGTTCTCCCTGCAACTGGCAGATGGCGACCGGTTGATGCTCTACAGAATTCGCCACAAAAATGCTGCGCCCTATGTGACAGGCAACTGGATAAGCGTCGATGGCACTACCCGGCTACTGGGCGCTGACGAACTCAGCCTTGTCCCCCTCAAGACCACAACCATCGGCGACCGTCAGGTACCCACCGTCTGGTCGGTCAAGGTTCCCGGCAAGCATCTGGACATCACCACCGAAGCGCTCAACCCCAATGCCTGGATGGGCATGAGCATTCCCTACTGGGAGGGGCCGGTGAGGTTCAACGGCAGCCAGAACGGTGTGGGGTATCTGGAGATGACGGGGTATTGATCCCCGTCATCTGCATCGAAATCTATCGATCAGACAGTCGGGTAAATGCCTGATACCGAACGGCCTTTATCCTCACCCTGAGGCAGTAGAACTTCGATGGTTTTCAGTGCAGTACCCGACTCGTCGGCGCTGACCACGAACGACAGCTTTTCCAGCGTCTGCGTGGGGTCCGAACACGTCAGGTGAAGTTGCGTACCCACCGGTTCGCAAATAAAAGCACAGGGTTGTAACGGATAAAACGTTTGCTCTCCCTCACCGGCACTGCGGGGTATCGAGCGCATGCCAGCGCTATTGCTATTGCCATCCTCACCAAAATAGCTTCCGATCGTGACGTTTCCGTAGCCCCACACATGGTAATCGGGCCAAGGCGCTCTTGGAGCCACTAACGTTGCCACATCGGAAAGAGCCTCTGCTGGCGAGATCGTGTAAAGATAATGACCTTGCTCGCCATGTGCATGATTGATCCAAAGCGAAAACACCATCAGCGTCACGCTATCGTGCGAGCCGTTCACGTTGATGTCGGACCATGCACCGCTGCAGGCTTTAACCTCAAGCGTCACGCTTGGACGCAGGAAGTAACTTCCAAATTCGTAGACCAGCCCGTCGTGATAGACCTTGCGGACATCCGATACGTTGAAAGCTTGCCCCGCAGGCACAATGTGCTCCTCGCCATCAGCCTTGACGTAGCTGACAGGACCTTTCGCAATGCACTGATTGACACTGGTGAGGACCGAATGTGTCGCTGAAGGGCTATCGATCCGTGTTCCGATGCAAACGACGCGATCATCAAACGTCATGACTGTCTTACAGGCGTGGGTTACATTTCTTCGGGACAACACCATGGACAGCAGACTTACTGTCCCATCGCTCACACCTCCTGCGAAGGCATGACTGCCCCACATGTTGGCCCCCCAAGTGATGTCAGGCCATTTGAAATTCGGCACCTGTTCAACTGTGGTTCCGGGCAAACGCTGCCAGTCCCAGACGGGTTGAATGCCCTCGTACTCACCTCCATGACGGGTCAGAAAATAACTACCGGCCCCCATGTAATAGCCTTTGGGGTTTTCACCGTTGCCACTTTCCCCGCCCACTGTGCGAGTCGAAACGGCCTTGGCCCACAAACAGAAATCTCTGCCGATGTGAGCCAGGTAGTCATTGACCCAAAAGAGGCGGCCTCCTTGATAGTGCTCGTTACGCACCTCATCGCCATTGACACGACGGATCAGCTCGACGAGCGCCTTCCTGTCAGAATCGCCCACCAGGGGAATCAGAGCTTCTGCCCAGCCGGCAAAGCGCACGTTAGACGCAACACCTCGACTGATGGCGCGTCCGTTGATGTGAAAATCCAGACGCTGGGAATACCCCATCCATCCCAGACCATCGATCACAACACGCGCCAGATGGCCAAGCGCTGTGGATGCCAGCGCAAACGCTCCATTCAGAACGGCAAGATTGTCGAAAATACGACCCAGTAACTCGCCACCATAAGAACCGGAGTAGAGCTGAGAGTAGTAAGTGTCGCCCCGTTGAGGATTATGCTGACTGATGGAGTAATCCACCCTCACACCTTCCCCATATTCCTTGCCGTCGCGCTGAACCGGATAACACAGTTCTGAAAGCACATCTGCAGAAGCACGCAAGTACAAAAGGTACTCATCCTTCCCTGAATTTTTCCACGCGCAGACACTCCAGATAATCTGAACGGAGGCGAAATCAGCCAGGTTGGCACCCGTCTCAGTGTACGCATAGGTATTGGTGGTTTTCATCGCGTAGGGAATGAAGTGCTCCATCAGCTTCCCGGTGCGCAAGTGCCTGGCCAGTAATACAGCTGCGCGGCCAGCCTGCTTCGCCAGACCGATCTGCTCGCTCCACCAACTGGCGATGTTGTAATTCTGCGTCACATAGAAATTCAGCGCCTCCAGGGCACTGGCCAAATACGTAGCCGAAGGTTGAGCGGTCTGCGTAAAGGTGTAACTGGCAATCAGCCAAATGCGATCCAGATGCAATGTGAGCCCGCTCACGTCATTGACGGTTGACCCTGCCAACGGATAAGTAATGTCCAGAAACTTGCCATCGGAAAAACCAGTCAGCCAGCCATCTATCTCTTCCGGCTCAGGTATCGGCTTCAGTACCTGAGCACACAGGCGCTCAAATACCTCAGCGGCACTTGCCAGTGCATCTGCGCAAACACTCACCTGTAAATCGGCGATCAGGGGCATTCCCATCGGAGCCCAGAGGTGATTACGGTAGCTGCTGCCCAGAGGAGTAAAGACCTGTCGGGCTTCATCTTTCTCTCCGGCACGCAATAGCCCCCCTGCACCGTTGACCGCATGACTGACATAAGCAGGCCACGAATACCGACCTGTCTGTTCCTTGGGCGGCTCGCACCGGACAGTTTCATAAACACTATCAGGTGTCTTGCTGGCGAGACGGCATGTGATGGACGATCCTTCGGGCAGGGACCCTACTGCATTGATCGCATACAGATCCGACCAGTCGTTGAAATAACAGGCAGTGGTGAGCACAACCCGCCCCTTGACTGACGTTACCCACAGTTTGTTCAAATAACTGCTGTACTCAGTCTTGAACGTTCCATCGGTTTGTCTGATACCCGCCCGAAGCGAGACGGCATTGGCATTGATGTGGTCAGCGAAGAACTTGGGCCAGGTATATCGCCCCAGGCGTTCAGGAAGCGGCGCAAACGCTATGCGCTCCAACACCTCTCCGGTGACGGTATCAAGGAGTACGACGTTCGGCTTTTCTCCTTCGATCAGGTCTCGCTCTGAGTTGATTTCCCCGTGCTGGGTCCAGTCCGACGTGCCGTCCATGGCATTAATCCTTATCTGTGTGTATCAAGTGTGTCCTGCTGACTATGCAAAAGATTGAAGGTTAAAAGCACTATCAGTTCTGATAGCAATGGACGCACGATAGAAGCCCTTAGACCGTAAAAGCCCGGATCACTTATAACTTTTTGATCTAAAACTACCGCGATTCCCTCGGGTCAGTTTCTGGGTGGCTGGACTTTCTCAGCCCCCTCCCCAACGGAAACCCGGTAAGGACTTATGTGCGGATTAGCAGGTGAACTACGTTTCGACCATCAACCAGCGGACCTTGCCGCTGTTGAACGCATTACCCATGAGCTGGCGCCTCGCGGCCCGGATGCGTGGGGTTTTCACAGCCAGGGGCCGATTGCCCTTGGTCATCGCCGACTGAAAATCATGGACCTGTCCGATGGGTCGGCGCAGCCGATGATCGACAGCACCCTGGGCCTGTCCATGGCCTTCAACGGCGCGATTTACAACTTTCCGGAACTGCGTGCCGAGCTGGAAGCGCTGGGCTATCAGTTCCATTCCGGTGGCGACACCGAAGTGCTGCTCAAGGGCTACCACGCATGGGGCGCAGACATGCTGCCCAAGCTCAACGGGATGTTCGCATTCGCCATTTGGGAGCGGGACAGCAAGCGCCTGTTCATCGCCCGTGACCGTCTGGGCGTCAAGCCGCTGTACCTGTCGAAAACCGACAAGCGTCTGCGCTTCGCCTCGTCGCTGCCTGCGCTGCTCAAGGGCGGCGATATCAGCCCGATGCTCGACCCTGTAGCGCTCAACCATTACCTGAACTTCCACGCCGTGGTCCCTGCACCGCGCACCTTGCTCGCAGGCGTTGAAAAACTGCCGCCAGCCAGCTGGATGCGCGTCGATGCCAGCGGTCAGGTCGAGCAGAAAGTCTGGTGGACGCTGCCGTACGGTCCTCATGAGGATGAGAAAAACCTCACCCTGGAAGACTGGCGCGACCGCGTACTCGACAGTACCCGCGAAGCCGTGGCGATTCGTCAACGCGCTGCGGTGGATGTCGGTGTGCTGCTGTCGGGCGGTGTCGACTCCAGCATGCTGGTCGGTCTGTTGCGTGAAGTGGGCGTTGAAGACCTGTCGACCTTCTCGATCGGTTTCCAGGATGCGGGCGGCGAGCGCGGCGACGAGTTCCAGTATTCGGACCTGATCGCCAAGCATTACGGCACGCGCCACCACCAGTTGCGTATTCAGGAAAGCGAGATCATCGAGCAACTGCCCGCTGCCTTCCGGGCGATGAGCGAGCCGATGGTCAGCCATGACTGCATTGCCTTCTACCTGCTGTCCCGTGAAGTGGCCAAGCACTGCAAGGTTGTTCAGAGCGGCCAGGGTGCTGACGAGCTGTTCGCTGGTTACCACTGGTATCCGCAGGTCGATGGTACGAGCGACCCGGTCGCTGCCTATCGCGACGCCTTTGTCGACCGCAGCTACGCCGAATATGCTGAAACCGTGCAGCCAAAATGGCTGACTGCCAACGACGCAGCCGGTGATTTCGTCCGCGACCACTTCGCCCAGCCTGGCGCGAGTGCCGCTGTTGACAAAGCCCTGCGTCTGGACAGCACCGTGATGCTGGTCGATGACCCGGTCAAACGTGTCGATAACATGACCATGGCCTGGGGCCTGGAAGCGCGTACACCGTTTCTGGACTACCGTCTGGTCGAACTGTCTGCCCGTATCCCCGGCAAATTCAAGCTGCCGGACGGTGGCAAGCACGTGCTGAAAGAAGCCGCGCGCATGGTCATTCCATCTGAAGTGATTGATCGCAAGAAAGGCTATTTCCCGGTGCCCGGTCTCAAGCACTTGCAAGGCGATACCTTGAACTGGGTGCGCGAGTTGCTGACTGATTCCAGCCAGGACCGTGGTCTGTTCAATCCGGCCATGATCGACAAGTTGCTGACCAACCCGGAAAGTCAACTCACTCCGCTGCGTGGCTCGAAGCTGTGGCAGTTGGCAGCGCTGAACCTGTGGCTCAGCGAACAAGGACTGTGATCCCATGAAACAGAATGCGACGACTTACAGCCAACGCCTGTTGCGCCGACAGTCGCCCTCGTACGAACGTCTGCAGGCACGTTTTGCAGAAGACGGCAGTCTGCTGGAGGCCGAGCCTCTGGCGCTGCACTGCGGTTGGGGCCGTCTGCTGATCGGCCACACCTACCCTGATCCGGCCGCGCTGGCTCAGGACTTGTTGCACGAGAAGCCCGGCGAACGGGACATTGCGTTGTACGTGGCCGCACCTCAGCAGGTGCTGGCCCAGGCCCCGCAGCAATTGTTCCTCGACCCGTCGGACACCCTGCGTCTGTGGTTCAGTGACTATCGCCCGGCGCACCGGGTATTCCGTGGCTATCGTATTCGTCGCGCACAGAGCGAGTCGGACTGGCAGGCGATCAACAACCTGTATCTGGCACGCGGCATGTTGCCGATCGATCATTCGCTGCTGACGCCGCGTCATCAAGGCGGTCCTGTGTACTGGATCGCTGAAGATGAAAGCACCAATACCGTGATAGGCAGCGTGATGGGACTCAACCATCAGAAGGCCTTCAACGACCCGGAAAAAGGCAGCAGCCTGTGGTGTCTTGCGGTCGATCCACAGTGCACGCGTCCCGGGGTGGGTGAAGTGCTGGTCCGTCATTTGGTCGAGCACTTCATGAGCCGTGGCCTGAGCTACCTCGATCTGTCGGTTCTGCATGACAACGAACAAGCCAAGGCGCTGTATGCCAAGCTGAATTTTCGCAACCTGCAGACCTTTGCAATCAAGCGCAAGAATGGCATCAACGAGTCGCTGTTCCTCGGTCCCGGCCCGCAGGCGGAGTTCAATCCTTACGCACGCATCATTGTCGAAGAAGCCCACCGGCGAGGTATCGATGTTCAGGTGGATGATGCGGACACAGGACTGTTCACGCTGAGTTACGGCGGGCGTCGCATTCGCTGCCGCGAGTCACTGAGCGATCTGACCAGCGCCGTCAGCATGACCCTGTGCCAGGATAAAAGTCTGACGCACCGAGTCCTGAAAGCGGCGGGTCTGCGCCTTCCTGCCCAGCAGCGCGCTGGCAGCGAAGAACAGAACCGCGCCTTTCTCGAAGAGCACGGCCAGGTCGTGGTCAAGCCGCTGGACGGCGAGCAGGGTCAAGGCGTTGCCGTTGATCTGCGCACGCCGGAAGATATACAGAACGCCATCGAGCGTGCCAGGCAGTTCGATACCCGCGTGATTCTGGAAAGCTTCCACGAGGGCCTGGATCTGCGCATCGTGGTGATCGGTTTCGACGTGGTTGCCGCAGCGATACGCCGCCCGGCCGAGATCATTGGCGACGGTCGCCATACCATCAAGCAACTGATCGAAGCCCAGAGTCGGCGCCGTGAAGCGGCGACCGATGGCGAGAGCCGCATCCCCATGGATGGAGAGACAGAGCGCACTGTGCGTGAAGCTGGCCATGATTACTCCACAGTCCTGCCGATGGACGAGCGTCTGGCCGTGCGCCGCACCGCCAACCTGCACACCGGTGGCTGCCTGGAAGACGTCACGGCCATTCTGCACCCGGTCTTGGTCGATGCCGCCGTACGGGCTGCCCGCGCGCTGGACATTCCAGTGGTCGGACTGGACCTGATGGTCCCGGCTGCCGATCAGCCCGAGTATGTGTTCATCGAAGCCAACGAGCGTGTCGGGCTGGCCAATCACGAACCTCAACCGACTGCCGAACGTTTCGTCGACCTGCTGTTTCCGCACAGCCTGCCTGCGCATAACTAGACAGCTAAAAGCGCTGACCGGAGCGGCGATTCCATTGCCGCTTCGGCCCGTTGCTTTCCGATTTACCCAAGAGGAGCCTTCCATGACCCCTGCAAACATCCCCGATCCGGATCTGAAGTACCTGCAGAAAGTGCTGTTGGAAATGCTCGCGATCCCAAGCCCGACCGGCTTCACCGACACCATCGTGCGCTACGTCGCCGAACGTCTCGAAGAAATAGGCATCCCGTTCGAACTGACGCGCCGCGGCACTATTCGCGCGACGCTCAAGGGCAAACAGAATTCACCCGACCGCGCCGTCTCCGCGCACCTGGACACCATCGGTGCCAGTGTTCGCGAGGTCAAGGACAACGGCCGTCTGGCCCTTGCCGCTGTCGGCTGCTGGTCGAGCCGCTTTGCCGAAGGCAGCCGGGTAAGTGTCTTCACCGACACCGGCATCATTCGTGGCAGCGTGTTGCCGCTGATGGCCTCGGGACACGCGTTCAATACGGCGGTCGATGAAATGCCGATCAGTTGGGACCACGTCGAGCTGCGCCTTGACGCCTACTGCACCACCCGCGCCGACTGTGAGTCGCTGGGGATCGGCATCGGCGACTTCGTGGCTTTCGATCCGCTGCCGGAGTTCACCGAAAGCGGTCACATCAGTGCCCGTCACCTTGACGACAAGGCTGGTGTGGCTGCCTTGCTGGCGGCATTGAAATCCATCGTCGACAGTGGTGCAGAGCCGCTGATCGACTGTCATCCGCTGTTCACCATCACCGAAGAAACCGGCACAGGTGCGGCAGGCGTGTTGCCGTGGGACGTGAGTGAATTTGTCGGCATCGACATCGCGCCGGTGGCGCCGGGCCAGCACTCGAGCGAGCACGCGGTCAGCGTGGCGATGCAGGATTCGGGCGGGCCGTACGATTACCATCTGTCGCGCCACCTGCTGCGTCTGGGCGTGGACAACGAATTGCCGGTGCGTCGCGACCTGTTCCGTTACTACTACAGTGATGCGCATTCGGCCGTAACTTCGGGTCACGACATCCGCACTGCCCTGCTGGCGTTCGGCTGTGACGCGACCCACGGCTATGAGCGTACGCATATCGACAGCCTGGCGGCGCTGAGTAAACTGCTCGGTGCCTACATGCTCAGCCCGCCCGTGTTTGCCAGCGATGCCAAACCGGCGCAGGCTTCGCTGGATCAGTTCAGCCATCAGATCGAGCACGACGCGCAGATGGAGTCCGACACCCGAGTGCCGCCGGTGGACAGCTTGATCGGGCAGAATCGCGAGGAATAAAAGCCCTCAGGACCTGGCCAGGGTTTTCGCTGCACCCTGATCGCGATACACAAGCCATCTGGCTATCAGGTAAGGCGACCGTGCTGCCGTGCTTCTCGACGCGGCAGTGCGGACACCGCCGGTTGCGACGGCTGAAGGCTGAGCCCTGGTGCTGATTCGGATGCCAGCCGGCAGGGATGCCCACGCGGTGCGATGGGCACGATGAGTGTCGAAGCAGACCGCGCTGACAGCCTTATAATTGCGACACTCGCCATCACCGCACTATCATCGTCGGCCATCGACCCGAGAAGCGCCATGCTCATTCCTTACGACCAGCTTGAACCCGACACCCTCACCCGCCTGATCGAGGACTTCGTCACTCGCGAAGGCACTGACAATGGCGACGAAACGCCATTGCAGACCCGAGTGCTGCGGGTGCGACATGCGTTGACCAAGGGACAGGCGGTGATTTTCTTCGACCTGGAAAGCCAGCAGTGCCAACTGATGCTCAAGCACGACGTGCCCAAGGAATTTTTTGACTGAGTGTCAGGCAGCGGGAGAGCCTCGCTGCTGCTCTGCCAATTTATTGGCAATGCGCCGGAACACCTCGGCGCGGTGGATCTTGATGTCTTTGGGTGCGTCGATTCCCAGCCGGACCTGGTTGCCGTTCACACCCAGAATCTGCACGGTGATGTTGTCACCGATCGAAAAGGTCTCGCCTATTTCCCGCGTCAGTACCAGCATTTTTCGACTCTCTTGTTGTTACAAAAGAGTCAGGGTGCAGGGCAGAATGAAGGGCTTCAATACGGTGATGGCAAATCAGTAACGTCCTGCAAGCACGCCGGAGCTCGCTGACGGAAACGTCCTACCCGAAGACCAAAAAAGCTGAAAACTGCACGCTGAATCGACTGACACGATCAGTTTGTCTGCCGTGCCTTGGCGCGCATCTTGCCACACATGACCGTCATTTCCTCATACATGGCCTCGGGGTGTTTGCGCTTGAGATCCCACGCCAGGCGACCCTCATCGTGAGGCAGGATCATGAACTCGCCTTTGCCGACCTGTTCGAAAATATGATTGGCGATGTCGCTGGCGGTGATCGGGGATTTTTCCAGCAGCCTGCCGATCTGTGCCTTCATGGCCGGTGTAGGCCCGCGAAAGGAATCCAGCAGATTGGTCTGGAAGAACGACGGGCAGACGACATGCACACCGACTTCCTGATCACGCAGCTCGACCAGCAGACTTTCAGACAGGGCAACCACGCCCGCCTTGGCCACGTTGTAGTTGCTCATGGCCGGAGCCTGCATCAGCGCAGCCATCGAGGCGATGTTAATGATCTTGCCCTTGCTCGCCTGCAGCATCGGCAGGAACGCCTTGCATCCCTTGACCACACCCATGAGATTGATCGCTATCTGCCAGTCCCAGTCTTCCAGCGACAGCTCGTTGAAGAACCCACCGGAGGCGACACCTGCGTTATTGACGATGATGTCGATGCCACCGAAACGCTCTTCGCATGCCTGGGCGAAAGCGGTCAGTTGGCTGTAGTCGCGCACATCGCAGCGCTGAGCGAAACCGTCCCCGCCTACGTCGCGTACCAGACTCAGGGTTTCCTGCAAACCGGCGTCATTGACGTCCGACAGCGCCAGACGCCAGCCCTCGCGCGCCCAGCGCAGCGCAATTTCACGGCCCAGACCCGAACCGGCGCCAGTAATCATGATGCGGTTTTGCATAGCGGAATGCCTTGTGATGTGCAGGAATAGACGGAGTGTAATCACAGCCGGAGCAGGAAAACCCCAACATCAGAACGCTGAATACCCGGAGCAAACCTGCATGTTATCCGCGCCTGGGTGATCTATGCCTGAACCTGCGCACGCATCGGGCAAGCAAGATTCCGTAAACCGACGCATTGACCAATAGAACGAGGCCACCCAGCCAGAACTGAATCTGCGGCGTCAGCGCTGCGGGGTAAATCAGCGCAATGAGGTAATGCTCGATGAATCCGCCGTCGTAGCCCTGCTCGCCCGCCCTGCTGCGCAAGGCGTTTTCCAGCGGGGTCAATGGGCAGTACAAATGCAGAAACTCGACTGCCGCCCCCCAGGTCATGGCGGGAAGATGCGCCAGCGCTGCCCAGGGCCAGCGCAGGACCAGCAGGCCTCCCAGCAACACGAATATGATGAACAGCAGATGAAATATGACAACCGCGTCTGCAGCCAGCCGGAAGATCATCAGTACACCCTTGAAGTAGCCCATCCATCTGGCGGAGTTTTAAACCGCCCGTTAGTTCAATCCTTTAGCGCCCTTTATTGATCTATTAACAACGCGAAAAATAATTGACCTTCAACATAAATCATTGATATTAAACACATTTAAAAATTGTAAGATTTTATTCAATCTTCATAGAACCTTTCCTGAACGGCCAGAGTCGGATGATTCAAGCAGGTGAAACTCAAGGCCTTGGTGCCGACAGACTTTAACTGCAGGAACTCTAACCGGAATTACAAGAAGGAACTCTTATCATGGGCATCGGCACTATTCTTATCATCGTTCTGATTCTGCTGCTGATCGGCGGTCTGCCGGTCTTCCCGCACTCGCGCAGCTGGGGCTACGGTCCATCGGGCGTGATCGGTACGATCCTGATCATTCTGCTGATTCTGGTATTGCTTGGCAGAATATAACGTTCCCGCCAAAAGCCCCGCTCTCATCAGCGGGGCTTTTTATTGCGCAAAAAAAAGCAGCCCGAGGGCTGCTTTTCATGAGGCATACCGCTTAGTGTGACACCGCACCGCTGGCGCCCAGGCCAGTCTGCGAACGTACGAACTGCGGGAAGAACAAGGCGCGCTCGCCCTCTGCCGCTTTCGACTTGTCGGTGATGGAGAAGAACCAGATGCCCACGAATGCGATGGCGATGGAGAACAGCGCCGGGTATTCGTAAGGGAAAATGGCTTTCGGGTTGTGCAGGATCTGCACCCAGATGGTAGGACCCAGCACCATCAGCACGACCGCACTGACCAGCCCCATCCAGCCGCCGATCATGGCGCCGCGGGTGGTCAGATTTTTCCAATACATGGAAAGCAGCAGGATCGGGAAGTTGCAGCTCGCCGCTACCGAGAACGCCAGGCCAACCATGAACGCGATGTTCTGGCTTTCGAAGGCGATACCCAACAGGATGGCCACGACCGCCAAAGCGATGGTGGTGATCTTCGAGATGCGAATCTCGTCCTTCTCGTTGGCCTTGCCTGCCTTGATCACGCTGGCATACAAGTCATGAGACACCGCCGAGGCACCGGCAAGGGTCAGACCGGCAACCACTGCCAGAATGGTGGCAAACGCAACCGCCGAGATGAAGCCCAGGAACAGACTGCCGCCCACTGCGTCGGCGAGGTGAACCGCCGCCATGTTATTACCGCCCAACAACGCACCCGCCGCGTCCTTGAACATCGGGTTGGTGCTGACCAGCAGAATCGCGCCGAAACCGATGATGAAGGTCAGGATGTAGAAGTAGCCGATGAAACCGGTCGCGTAGAGCACTGACTTGCGGGCTTCCTTGGCATCGCTCACGGTGAAGAAGCGCATCAGGATGTGAGGCAGACCTGCGGTACCGAACATCAGGGCCAGACCCAGCGAGAACGCAGAGATCGGATCCTTCACCAGACCGCCAGGGCTCATGATTGCTTCACCTTTGGGGTGAACCTTGATGGCCTCGGAGAACAGCACGTTGAAGTCGAAATTGACGTGCTTCATCACCATCAGTGCCATGAACGAGGCACCGGACAGCAGCATCACCGCCTTGATGATCTGTACCCAAGTGGTGGCCAGCATGCCACCAAACAGTACGTAGAGGCACATCAGGATACCGACCAGCACCACGGCCACGGTGTAATCCAGACCGAACAGCAACTGGATCAGCTTGCCGGCACCGACCATCTGGGCAATCAGGTAGAACGCAACCACGACCAGCGAACCGCAGGCCGACAGGGTACGAATCTCTTTCTGCTTGAGGCGGTAGGAAGCAACGTCGGCAAAGGTGTATTTGCCCAGGTTACGCAGGCGCTCGGCGATCAGGAACAGAATGATCGGCCAGCCCACCAGGAACCCGATCGAGTAGATCAGGCCGTCGTAACCGGAGGTGTACACCAGTGCGGAAATACCCAGGAAGGACGCCGCCGACATGTAGTCGCCCGCGATGGCCAGACCGTTCTGAAAACCGGTGATCTTGCCGCCTGCCGAGTAGTAGTCCGACGCTGTCTTGTTTTTCTTCGAGGCCCAGTAGGTGATGTAGAGCGTAAAGCCCACGAACGCCAGAAACATCACGATCGCCGAGACGTTCAGGGGTTGTTTCTGTACCGCGCCGGTGAGGGCATCTGCCGCCATGAGGGCCGGCGCACAGATGGACAGGCCGATGGCCAGGGATAGACGACGAATCATTGCTGAGCCTCCTTGAGAATCGCATTGTTCAGGTCGTCGAACTCACCGTTGGCACGGCGCACGTAGATGGCTGTCAGGACGAATGCCGAGACAATCAGGCCAACCCCGATCGGCATTCCCCAGGTAATAGAAGAGGTCGCGCTCAGTTTGGCACCCAGGATATGTGGCCCGTACGCAATCATCAGGATGAATGCGGCATAGAGCCCAAGCATGATCGCCGAGAGAATCCAGGCGAAACGCTCCCTCTTGGAAACCAGCTCCTTGAATCGCGGGCTGTTTTGAATCGAGAGGTAAATGCTGTCGTTCATTGTTTTTGTCCTCGCAGCACAGATGAGATGTCACGTATTCCACTTTAGTCAGGTCCGGCGCGCACTCCAGACGACCTTAGTATTAGAACGACATTAGTCGTAGATTCGTGACGCTGCACCCAATCTGCAGGCAAACACGCTCAACTCGCTTGAAAACGTTATGGCGGGTAAACAAAAGGCCGTCTGACGAGAACGTCAGACGGCCTTGAAAGCATTGAAACAGAGGCTTTGCGGTTACTTGCCGGTCCAGGCAGCGACACGATCCGGGTGTTTGGCGACCCAATCCTTGGCAGCCGCTTCAGGCTTGGCGCCATCCTGAATGGCCAACATCACTTCGCCAATTTCGTCCTTGGACGCCCACTGGAATTTTTTCAGGAAAGCCACAACGTCCGGCGCTTTTTTCTCAAGGCCCAGGCTCGCCACGTTGTCGACGGTTTCAGCCGCACCGTAAACGCCCTTCGGGTCTTCGAGGAATCGCAGTTTCCACTTGGCGAACATCCAGTGTGGCACCCAGCCGGTCACGGCAATCGACTCCTTGCGCTCTTCGGCCCGAGTCAACGCGGAAATCATGCCCGCGCCGGAACTGGCCTGCAGCTTGTAACCGTCAAGCCCATAGTCCTTGATAGCCTGATCAGTCTTGATCATCACGCCCGAGCCCGCATCAATGCCGGTGATCTTCTTCTTGAAAGACTCATCGGTCTTGAGGTCTTCAATGCTCTTGGCCTTCACGTATTCCGGCACGATCAGACCGATCTTGGCGTCCTTGAAGTTGGGGCCGTAGTTGACGACCTGATCCTTGTACTTGGCGTAATACTCACCATGGGTGCTAGGCAGCCAGGCGGACAGGATCATGTCGAGCTTGTCGGTGGCCACCGCCTGCCACATGATCCCGGCCGCAACAGATTGCAGTTTCACATCATAACCGAGCTTCTGTTTGAGCACTTCGGATGCCACGAAGGTCGTGGCTACGCTATCGGACCAGCCCTCTACATAGCCAATGGTCAGCGTTTTGGTTTCAGCAAGGGCCAGCGTGGAGCTGACAGCAAGTACCAGTGCGGCACCCGCCCCCAGGATTTTTCGCATCTTCATCGTCACTTCCCCGGAAGTCCTGCACCGACGGTTGTCGAGCAGGGTTAACGTTGTTTTTCATGACCGCATGCCCACCCGAATTCGGAGCGAACTGCGACCTGCACGTCTTGACCGCTCCTGCGCGCAACGACACGCACCGTAACGCCCACTGATCATCGGCTTGCATCGCAATCCGGCATGCTCTGCCTGCGACACCGGGACAACGGGAAACGACATCACACAGCCATCAGCGACAACACGTTCCGAAAAACGCCCTGATGGGGCTCGCACCGGGGTAGAAACAAGATGTGTTACCGGAGACTCCTTTCTGGAACCCTTTTCGGGTAACACGGAAACATTACCGCAAAAAGACACTGACTCGATTTGAGGCGATTTTAGGCAAGTCATTGTTTTTAATACACTTTAAAAAGTTGGCACGGCACCTGCTATCTCTCTCGCACAACAAAAACAAAAAATGTGCAGCACACCAATAAAAACAAGACGTAACGGCTCTGACATAACAAGAACAACACGGACAGAGACGCAGCTAACAGATTTTTTTGGAGTGGATCAGCTTTACAGGGACTTCGCCTGGCGAGGCCCCGCAATCGGACAGAGAACAATAAAACTACCCTCAGGTAGCGCCAGAACCGGTTGGACCCCGATGTTGTGCAGACAGAAGGTTAAAGTGAGTCAGCGCTCAAAAAAATACGTTTGCTCTTGACCCCGGATGGGGGTCGCACTGAAACGCGGTAAAGGTCAGGTCACCAAAAACAACAACAGACCGCCTATAACAATAAGAAGAGCACGTGAAACACGTTAGAAGGAGAGCCCCGGCTCTCCTTTGTGCTTTCTGGTAGTCGGGATTTATTTTCCGGGTCGTCGAATCTTTGTCCGCCAAGGCCCTCAAACCCCTTCTGACAGGTCAGTCTGCCTCCTGAAACAGGGCGTCGGCACGCCGGACATGAATCAAATTCGACTTGATCGAAAAAAAAGCACAGATCTGCATTGCAAAATCCACAGACCGTGTATTGTTCCGTCAGGTTTACAAGGTTCGCACCCGCAATGCGGCACTTTGGCATTACGCCAGTTGTCATAGCCTGCGTACCTCATCAGCACTTCTTTCCCAAGGGATTTAGTCATGCTCCGTTTTCTGCGCTTCGCTACCGTTATTGGTGGCCTGTGTTTAAGTGCGTCCGCTCTGGCGACGAATGTCGACCCCGCCACTTATGGCTACCCGCTGACTAATCCGTTCGAAGCGACCATTGCTACAACACCGCCTGACTTGCGTCCCGACCTGCCCGATGACGAAGACATCGATCAGGATGTGTACACGCTCAATCTGCACCCTGAACGCGAGTTCACCCTGCCCGACAACTTCTGGGCCGTCAAAAAGCTTCACTATCGACTGGCCAAACAGGACCACGCTGCACCGCTGATCTTCCTGATCGCCGGCACTGGCGCGCCTTACAACAGTACGATCAATGAATTCCTGAAGAAACTGTATTACGGCGCGGGCTATCACGTCGTTCAGCTGTCGTCGCCCACGAGCTACGACTTCATGAGTTCGGCTTCACGTTTCGCAACGCCTGGTATCTCCAAGGATGACGCCGAGGACCTGTATCGCGTGATGCAGGCCATTCGAGCGCAACAGGCGCAACTTCCAGTGACAGACTATTACCTGACCGGCTACAGCCTCGGGGCGCTGAACGCCGCGTTCGTCAGCCAGCTGGATGAAACCCGTCGCAGCTTCAACTTCAAGAAAGTGCTGCTGCTCAATCCGCCGGTCAACCTGTACACCTCGATCAGCAACCTCGACAAACTGGTACAGACCAACGTCAAGGGCATCAATAACACCACCACGTTCTACGAACTGGTACTGGCCAAGTTGACGCGCTACTTCCGTCAGAAAGGTTACATCGACCTGAACGACGCGCTGCTGTTCGACTTCCAGCAATCCAAACAGCACCTGACCAACGAACAGATGGCAATGCTGATCGGCACCTCGTTCCGCTTCTCGTCGGCCGACATCGCGTTCACATCCGACCTGATCAACCGCCGCGGTCTGATCACGCCACCCAAATTCCCGATCACTGAAGGCACCAGCCTGACGCCGTTTCTCAAGCGCGCCCTGCAGTGCGATTTTGACTGCTACCTGACGGAACAGGTCATCCCGATGTGGCGTGCCCGCACCGATGGCGGCAGCCTGCTGCAACTGGTCGACCAGGTCAGCCTTTATGCGCTGAAGGATTACCTGCACGGCAGCAGCAAGATTTCGGTCATGCACAACGCGGACGACGTGATCCTGGGTTCAGGTGATCTGGGCTTCCTGCGCAAGACTTTTGGCGATCGCCTGACCGTTTATCCGTACGGCGGCCATTGCGGCAACATCAATTACCGCGTCAACAGCGACGCCATGCTGGAGTTCTTCCGTGGCTAAACGTCTTTTACTCCTTGCCGCCCTGCTCTGCGCCGGTACGGTTCAGGCCGCTGACGCGGTCACCAGCAACAAGGCCGAACACCCGGCCACCGTTCTTCGCCAGGTCGATGCGGATGGCTTCACTCAGCCGCTCAAGTCCCTGCAGTTCAACCCGGGCCTTGATCAGCGCGAGTTCGAGCGCGCTTCCATCAACGCACTGGAAGTCTACGACCCGCTGGAGTCCTGGAACCGCCGGGTCTATCACTTCAACTATCGTTTCGACGAGTGGGTGTTTCTGCCGGTCGTGAACGGCTATCGCTATATCACGCCTGGTTTCGTGCGCAGTGGTGTGAGCAACTTCTTCAGCAACCTGGGCGACGTGCCCAACCTGCTGAACAGCCTGTTCCAGTTCAAGGGCCAGCGTTCGCTGGAAACCACCGGACGCCTGCTGCTCAACACCACCATCGGTATCGCCGGCCTGTGGGATCCGGCCACCATGATGGGTCTGCCACGCCAGAGCGAAGACTTCGGTCAGACGCTGGGCTTCTACGGCGTGCCGGCAGGCCCGTACCTGGTGCTTCCACTGTTGGGCCCGTCCAACCTGCGTGACACTGGCGGCCTGGTATTCGACTTTGCCGCCGAGATGCAGATCAACTTCCTCAACGTGGCCGATGTCAGCAGCGACCACCCGGAAATCATGCTGTTGCGGGCCATCGACAGGCGTTATGTGACCAGCTTCCGGTACGGCCAGCTGAACTCGCCGTTCGAGTACGAGAAGGTGCGTTACGTCTACACCGAGTCGCGCAAACTGCAGATCGCCGAATAAGCGAAGCCTGTGGAAAAACGGCCAGTCCGAGTGATCGGGCTGGCCGTTTTTGTTTGAGCGCTCGCCACACGCGGCCGTGCCACCCTTAATCGTTGATGACTCAAACACGTCGTTAACATCGAATAATCCGATCAATCCACCCCATTATTCAAAACCATTTATCGATAGAACAGGCATACCATGGGTTCATTGTTACCTGACAGGAGTGCCTTTTTTCATGACTCAGTTTCGTAAAGTACTGGCGATCCAGGCGGGCCAACCCACGTCGGATGGTGCCGGTGTGCGCCTGACCCGGGTATTTGGTGGCCAGGGTGTGGAGCAGTTCGATCCTTTTCTGATGCTCGACGAGTTTGGTTCGGACAAGCCCGACGATTACATCGCAGGCTTCCCGCCACACCCGCATCGCGGCTTTGAGACCGTGACCTACATGCTCGAAGGACGCATGCGTCACGAAGACCACATGGGTAACGTCGGCCTGTTGCAAGGCGGTGGCGTGCAGTGGATGACCGCTGCGCGCGGGATCATTCACAGTGAGATGCCAGAGCAGGAAGAAGGCGTGATGCGTGGTTTTCAGCTGTGGCTGAACCTGCCCGGCAAGACAAAGCTGGCCGATGCCAGTTATCAGGACATCCAGCCGGAAAACATTCCGCGCCTGACCACGCAGGAAGGCGTCGACGTGGTACTGATCGCCGGTCAGTTCGACGACGGCCGGATTCGACAGGTCGGTGCCGTACAGCGTCCTGATACCGAGCCGTTGTACTTCGATTTCCACATGCCGGCAGACAGCCGTATCAGCCCGCGCATCCCGCAAGGCCATCGTGCGCTGCTGTATGTGTACGAAGGCAGCCTCGAGGTCGAAGGTTGCGCACAGTCCATCAGCGCCAGCCGCATGGTGCGTCTGGGCGATGAAGGTGAGTTGCGGATCAAGAGCGCCAACGGCGCACGGGTCTTGCTGATTGCCGGTAAACCCTTGCGCGAGCCGATCGTGCAATACGGACCGTTCGTGATGAACACTCGTGAGGAAATCGAACAGGCACTGCGCGACTTCCGGGATGACCGTCTGACCGCGTGATGCATGGTGCGTCCTTGTGTACAGCGAAGCGTGGCTGCGCTGTATACGAAAACGGGATAACACCAGAACCGGGTTTTGCCTGTTTCCACGGCAGGCGCCCGACTCGCCATGGAACTCCTCACGGCAATCGCAGAAACCGCTTCAATTCCGCCCCTTGGGCCATCGCATCATGCCGCCCCAGTTCGATCAGTTCGCTGCAATAACCCGATTCGAACAGCAGATAACTCAAGACGCTGGCGCCACTGGTTTTGGTCGCTCCAGGGCCGCGCAGGAAGGTTCTCAAGGCAGGCGGCAGCTCGCGGCGGTGACGGGCGGCGATTTCGTCCAGGGGCTGGCTTGGAGAAATCACCAGCACTTCCACCGGCGCCAGTCCCGGCTGACTCCGGGCCTGTTCGTCGTTTATCAGCGAGCTGGCCATGTTCAACCGCTCAAGCAGTTCGATGTCGCTTTCCAGGTTGTCGATGAAGGTGCTGTTGAGCATGTGGCCGCTGATCTGCGCCATGCTGGGTTGTGCGCCACTGGTGGGGCGCGGAGCCAGCTTTTTGGCATGCAGGCCATGCGGGTTGCCGCTGACACCGACCACCAGTACGCGATTGGCCCCCAGATGAAGCGCCGGACTGATGGGTGCCGACTGACGCACGGCACCATCGCCGAAGTATTCATCTTCCAGCTTGATCGGCGCAAACAGCAGCGGTATGGCCGAGCTGGCAAGCAGGTGCTCGACCGTCAACCGAGTGGGCTTGCCAATCCGACGGTGACGCAGCCAGGGCTCGATAGTGCCACGCCCCTGATAGAACGTGACGGCCTGCCCGGACTCGTAACCAAATGCGGTGACCGCCACCGCACGCAAGTGATGCGCCTCAATGGCAGCGTCGATACCGTCCAGGTCCAGCCGTTCGGTGAGCAGATCACGCAAGGGCGAGCTGTTGAGCAGCGCAACCGGAATATTACGGCCCAGGCCGGTCATGCTGCGCCCGAGGAATCGCGCTGCCTGACGAATCACTCCCGGCCAGTCGCTGCGCAGCACCTGATGGCTGCGAAACGACTGCCAGAACTCGGTCAGTTGATGGATAGCGATGCGAAAGTGCAACGCGCCGCTGGCCAGCTTCACGGCATTGATCGCGCCGGCCGATGTGCCGACGATGACGGGAAAGGGATTGGGTGAACCGGGAGGCAGCAGGTCGGCAATGCCTGCCAGAACGCCGACCTGATAGGCGGCTCGTGCGCCGCCGCCTGAAAGAATGAGCCCGGTGACAGGCTCGACATCGTGTGCAGCAGGTGTGGCTACGGCGGATTCTGGCATCTACAACTGACCTCGGTGATCAACGACGCTTTTTATTTATGCTTCTTGTATAGCTTCGGTTCACCGGCGGGTCGACTTTTGAAACGTCGATGGGCCCAAAGATATTGCGATGGACATTCAGTGATAGCACCTTCTACCCACTGATTGATCCGCAGGCAATCGGCTTCGTCGCTTTCGCCCGGAAAATCCTGCATCGGGGGATGGATCACCAACCGATAGCCGCTGCCGTCCGCCAGACGTTGTTGAGTGAACGGCACGACCCGAGCGCGGCCCAGCCTGGCGAACTTGCTGGTCGCCGTCACAGTCGCGGCCTGGATGCCGAACAGCGGCACGAATACGCTCTGCTTGGCGCCGTAATCCTGATCCGGCGCGTACCAGATCGCCCGGCCCGCGCGCAGCAGTTTGAGCATGCCACGCACGTCTTCACGCTCGACCGCCAGCGAATCCAGATTGTGACGCTCACGCCCGCGACGCTGGACGAAGTCAAACAAGGGGTTGCGGTGTTCGCGGTACATGCCGTCGATGGTGTGCTGCTGACCGAGCAGTGCAGCGCCGATCTCCAGCGTCGTGAAATGCAGGGCCATCAGAATCACGCCCTCACCTTTCTGTTGCGCATTCTGCAGATGCTCCAGCCCTTCGATATGGGCAAGCCTGGCCAGTCTCTGTCTGGACCACCACCAGCTCATGGCCATTTCGAAGAAGGCGATGCCGGTGGAAGCGAAGTTTTCCTTGAGCAATCGCTTGCGTTCGGCGGCGGACAGTTGAGGAAAACAAAGCTCCAGATTACGCGAGGCAATATATTTTCGATCAGTGGCAACCCGGTACATGACCGCGCCCAGCAGCCGGCCGATGACCAGCAGCACACGAAACGGCAGTTGCACGATCAGCCAGAGAAGCCCCAGCCCCAGCCATAGCAGCCAGAAACGAGGGTGAAGGAAACGGGCATTAAAGCGCGGGCGATCCATTTGGGCTTCCGTCAGAACAAAGGCCGCGCATTCTACATCGGTTCGACCGGCTTGCGGCCTGCGGGCGTTCTCGTTATAAGTCTCGGCACTTTTAGCGACAAGCTGTTGTGTAAGCCAACCATGAGCCAGATTGAATCGCAAAACCCGGAACCTGTATTTCAGCTCAAGGGCAGCATGCTTGCCATCACAGTGATGGAGCTGACCCGAACCAATCTTGAAGCACTTGACCGGCAACTGGCGGCCAAGGTCGCGCAGGCACCCAACTTCTTCAGCAACACACCGCTGATCCTGGCTCTGGACAAGCTGGCGCCCAACGAGGGCTCGGTGGACCTGCCAGGCCTGGTGCGCATCTGCCGCCAGCACGGTTTGCGGACCCTGGCGATCCGTGCCAACCGCATCGAAGACATTGCCGCCGCCATCGCGGTCGACCTGCCGGTGCTGCCGCCGTCCGGCGCGCGTGAGCGCGTGCTCGATCCTGTCGAAGTCGAAGCGCCGAAAAAAATTCCGGAAAAACCGCCCGAGCCGACCATCAAGCCAACCCGCATAATCACCGCGCCGGTGCGTGGTGGTCAGCAGATTTATGCCCAGGGTGGCGATCTGGTGGTAGTGGCGCCGGTCAGTCCCGGTGCGGAACTTCTGGCCGATGGAAACATCCATGTGTACGGCCCAATGCGCGGTAGAGCACTGGCGGGTATCAAGGGTGATACCAAGGCCCGGATTTTCTGCCAGCAGTTGAGCGCCGAGCTTATTTCAATCGCCGGGCAGTACAAGGTGTCCGAGGACCTGCGCAGGGACCCGCTTTGGGGCTCGCCGGTCCAGGTCAGCCTGTCTGGTGACGTGTTGAACATCATTCGGCTTTAACGGATACTGCCGCAATTTTCAAAGTGTCCCTGATTCGTCGCGAAAACGTAGTAAAGGTTGTAGGAAATCCTGGAGAGCACCGCTCTTCAGCCGGTAAATGGGTCGAAAGTAGTCGCGTCTAGCTCTCTTTCCAGGACCAGGCCACAAGATTTCCTTGATTCTTCGACTAACGCCGCTTCAAGGGATGCTCTTCAGGGACCTAAAGTCCTTTTCCTCTAGGGGTGATTCACCTTGGCCAAGATTCTCGTTGTTACATCCGGCAAGGGTGGTGTGGGCAAGACCACCACCAGCGCCGCTATCGGTACAGGCCTCGCAATGCGTGGCCACAAGACTGTCATTGTCGACTTCGACGTCGGCCTGCGTAACCTCGACCTGATCATGGGCTGCGAACGTCGCGTCGTTTACGACTTCGTCAACGTGGTCAATGGCGAGGCCAATCTGCAGCAGGCGCTGATCAAGGACAAGAAGATCGAAGGTCTGTTCGTACTTGCAGCCAGCCAGACACGTGACAAGGAAGCATTGACCAAGGAAGGCGTCGAACGAGTCCTGATGGAACTCAAGGAGTCGTTCGAATACATCGTCTGCGATTCGCCTGCCGGTATTGAAACAGGTGCACACCTGGCGATGTACTTCGCCGACGAAGCGATCGTCGTGACCAACCCTGAAGTGTCGTCGGTGCGCGACTCCGATCGCATGCTGGGCCTGCTGGCCAGCAAGTCCCGTCGCGCCGAAAACGGCGAAGACCCGATCAAGGAGCACCTGCTGCTGACGCGCTACAACCCTGAACGTGTCAGCAAGGGCGAGATGCTCGGCGTTGAAGACGTCAAGGAGATCCTCGCGGTTACTCTCTTGGGCGTCATTCCCGAGTCTCAGGCTGTGCTCAAGGCTTCCAACCAGGGCGTACCCGTGATTCTCGACGACCAGAGCGATGCGGGCCAGGCGTACAGCGACGCCGTTGACCGCCTGCTGGGTAAAACGGTGGAACACCGGTTCCTGGATCTGAAGAAGAAAGGATTGTTTGAACGCCTGTTCGGGAGCAATTAATGAACATTTTTGACTTCTTTCGTGACCGCAAAAAAGAAACCACGGCCTCGGTAGCGAAAGAGCGTCTGCAGATCATCGTTGCGCACGAGCGTGGCCAACGCAGTACACCTGACTACCTTCCTGCGCTGCAGAAAGAGCTGGTGGAAGTGATCCGCAAATACGTCAATATCGAGTCCGATCAGGTACAGGTTGCCCTGGAAAACCAGGGCAGTTGTTCGATTCTGGAACTCAATATCACTCTGCCCGATCGCTGATCAGGCAGCCGCTTGCGGCGGTATCGGCGTCCTCATCAAGAGGTAGCGCCTTTACCGCCGTTGGCGTTTCTCGCGTTTCGAGGCCGTTGCATGCCGTTGTCGAACATCCGCATCATTCATCAGGACGCAGCCGTTCTGGTGATCGATAAGCCTACCCTGCTGCTTTCCGTTCCTGGTCGTGCCGACGACAACAAGGATTGCCTGATTACCCGCCTGCAGGAAAACGGCTATCCCGAAGCCCGCATTGTCCATCGACTGGACTGGGAAACCTCGGGAATCATCCTGTTGGCACGCGATGCCGACACCCATCGCGAGCTGTCGCGTCAGTTTCACGATCGCGAAACCGAAAAGGCCTACACCGCACTGTGCTGGGGCCAGCCTGCGCTGGACAGCGGCAGTATCGATCTGCCTTTACGCTACGATCCGCCTACCAAACCGCGTCACGTGGTGGACCACGAGGCGGGCAAGCACGCACTGACGTTCTGGAAGATCATCGAGCGCTACGACACGCACTGCCGTGTCGAGCTGACCCCGATCACCGGTCGCTCGCACCAGTTGCGTGTGCACATGCTGTCCATCGGGCATCCGCTGCTGGGCGACGGCCTGTATGCACATGCCGAGGCCCTGGCGGCCTATCCGCGTCTTTGCCTGCATGCCAGCATGCTGAGTTTCACCCACCCGGCAAGCGGTGAGCGGCTGAAGTTCGAGTGCCCGGCGCCGTTTTGACGAAAGCGACCATAGATACGCGCTTGCCTTTCACTCGGCTTCCCGAATCAATACGGCCTTTACGGGAGGCCTCCCCCCCCCTTCTACGCAGCGCTGTCGCGCAGTAACCACCTGACTGTGGGAGGCGCTTGCCATAATCTCGTGAAGATGCGAGCGATAGCGGCGTTTCCCACGTACAGAGTTCATGACCAATGCGGTAAACTCGCGCCATTGCTGTCTGGAGCTAGTTATGCGCGAAGAGTTGAATAAAAGCCTGATCGATTTCCTCAAGGCCTCTCCTACACCGTTCCATGCCACCGCCACCCTCGTAAAACACCTTGAAGCTGCCGGTTTTCAGCGTCTTGACGAGCGCGATACCTGGTCCATCGAGACCGGCGGGCGTTATTACGTTACGCGCAATGACTCCTCCATCGTCGCCTTTCGCATGGGCCGCCAGTCGCCACTGATCGGCGGTATCCGCATGGTCGGCGCACACACCGACAGCCCGTGCCTGAGGGTCAAGCCGCAGCCCGAACTGCAACGTCAGGGTTTCTGGCAACTGGGTGTCGAGGTCTACGGCGGCGCACTGCTGGCCCCTTGGTTCGACCGCGACCTGTCGCTGGCCGGCCGCGTCACGTTCCGTCGTGACGGCAAGGTCGAAAGCCAACTGATCGACTTCAAGCTGCCGATTGCGATCATTCCTAATCTGGCGATCCACTTGAACCGGACCGCCAACGAAGGCTGGGCAATCAATCCGCAGAACGAGCTGCCACCGATTCTGGCGCAAGTGGCCGGTGACGAACGTGCGGACTTCCGCGCCTTGCTGACCGACCAACTGGCGCGCGAACACGGCCTGAACGCCGACGTCGTGCTGGATTACGAGTTGAGCTTTTACGACACCCAAAGCGCTGCCGTGGTCGGCCTGAACGGCGACTTCCTGGCCGGTGCGCGTCTGGACAACCTGTTGTCCTGTTTCGCCGGGCTGCACGCACTACTCAATAGCGACAGCGACGAAACCGCCCTGCTGGTGTGTACCGACCATGAAGAGGTCGGCTCGTCTTCCGCCTGCGGTGCGGACGGCGCGATGCTGGAACAGATCGTCCAGCGCCTGCTGCCGAGCAGCGAAGACTATGTGCGTACCATCCAGAAATCGCTTCTGATCTCGGCTGACAACGCCCACGGCATCCACCCCAACTATGCCGACAAGCACGACGCCAACCACGGTCCGAAGCTCAACGCCGGCCCAGTGATAAAGGTCAACAGCAACCAGCGTTATGCAACCAACAGCGAAACTGCCGGTTTCTTCCGCCACCTGTGCATGGCCGAAGAAGTGCCGGTGCAGAGCTTCGTGGTTCGTAGCGACATGGCCTGCGGTTCGACCATCGGGCCGATCACCGCCAGCCATCTGGGTATCCGCACCGTCGACATTGGCCTGCCGACGTTCGCCATGCACTCGATTCGGGAGCTGGCGGGCAGCCACGACCTGGCGCATCTGGTCAAGGTACTCACTGCCTTCTACGCCAGCCACGAGCTGCCGTAACACTGCGCCTGACGTTCGCGGGCTTCGGCGGCCCGCGAACGACAGGCTTCACGCCCTCAGATATCCCGCACCATCGCGCTCACGTGAATGGCATCGTGACGCCAGTACTCCAGATCGCAATCGATCAGACGGGCCTGCTGGTCGTAATTGATCCGCGCAATGCGCAAACCCGGACTGCCGACCGACACTTTCAAGGCCGCTGCGGCTTCGACGTGCAACGCGGTAGGCACCATTTCGAAACGCACCTGACCATAACGCAGGTCGTACTGACGGGCGTACAGCTCGGTCAGTGATTGCTCCATGTCGAACTCCAGAATCCCCGGAAAGAACTCCGGCTTGAGGTAATGCTCGACGTAAAGTACCAGCCGCTGATCGATGCGCCTTGCGCGGCAGATCTGAATGACGCTGGACAACGCAGGCAACTCCAGCATGGCGCAGATCATTGCCGAGGCCGGTTGAAGACGTGCTGACAGAACCTGAGTCTGCGCCACTCGCCCCTGCGCCGAGACCATCGCGTGAAAGTGACTGCGACGAATCAGGTCGTAGGCCAGACGCGGTGGCGAGATGAACCAGCCACGACGTTCCTCGCGATACACCAGCCCAAGGGCCTCCAGCTGGACAAGCGCCTCACGCAAGGTAATTCGCGTGGTGTCGAACACTTCACTGAGCTTGCGCTCGGCCGGCAGCTTGCTGCCGGGCGGCAACAGGCCGTGCTCGATCTGCTCCTGCAGGGCATTGCAAATGGTTGTTACCGCTCGTGGCACATCTTCGCGCATTCAACTACCTGTCTGGACTAGACCAGCCCTGTCATGGGGCACGCTTCTACCCCTGCCGTTGTCATCAGCCGTGTTGCAGCAAGCCTAGGCCGGGTCTGTGACCGTCCTGTGACACGCTGCTACAGGATCCATGCCAATCCACGCCCAGACAGCACTCAAGCCCTTGCGCAACAGGCACTTGAGTCTGGTCTACGCTTAGCGCCAGGCACTGCCCGAATGCAGGCGATATGGAATCAACCATGCGGCCCGACACGAAAATGTCATGCAACAGGCCTAACTTGGCTCAGGTATTGCTGATCTAGACCAAACTATCCGCAACGAACACTTCCGGTAAAGAAGTGCACTAGGAGCTTCGAATGAAACATCTTTTGTTGGCATCACTCCTCGGCTCGGCCATCGCCATGAGCGCATCAGTCATGGCTGCGGACACAGACCTCAAGACCCTGGAAGCCGCAGCCAAGGCTGAAGGCGCCATCAACAGCCTCGGCATGCCGGATGACTGGGCGAACTGGGGCGGCATCTGGACCGATCTGGAAGCCAAGTACGGTCTCAAGCACACTGACACCGACATGAGTTCGGCGCAGGAAGTGGCCAAGTTCGATGCGGAAAAAGACAATGCCAGCGGCGATATCGGTGACGTGGGCGCAGCCTTCGGCCCCATCGCGGTTGCCAAGGGCGTCACCCAGCCTTACAAGCCAAGCACCTGGAACCAGATTCCGGACTGGGCCAAGGACAAGGAAGGTCACTGGGCATTGGCCTACACCGGCACCATTGCGTTCATCGTCAACAAGAACCTGCTGCACGGATCCGAAATCCCGAAAACCTGGGCTGACCTGAAAACCGGCAAATACAAGGTGTCCATCGGTGACGTGAGTTCCGCTGCTCAGGCGTCCAACGGCGTACTGGCTGCGGCCTTCGCCATGAAAGGCGACGAGACCAACATCGAACCGGGCCTGCAACTGTTCACCGAGCTGGCAAAACAGAAGCGCCTGTCGCTGGCCAACCCGACCATCCAGACCATCGAAAAGGGTGAAGTCGAAGTGGGCGTCGTCTGGGACTTCAACGGCCTGAACTACCGCGCCAAAATGACCAAACCTGATGATTACGTGGTGTTGATCCCATCGGACGGCTCGGTGATCTCCGGCTACACCACCATCATCAACAAGTACGCCAAACACCCGAACGCCGCCAAACTGGCGCGTGAGTACGTGTTCAGCGACGCGGGCCAGATCCAGCTGGCCAAGGGCAACGCACGCCCGATTCGTGCCGAGCACATCACCCTGCCTGAAGACGTGAAAGCCAAGCTGCTGCCAAACGAGCAGTACAAGAACGTCACGCCGATCAAGAACGCAGAAGCCTGGGAAAACACCTCCAAGTCACTGCCTCAGAAGTGGAACGAGCAAGTCATCATCGAGATGAACTGACGCTCTGCGCGACTCAAGGATGATGTCGTATTTCATGCACGGGCGAGCCCTCCTCGCCCGTGCCGGGTCATGCCATATCCGCACCCAAGCGAGTTGCCCATGAAACACAAGGTCATCCTCATCGTGCTCGACGGCCTCAATTACGAAGTGGCACGGCATGCAATGGGCCATCTTCAGGCCTGGCACGCCGCAGGACGCGCGGCGCTGTACAGGCTGGAATGCGAACTGCCCGCGCTGTCACGTCCACTCTACGAATGCATTCTGACCGGTGTCGTGCCCATCGAAAGCGGCATCGTGCACAACAACGTGTCGCGCCTGTCCCGTGAACGCAGCGTGTTTCACTATGCCTGCGACGCCGGACTGAGCACGGCGGCTGCGGCCTACCACTGGTTCAGCGAACTGTACAACCGCACGCCGTTCGACGCCTCACGCGACCGCCACACCGATACGCCGGAATTGCCGATTCAGCACGGGCTGTTCTACTGGGCCGACCATTATCCGGATTCGCATCTGTTCGCCGATGCCGAAAGCCTGCGCCTGAAACATGAACCGGACTTTCTGTTGATCCATCCGATGAACATTGACGACGCCGGTCACAAGCACGGCCTCGACACCCCGCAGTACCGCAACAGCGCGCGCAGCGCCGACATCATTCTGGCCGACTACCTGCAAGGCTGGCTGGACGCGGGCTATCAGGTACTCATCACCGCTGACCACGGCATGAACAACGACCGCTCGCACAACGGTCTGCTGCCCGAGGAACGCGAAGTGCCTTTGTTTGTGCTGGGCGAGGCATTCAGCCTCGACCCGGACGCCAGGCCGCGCCAGACCGACCTGTGCGGCACGATCTGCGAACTGCTCGGCGTACCCCACGACAAAACCGTGTGCCGGGAGATCCTCAATTGACCACCTTTACCCGAGGCAAATGGCTGGCGCTGTTGTGCCTGGTGCCGTTTGCACTGTTCTTCATTGTGTTCCAGATCGCCCCGCTGTTCTGGGTGGCGATCCACAGTGTGCAGAGCGACAGCGGCTGGGGCCTGGAAAACTTCAGCAAGGCGTTCAATTCGCGCTTCTATCGCCAGGCCATGCAGTTCAGCCTGGAGATCAGTTTCTGGTCGAGCCTGGCCGGCATTCTGATTTCGATTCTCGGTGCCTATTCACTGCGCAAGGTCGACTCGCGACTGCGGGACTTCGTCAATTCGTTCGCCAACATGACCAGCAACTTCGCCGGCGTTCCGCTAGCATTCGCCTTCATCATCCTGCTGGGCTTCAACGGCGCACTGACCCTGATCCTCAAGGACGCCGGGATCATCGATGACTTCAACCTGTACTCCAAGACCGGGTTGATCATTCTCTATACCTACTTCCAGATTCCGCTCGGCGTCCTGCTGCTGTACCCGGCATTCGATGCCGTGCGCGAGGACTGGAACGAGTCCGCCGCCCTGCTGGGCGCCAGCAGCTTCCAGTTCTGGCGCTACATCGGCCTGCCGGTGCTGACACCTGCCCTGCTCGGCACCTTCGTCATCCTGCTGGCCAATGCGCTGGGCGCTTATGCCACGGTCTACGCACTGACCACCGGCAACTTCAACGTATTGCCGATCCGCATCGCCGCCATGGTGGCAGGCGACATCACGCTCGACCCGAACATGGCCAGTGCACTGGCGATGATTCTGGTAGGCCTCATGACCCTGGTGACGGTGATCCATCAGTGGCTGTTGAAAAGGAGCTACCATGTCGCGCGTTGAAAAAGGGCCTGCCGGCGTCTACCACAAAACCGTGGTGTGCCTGCTGTTCCTGACTCTGCTGCTGCCCCTGGCGGGCACCTTTCTGTATTCGATATCGACCAGTTGGTCGGCGACCATTCTGCCCAGCGGACTGACCTTCAAATGGTACCTGGCGCTGTGGAGCGACCCGCGTTTCCTGGCTGCTTTTGGCCAGTCGCTGCTGGTCTGCATCGGTGCGCTGGTTCTGTCGGTGGTGCTGATTCTGCCGCTGCTGTTCGTGGTGCATTACCACTTTCCGCGCCTGGACGGGCTGATGAACATCCTGATCCTGCTGCCCTTCGCGGTGCCGCCCGTGGTGTCGTCGGTAGGCCTGTTGCAGTTGTATGGTTCAGGCCCGATGGCGATGGTCGGTACGCCGTGGATTCTGATCGGCTGCTACTTCACCGTCGCCTTGCCGTTCATGTACCGCGCCATCACCAACAACCTGCAGGCCATCAACCTGACCGATCTGATGGACAGTGCGCAACTGCTGGGCGCCAGCACCTGGCAGGCGGCGTTCATCGTGGTGCTGCCGAACCTGCGCAAGGGCCTGATGATCGCCCTGCTGCTGTCGTTTTCCTTCCTGTTCGGTGAGTTCGTGTTCGCCAACCTGCTGGTTGGCACGCGTTACGAAACCCTGCAGGTCTACCTGAACAACATGCGCAACAGCAGTGGCCACTTCAACAGCGCGCTGGTGATCTCCTACTTCCTCTTCGTGCTGGTGCTGACCTGGGCCGCCAATCGACTGAACAAGGACAAAGACTGAAATGAGTTTTGTCAGCATTGAAAACCTGCAGAAGAGCTACGCCAGCACGGCGGTGTTCAGCGACATCAACTGCGCCATCGAAAAGGGCGAGTTCGTCACCCTGCTCGGCCCTTCCGGCTGTGGCAAGTCCACCTTGCTGCGCTGCATCGCGGGCCTGACATCCGTCAACAGTGGCAGCATCCTGCTCGACGGCCAGGATCTGGTGCCGCTGACCCCGCAGAAGCGCAACATCGGCATGGTGTTTCAGAGCTACGCGCTGTTTCCCAATATGACCGTGGAGCAAAACGTTGCCTTCGGCCTGCGCATGCAAAAGGTCAGCCCCGACGAAAGCCAGAAGCGGGTCGCCGAGATTCTCAAGCTGGTTGAACTGCAGGATTACGCCAAGCGCTATCCGCATCAGATGTCCGGCGGCCAGTGCCAGCGTGTGGCCCTGGCCCGCTCGCTGGTAACGCGCCCGCGCCTGCTGTTGCTGGACGAACCGCTGTCGGCGCTGGATGCGCGAATTCGCAAGCACCTGCGTGAACAGATCCGCGCGATCCAGCGCGAACTCGGCCTGACCACTATTTTCGTGACACACGATCAGGAAGAAGCGCTGACCATGTCGGACCGCATTTTCCTGATGAACCAGGGCCGCATCGTGCAGAGCGGCGATGCTGAAACCCTTTACACCGCGCCGGTCGACGTGTTTGCCGCAGGCTTTATCGGCAACTACAACCTGCTGGAAGCCGACGACGCCAGCCGTCTGATGCAGCGCCCGATCAATAGCCGCATCGCAATTCGCCCTGAATCCATTCAACTGAGCCTCACCGGCGAACTGGAAGGCGAGGTACGCAGTCACAGCCTGCTGGGCAACGTCATTCGCTACCGCGTGCAGGCGCGCGGAGTGGAATTGGTGGTCGACGTACTCAACCGCAGCGCGGATGATCTGCACCCTGACGGCCGTCGAGTGACGTTGAATATCGAGCCTTCGGCGCTGTGCCCGGTGGCTTGACCGACGAATGATTTAAGGATGTACGCAATGGCTTTAGCAATTTTCGACCTGGACGAAACCCTGATCGGCGGCGACTGCGCCACCCTGTGGAGCGAGCAGATGGGCCGCCTCGGCTGGGTCGATCCGGTTTCCTTCATGCAGCGCAACGACGAGCTGATGGCCGCCTACAGCGCCGGGGAGCTGGCGATGGAAGACTACATGGCATTCAGCCTTGAACCGATGGCAGGTCGCACGCCGGAAGAAATCGATCATCTGGTCGGTCCGTGGGTGGAAGACGTGATCGAACCGATCATCTACAGCGACGCCTGCAAGTGCATCGCCCGGCATCGCGCCAGGGGTGACCGGATTCTGGTGATCTCTGCGTCCGGCGTGCATCTGGTCAGGCCGATTGCCGAACGCCTGGGCATCGACGAAGTGCTGAGTATCGACCTGGAGGTGCAACACGGCGTTTACAGCGGTGGCACGGTCGGTGTAATGACCTACCGCGAAGGCAAGATCACCCGCCTGATGGAATGGCTGGATGCCGAAGGGGAAAATCTGGAAGGCGCGAGTTTCTATTCGGATTCGCGCAACGATCTGCCGTTGCTGCTCAAGGTTGACCACCCTAATGTGGTCAATCCTGATCCCGTGCTGCTTGAACATGCGCAGAAGGCTGGGTGGCCCGTGCACAGTTGGACCTGAAGCATTTCAAGCCCGCTGAAAAAGCCCCCCCCCGCGGGGGGGGGCGGCTGGCCGCAAAGCCGCCCCCCGCCGTCAGGTGTTTCCCGACTCGCGTCCCCCAAGGGCCGCGGTCATCACTTCAGACTTTCGTCGATCACCAGCACGATCTTGCCGGACACCTGATTGGTCGCCAACTCTTCGAACGCGGCCTCTGCGTCGTTGATCGCAAAGGTCTTGGCCAGTTGCGGCTTCAGGCGACCTTCCGTGAACAACGGCCAGACGAACTGCCCCAGATCACGCAGCAGATCGGCCTTGAAGGTGTCATCACGGCTGCGCAGGGTCGAACCCATCAAGTGGATACGCTTGCCCAGCACATGCGCCAGATCCACCTGCGCTTCACGCCCGCCCATCGTGCCGATCAGCACCCAGCGGCTGTCCAGCCCGAGCAGCTTGACGTTCAGTTCGGCGTAATTGCCGCCAACCGGATCGAGAATGACATCGAAAGGTGCAAAGTCGCTCAGACCCTCCAGGCTTTCGCTGCGTACCACGCCGCCCTGCGCACCCAGTTCGACGCAATACGCCAACCGCTCGGCCGAGCCGACGCTGACCCAGACCGGGCTGCCGAACGCCTTGCAAAGCTGAATACCGGCTGAACCAACGCCACTTGCGCCCGCGTGCAGCAGCACTTTTTCGCCAGGCTTGAGACCCGCGAGCTGAAACAGGTTCAGCCAGGCTGTGGCGTAAACCTCGGGGATTGCGGCGGCTTCGTGCAGCGACAGACCTTCGGGTACCGGCAGCACATGACGCGCATCGACCACCACTTCCTCGGCCATCGCCCCGCCTGCCAACAGCGCGCAGACGCGGTCTCCCACCAGCCAGGATGTACCCGGACCGACCTCGGCAACGACCCCGGAGCACTCCAGCCCCAGGACCGTGGTGACACCCGGCGGCGGCGGATACTTGCCCGCGCGCTGCAACAGATCGGCCCGATTCAAACCCGCCGCAGCGACTTTGATGCGAACCTGCCCCACATCGAGAGCCGGACTTGGCTCTTCGACCCATTCCACATGTCCTTCCACGCCTTGCAATGCCTTCACAGTGCCTCCATAGTGAGTCCAGACTGAGCCCGTGGCTGTTTGCCCGGGCTTTTGCATTATGCGGCCGGGTTCAAAGGAACCGGCGACCTCAAAGACGGCCTAATATGCGTTATCAATTGTCCTCGCGTCGAATCAGCATGAAGCAACTATTCCCTAGCACCGCCCTTGCCCTGTTTGTCGGCCTCAGCGTATTGCCGATGTCCGCCAGCACTTTTGCCGCCAACAGCTGGGATAATCTTCAGCCGGACCGCGACGAAGTGGTTGCCAGCCTCAACGTGGTTGAGCTGCTCAAGCGACATCATTACAGCAAGCCGCCACTGGACGACAAACGTTCAGCAATCATCTATCAGAGCTACATCAAGCAGCTGGATCCGTCGCGCAGCTATTTCCTGGCCAGCGACATTGCCGAATTCGACAAATGGCAGTTCCAGTTCGACGACTTCCTTAAGAGTGGCGACCTGAACCCGGGGTTCACTATTTACAAGCGCTACCTGGACCGCATCAAGGCGCGTCTGGACTTTGCGCTTGCAGAACTGGCCAAGGGTGTCGACAAGATCGACCTCAATACCAAGGAAACCCTGCTGGTGGACCGCAAGGACGCCGCATGGCCCAAGGACACCGCCGAACTCGACGACCTGTGGCGCAAACGCGTCAAAGATGAGGTTCTGCGTCTGAAGATTGCAGGCAAGGATCCGGCGAAAATCCAGGAAACCCTGACCAAGCGCTACAAGAACCAACTGGCGCGTCTGGGTCAGACCCGCGCCGAAGACATCTTCCAGGCGTACATCAACACCTTCGCCATGTCCTACGATCCGCACACCAACTACCTGTCGCCAGACAGCGCGGAGAACTTCGACATCAACATGAGCCTGTCGCTGGAAGGCATCGGTGCCGTGCTGCAGAGCGACAACGACAACGTGAAGATCGTGCGTCTGGTACCGGCAGGCCCTGCGGCCAAGACCAAACAGGTCGCGCCGGCCGACAAGATCGTTTCGGTCGCTCAGGGCGACAAGGAAATGGTCGACGTCATTGGCTGGCGTCTGGATGAAGTGGTCAAGCTGATCCGCGGTCCGAAAGGCTCCGTGGTTCGCCTGGAAATCATTCCGGCGAGCAACGCGCCGAACGACCAGACCACCAAGATCGTGGCCATCACCCGTGAAGCGGTGAAGCTTGAAGAACAGGCGGCGAAGAAGTCGATCCTGAACATCAAGCAGGATGGCAAGGACTACAAACTGGGTGTCATCGACATTCCTGCCTTCTATCTGGATTTCAAGGCCTACCGTGCCGGTGATCCGGAATACAAGAGCACCACCCGTGACGTGAAGAAACTGCTGACCGAACTGCAGGCCGAGAAGGTCGATGGCGTGGTGCTGGATCTGCGCAACAACGGTGGTGGCTCGCTGCAGGAAGCCACTGAGCTGACCAGCCTGTTCATCGACCGTGGCCCGACTGTGCTGGTGCGTAACGCCGACGGCAAGGTCGATGTTCTGGAAGACGAAGCCAAGGGCGCGTTCTACAAAGGCCCAATGGCGCTGCTGGTCAACCGCCTGTCTGCGTCGGCGTCGGAAATTTTCGCGGGCGCCATGCAGGACTACCATCGTGCGCTGGTGATTGGCGGACAGACCTTCGGCAAAGGCACCGTGCAAACCATTCAACCGCTCAACCATGGCGAGTTGAAACTGACACTGGCCAAGTTCTACCGGGTTTCCGGGCAGAGTACCCAGCATCAGGGCGTCGTGCCGGACATCACCTACCCGTCACTGATCGACACCAAGGAAATCGGCGAGAGCGCATTGCCTGAAGCCATGCCTTGGGACAGCATCAAACCGGCGATCAAGCCTGCCGTCGATCCGTTCAAGCCGTTCCTGGCGCAACTTCAGGCACGTCATGAGTCCCGCTCCGCCAAGGATGCCGAATTCGTGTTCATCGAGGACCGTCTGGCCCTGGCCAAGAAGCTCATGAACGAGAAGACCGTCAGTCTCAACGAAGCCGACCGTCGCGCCGAGCATGCGTCCATCGAGAGCAAGCAGCTTGCGCTGGAAAACACCCGTCGCAAGGCCAAGGGCGAAGAGCCGCTCAAGGAACTGAAGAAAGAAGATGAAGACGCATTGCCGGTGGAAGACGAGAAGACCAAACCGGAAGACGACGCGTACCTGTCCGAGACCGGTCGCATTCTGATCGATTACCTCGGCCTGAGCGCTTCGGTTGCCAAGAAATAAGCCGTAGATGAAGGTTGATGGCCAATTAGCAGCAGTGGTCATCAAACAGTCATGAAGCTGTCGTGAAATGACGGGCTGAGCGCTAACGTGCTCAGCCCTTTTTATTGCCATCGAGATCATCATGACCGTCACTGAACAGCTGGGCGCACTGAGTTCCATTCTGGCTCGCGGCGACTTGCACAGCCTGTTTCAGCCAATTATCTCGCTGTCGGAGCGCAGCATTCTGGGCTACGAGGCATTGACCCGCGGCCCGTCGAACAGCCCGCTGCATTCGCCTCTGAATCTGTTCGCCGTCGCGCGACAGGCCGGCCGTCTCAGTGAGCTGGAACTGACCTGCCGGGAAAGCGCCTGTCGCCGGTTCAGCCAGCAGAAGTTGCCCGGCAAGCTGTTTCTCAACGTGTCACCGGAATCCCTGCTCGAAGTCTCGCATCCGCCGGGCCGCACGCTTGAAATGCTGCGTCGCTACAACATCGCACCCAAGAACGTGGTGATCGAGCTGACCGAGCAGATGCCAACCGATGATTTCGATCTGCTCTATAACGCGCTGCATCACTATCGGGACATGGGCTTTTCCATTGCGCTGGACGATCTGGGGGCGGGCTACTCCAGTCTGCGACTGTGGTCAGAGCTGCGACCGGATTACGTGAAGATCGACCGGCATTTTATCGACGGCATTCACCAGGACGCCGTAAAGCGCGAGTTCGTCGGCTCCATGCTGCAAATGGCCAGAGCTTCCAGAGCCACCGTGATCGCCGAGGGCATCGAACTGCCCGAAGAACTCGCCGCCCTGACCGACATGGGTGTGGATCTGGTGCAGGGTTACTTGCTGGCACGCCCGCAGGAACGCCCGTCACGCGACACCCGGGCCATGCTACCCAAAGCCGAGGCACCGGCCCCGGCATTGAACGAAGACGCCGCCGACCTCTCTGCCCTGCTCAGCCCCCAGCCTTCCGTGAGTCAGTCCACCGCGACAGCGGACGTGTTGGAAGCCTTTCGCAAGCAGGCCAACCTCAACTCACTGGCCGTGCTGGACGACGGTGCCCGGCCTTGCGGCATCGTCCATCGCCATTCGCTCTCCGAAGCCCTGCTCAAGCCGTTTGGCACTGAGTTATTCGCCCGCAAGCCGATCAGCCGTTTGATGAGCGATGACTTTCTGGCCGTGGAAGTCAGCCAGTCACTGCAGCAGGTCAGCCGGCTGCTCACCAGTCGGGCGCGGCAGCGCATCGAGGAGGATTTCATCATCACCCTCAATGGGGCTTATCTGGGACTGGGACGGGTGATCGACGTGCTCAAGCTGATCACCGAGATGAAGATCCAGCAGGCGCGCTATGCCAATCCGCTGACCCTGCTACCGGGTAATGTGCCGATCCAGCAGTGCCTGACGCGCCTGCTGCAGCAAGGTCGCGAGTCGATGATCTGTTACGTGGATATCGACAGCTTCAAGCCTTTCAACGACATCTATGGTTATGCGCGCGGCGATGAAGTGCTGCTGTGTCTGGCGCAATGCCTTAACGACCGGATCGATCCGAGCAGAGATTTCGTCGGCCATATCGGCGGGGATGATTTTCTGATGGTGCTGGGGTTCGAGGACTGGGAGAGGCGCCTGCACAACCTGCTGGAAGACTTCCAGAACCAGTGCCGTCGCTTCTACCGGGCCGAACATCTGGAGGCTGGCTGCTTCGTGGCACTCAATCGCCAGGGGCAACGCCAGGAGTTCGCGCTGCTGTCACTGTCGATCGGCGTAGTGCACTTGCGCGAGGAAAGCTGCGCTCAGATCAACGCCAGCCAACTGGCCGACCTGGCCTCGCAGGCCAAGCACTTCGCCAAGGACGTGGCAGGGGCCAGCATCCATGTCATCGACTCGTCGCGGCTGGATCTGCTGGTGGATGCTTGAGGGATTGGCAGGCACATGGGTGACGCGCTGCGCCACACCCGATAGCGAACGCGGAGCGTCACATTTGACACAGGCGACGAGTCCGGTAAGCCATCGCTTGAACGCTGCCAATCAGACGCTACCCACCTGCACTTCCACTTCCGGATAGCTGTACTCGAACACGCGTACCACTTCGGCTGCGTGCCATGACGCGGCGGCCACTCCGTCGGACGGACCGGAAAAACGACCCAGTCGTTCCACACATTCGAAGAACCCGGGACGTGGCAGGCGGCTTGCACCCTGGCTGATCACCAGTGAGCTGCGCAGCGGTTGCTCGGCACGGGCATCCATCGCGGCCAGATGCTCCAGCGCTGCCGTCAGTGTCTGCATGGCCGGGCTCGGTAACTGCAAGCGCTCCAGCAAGGCACGGTAAGTCACCAAGTGCCGGTGTCGGCGAGCATGATTCAGCTCATTCAACAATCCGTCCCAGTGCTGACGACTGATGCGAACGCTCATGACTCACCCCTCCAGCCCGGAACGCCCAGTTCCCACGCAAGACTGCGCTTGATGGCCGCATCTGGCTCACGCGTGCCGTTTTCGATCAACTCCAGATAGGAAGGGCTGATGCCGACAGCACGTGCCAGCGTAGCGACTTCCAGCCCCTTGGCATTGCGCAACGCACCCAATTGGTCGAAAGCAGGATGTTCAGCAATTTCAGGTACTGGCTGAGCGGTTTCCGGGCGGGGCTTTTCAGCAAAGCCGGCGGCTTTGAGCAGCGCCTGATATTGAGCCCAGGGGAGGACTGCGTACTCCGGCTCACCATCACGAGATATCACTTGAAGATCCATAGACTCCCCTTGCAGGAAAACGCCACATAGTGGAAAGGCTTGCTCCATAAGGTGGCATCTTAACAGCGGAACGCTACGGCTTGCTCAAACGCTTCACTCGATGCGTTTCTCTTTCTCCAGCAACGCCTGTGTTTCGGGCAATCTCTCGACCACCACCAGCTTTTCAGGTGGCTGTTGATCGCGCCAGGCGCGAAACGCGTCGAGCTCATCGGTGAGGTGCTTCATCACCCACGCCAGAACTGCAATGTCGTCGAACATGCCCAGGCCGGGAATCCAGTCCGGTATCGCATCCAGCGGACTGAGGAAGTACATGAGGCCTGCAACGATGGACAGAATGGCCTTGGGGCTGATGTCACGGTACTCACCGCGCCAGTAAGCCAGGCACAGGCTCTGGAGAAGGCGCAGATCATCTTTCAGTTTGCCAAGGCGACTGCCTTCACTGTTGCCTTTGCGCGCTACGGCAAACAACAGCCCTGGCAGGCGTCCCGCCGCCAGAAGCCGGCGCGCTCCCGGGAGGTAACGGATCAGGTTCCACGGTGCTTTCATGTTCACTCCCGCTCGGAAAAGGTGATGGTGCACATCGGTTCGATAAGCTGCCGGGGTCATGCCGCAAGGTTATCCACATTTGTTGTGGATAACCTTGTGAACAGCCGCCCTTTTTGACCGTGAAGTCCCCGCTTTCAGGGGCTTCAGGTTAAATCGGGCGTTTTTTACTCACATAAAAAAACCCACGAATTCGTTGACTTGGGAGTACTGTTGAGGCTAGCCCATTGCGCAAAACGGACTGTCAGACAATATTCCTCTCAAGCTCATGATAGTGGGACTGTAAGCACCGCCAAGCGTTCGGGAAATAACCCAAACACAAAAACGCCCTGTCGAGACAGGGCGTTTTCAGTAGCCAGGTGTTGCGTTACTTCTTGGCGGGAGCAGCCGGTTTGGCCGGAGCCGCCTCTTCTTCGTCTGCATCAGGAGCCTGTGCAGCTGCCGGATCCTTGATACCAAGCAGTTCCAGGTCGAAGACCAGAACCGAGTTGGCAGGGATCAGCGGGCTCGGGCTCTGGGCACCGTAAGCCAGGTCGCTAGGAATGAAGAGTTTGATTTTCTCGCCAACGTGCATCAGTTGCAGGCCTTCGACCCAACCCGGGATCACGCCGCTGACCGGCAGATCGATCGGGCTGCCACGCTCGACGGAGCTGTCGAACACCTTGCCGTCAGTCAGCTTGCCTTCGTAATGAACGGTCACTACGTCAGTCGGCTTTGGCTGAGCGCCGTCACCCTTCTTGACGATCTGATACTGCAGACCGGAAGCGGTGGTAACAACACCTTCTTTCTTGCCATTTTCTTCGAGGAACTTCTTGCCGGCAGCTGCCGACTCTTCGCTCATCTTGGCCATGCGCTCTTCGGCACGCTTCTGCAGCGCAGCAAAGGCTTCAACCAGTTCTTCATCTTTCAGTTTCTGATCTTTCTTGCCGACAGCGTCTTCGATACCCAGGGCCACTGCCTTGGAATCCAGATCGTCCATGCCTTCCTGAGCCAGGCTTTTGCCCATGTTCAGACCGATGCCGTAAGACGCTTTTTGTGCCGGGGTTTTCAGCTCGACAGTGCTGGCTTGCTTGTCACAACCTGCGAGTACCAGACCGACCAGGGCAATCGCCGCTGCCAACCGATGCTGTTTCATGCTAATTCCTTGTTCATGCGCCAAAAGGGCAAACGAGTAAAGCCGCGAGCTTATCAGGCCGCCGCGATCAATGGCTACCGGCATGAGAGAGGCAAAAGGTCGATAAGTTCAGGTATCCAAAGGTTTTACCGGTTTGAAACCTGAGCGTTCAGTTGCAGTTCAGCTCTGGAAAGTCATCCATACCCGCCGGGGTCGATGCAGATGGCGACAGGCTCGATGCGCGACGCTGGAACACAGTGCTGATCGACAGGGCGCGCAGCCGCTTCCAATCGGCACCTCGATACGCGCTTCATATGAAGAGCGACATGAAATTAAAGATAATTTTTAAGTGATACGCGATGTGGTTCGATTCTCCGCTCAGGGCATCACGTCCCTGAACTGCCACGGCCATCGTTCGACGCCCGAGGCTCCATGCAGTTTCCATTTCTCAGGTATGTCCTATGCAACAATCCCCATGCACGACTTCCAGGCACCCGGTCCGCTTATCGCGCAAATGCTCGCGCCGGTGGGCCGCGCTCGCTGCGGCAATCATCCTGCCCCTGAGCAGCGGAGCGTTTGCCACTGCTTCACCCGCCCCACCGGCGCAAGGCATCAAGGCCTTCAGGTTATGCACCGGCCCGGACAACCTGTCGCACGTTATTCAGGGCACGATCGATCAGAGCGCCGTGGCTGACGTGAGCTCACTCAACTTCAAGGAAACGCCAGCGCATGCGACATACAACTGGCATCCGGCGCCGCAGGAGCAGTACGTCATCACGTTGTCAGGCACGCTGGAGTTTTCCACTACAGGCGGTGAAAACTTCGTATTGCATCCCGGCGAAGTCTTGCTGGCACAAGACACCACCGGACCTGGGCATCGCTGGAAGCTCATCGACGATCAGCCATGGCGCCGCGCTTACATACTGACAAAAACGAATGCCGCGAAAGCGTTCACGCCAAAAGAAGGCAGCTATGACAAGGGCGGGTGTCAGGCCTGAGTTGATCGTTGCGCAGTCGGCACGGGCTCGGGTATCTCGATTAGATTCAGATCAGGATCACGCACGTAGACCGAACGGATTGGCCCTGTGGCCCCGGTGCGTCCGACCGGGCCTTAGGCTCTGTACGAAAAGTGGCTGCGCTCGGTGATGCTGCGTTAAAAACAGGCTCGGAATGCTCATTTACAACACGTAGACTCCGCTTCCTCGCCTGTTTTTGCCTTGCCTGACCTTCGCTCGCCGACTTTTCGTACAAAACCTAGACAATGGGCCATGCCTGCTCTTCCAGATGAGCAATGACCTCATCCAGAGCAAAGCTGGCGATGAAGCACTCAGATAATCCCGAGCTTGCGCCACTGCGCTCGAGTATCGGCGTCAATGCCGTGCGCTTCCAGCACCTCATCCGTATGCTCGCCGAGGGCGGGAGCAGCCGAGCGTACCTGGCCAGGGGTGTCCTGCAGTTTGGGCAAAATGCCCGGCAGTGTTACAGGCGTGCCGTCATCCAGCGTGCTTTGCAACAGCATGTCACGCGCAAGGTAGTGCGGATCGCTGGCAATGTCGGCGGCGTCGTAGATCTTGCCCGCCGGAATGCGTGCTTCATTCAACGCATTGAGCACTTCGTCCAGCGAACGCTCGGCGGTCCATGTCGAGATCGCTGCATCAATCCGGGCCACGTGCCGGACCCGACCGTCGTTGTGGGCAAGGTCAGGATCATTGGCAAGGTCCATACGACCGATCTTTTCCATCAGCCTTCTATAGATGCTGTCGCCATTGCCCGCCACGAGTGCGTACTTGCCGTCATTGCAGCGGTAGGCGTTGGTGGGGGCAATGCCCGGCATGCTGCTGCCAGCCGGTTCGCGAACGACATTGAAGACCGAATATTCGGGAATCAGGCTTTCCATCATGTTGAACACCGACTCGTACAGCGCAACGTCGATCTGCTGCCCCGCACCGCCGTTCTGATCTCGATGACGCAAAGCGAGCAGAATACCGATCACGCCGTGCAGCGCCGACAGCGAATCGCCTATCGACACTCCGACCCGAACCGGCGTACGCCCTGCTTCGCCCGACAGATGCCTCAGACCGCCCATGGCTTCGCCGATCACACCGAATCCCGGTCGGTCGCGGTAGGGGCCGGTCTGCCCGTAACCGGAAACCCGCAGCATGATCAATCGTGGATTGAGCGCGTGCAGCTCTTCCCAGCTCAGTCCCCAGCCTTCCAGAGTGCCGGGGCGGAAGTTTTCGATGAGCACGTCCGCATCGCGAATCAGGCGACGAACCGCCTCCTGCGCCTGAGGCTGACGCAGATCGAGAGTGACCGACTTCTTGTTGCGTGACTGCACCGCCCACCACACTGAAGTGCCGTTGTGCAGCAGACGCCATTTGCGCAGCGGATCGCCCGTCAGCGGCGGCTCGACCTTGATGACCTCCGCGCCGAACTCGCCGAGAATTTTTGCGGCAAACGGCCCGGCAATCAGTTGCCCCAGCTCTACGACCTTTATGCCCTGAAGAGGTAAGTCCATAACGCTTCCACTCTGGTTCGAGAACACCGGATGATCCGCGCAAATGCACAGAATGAAAAGTCGCTGATCAAAAGCAAACAAAAAACCCCGCACGGACGGGGCTCCTGTTGCAGAGAGGGGTCAGTGAGTGCAGGCCAGTTGAAAACTCATTGCCGAATCACCGGCAGGCTCGTTCTTGCCCACCATCAGGCCTAATACGTTGACCTTTTCGGTTGTCGCTGCGCCGCCCAACTTGGCATGACCGTAAAGCAGACGATCATAGTCGGACGTATCGATAGAGGACACCGAACAGAAACCAGGCGCCTGCTTGAACAGCCCGTCCATGAACATGACTTCATAAGTTGCAAAGTAATCTTTCTGATTGGTCAAGTTGACCGACTTGACCCATGCAGAAGACTGCGCAACGACACGACCCTGTTGATCAATGGTCGCTGTATGCAGCGCTGGAGAGGCCATTGCACCAGTGGAGACCGCCATGGCGCAGGAGACCAACAGTACTTTTATACAGTTATTCATATAAGTCCTTTTATATTATTCAACGACGTGAAATATATTTTAACGGAACGATTATTTTCTTCAGACAACCGCCCCATGCTCAATGCCAGCCTTTGAAAGCGCCAGCCAACGCATTGCAGCTAATACCAGAGAAACGAGAAAATCAAGCTCAATATAACGCCTTCAACTTATAACCAGAAAATTACAAAACACCCAGACAATTCTTACAGCACCCAGAATCGATAACTGACAGGATTGATAAACTTTAACTTTTTCGAAAGGGAAGCGTATTGATGAGATCAGTGGGTATCATGAACTTCAGCAAAGTATGTCTATCTGCCATCGATATACCTGCTATCTTCTTCTCGGCGCGAATAACGGTTCCTGTCATTTCCTGGTCATTAACCGTCGGTAGGGTCAGCGCGAAATTGAAATCTTCCCATTCCAGCCTTTACCGAACGCACTGATGGAAATGCCTACGTGACAAACATCAAGCTGCTACGCCGCGCGTTTCTGTTTCAAGCCTGTGCCATGACCACCGGTGCTGCACTTGCTGCGTCGCCCCTGCTCACCATGCCGCAGCACAAGGGCACCAGACCCTCTGACGTCAATCGCAAATTCTTCGAGAACGGCAAGGCGCGGCCGTTTGCCGGCAATACGATCATCAGCCAGATTCCGCTGCGCACACCGCTGAGCGATGCGCTCACCACGGTCAGGAACACGCTGGCCGCCCACGCGTTCAGTCAGTGCCTGAGCCTGCTACCGCCCTCCAGCTATCACATGACGGTTTTCGAGGGTGTGATCGACGAGCTGCGCAGACCGCCGTTCTGGCCTGAACAAGTCGCCAAAAACGCCAGTGTCCAGGCCTGCACGGATTATTTCACTGAACGCTTGAGCGACTTTGATCTCGACGACGACTTTCAGTTGCGCATGCAGGTGGACGACTTCAACGTGCACAGGGACAGTGGCGCCACGATCCGGCTGGTTCCGGCCAGCGTGCAGGAAAACAGGAAACTCCGTGACATGCGTGATCGCCTGGCTCAACGCCTTGGCATCCGCGCACCGGATCATGATCAGTACGGGTTTCACATCTCACTGGGCTATCTGGTGAAGTGGATGACGGAAGAACAAACCCTGGAGTATGCGACCGTTCAGCAGAACTGCCTGACGTTCCTGCGCGAGACCCTCGACGTGTTCGCGCTGGATGCACCCAGATTCTGCACCTTCAACGACATGCTGACGTTCGATGACAAGTTCGCGATTGGCAAGCAACCTGAAACAATTTGAACAGGCTCACCGCACCTTCTTCAGCAAATGACCTCATCCACAGCAGCACCGTGCGTTGATTCATCGCAGTTCTGAAGAAAAAGGGTGTGAATAAATAAGTAGAAAGACAGAAAGCAGAAAGCCCGCACTAGGCGGGCTTTCTGCTTGCTTCAAGGAGTTCAAGGGCCTTGAAGCTGAATATGGCGCAGCGGACGGGACTCGAACCCGCGACCCCCGGCGTGACAGGCCGGTATTCTAACCGACTGAACTACCGCTGCGCGTAACACTAAGAGAGAGTTTGGTGGGTGATGACGGGATCGAACCGCCGACCCGCTGCTTGTAAGGCAGCTGCTCTCCCAGCTGAGCTAATCACCCTTCACTCTCGGTGTGGCGCGCATTCTACGGAGCGACCTTTACTCTGGCAAGTAATTTTTTAAATAATTTTTATAATCCTTCCAAAGGCTTACAAAGGCTCCGTGCAGGCTTGGCCCCGGAAGCAGAGCAGCGAATAATGCCCCCCTTTGTATGGAAGGAGAGATTCACCTCATGTGGTTCAAAAACCTGCTTGTCTATCGCCTGACCCAGGATCTGCCTTTTGACGCCGAGGCGCTGGAGACGGCACTGGCGACCAAACCGGCTCGCGCCTGTGCCAGCCAGGAGTTGACCACTTACGGTTTCGTCGCGCCATTTGGCAAAGGCGAAGAGGCTCCATTGGTACACGTCAGCCAGGACTTCCTGCTGATCGCCGCACGCAAGGAAGAACGTATTCTGCCGGGCAGCGTCGTACGTGACGCGCTCAAGGAAAAGGTCGAAGAGATCGAAGCCGAGCAGATGCGCAAGGTCTACAAGAAGGAACGTGATCAGCTCAAGGATGAAATCATCCAGGCGTTCCTGCCGCGCGCTTTTATTCGTCGTTCGGCAACCTTCGCTGCCATCGCGCCCAAGCAAGGCCTGATTCTGGTCAACGCGTCCAGCCCGAAACGCGCCGAGGACCTGCTGTCCACGTTGCGTGAAGTCATCGGCTCGCTGCCGGTTCGTCCGCTGACCGTCAAGGTATCGCCAAGCGCGACCATGACCGACTGGGTCAAGACCCAGAAAGCGGCCGACAACTTCTTCGTGCTGGACGAGTGCGAATTGCGCGACACCCACGAAGACGGTGGCATCGTGCGCTGCAAGCGTCAGGACCTGACCGGCGACGAAATCCAGCTGCACCTGAGCACTGGCAAAGTCGTGACCCAACTGTCGCTGGCCTGGCAGGACAAACTGTCGTTCGTACTGGACGACAAAATGGTCGTCAAGCGTCTGAAGTTCGAAGATCTGTTGCAGGATCAGGCTGAACAGGACGGCGGCGACGAGGCACTGGGACAACTGGATGCCAGCTTCACCCTGATGATGCTGACCTTCGGCGAATTCCTGCCCGAATTGTTCGAAGCGCTGGGCGGCGAAGAAATACCTCAGGGTATCTGACATCCCCCGTTGATGAACCGAAGCACGGCGCCGTCTTATAGACGGCGCATTCATTTGGCACTTATAAAAAGAAGGAGCAGACCATGCGCGCCCTCGCCGCCCTGAGTCGTTTCGTCGGCAACACCTTTGCGTATTGGGTGCTGCTGTTCGCCATTCTGGCGTTTGTGTTTCCCCAGGTATTCATCGGCCTGAAAGGCTGGATCGTTCCGTTACTGGGCCTGGTCATGTTCGGCATGGGCCTGACCCTGAAACTCGAGGATTTCTCTGAAGTGGCGCGCAACCCCTGGCGCGTGGCGCTGGGCGTGGTCGCACACTTTGTCATCATGCCCGGCGTGGCATGGCTGTTGTGTCAGGTATTCCAGCTGCCGCCCGAAATTGCTGTCGGCGTGATTCTGGTGGGCTGCTGCCCGAGCGGAACGTCGTCCAATGTCATGGCCTGGCTGGCCAAGGGCGATCTGGCGCTGGCTGTGGCCATTGCTGCCGTCACCACCCTGCTTGCTCCACTGCTGACCCCGACCCTGATCTGGTTCCTGGCCTCGGCCTGGTTGCCGGTATCCTTCATGGATATGTTCTGGTCGATCCTGCAGTTGGTGATGCTGCCGATCGTACTGGGTGTTCTCGCACAGCGTCTGCTGGGCGCGCGAGTCAGCTATGCGGTGGATGTGCTGCCGCTGGTGTCTGTGGTGAGCATCGTGATGATCGTCTGCGCCGTGGTCGCCGCCAGTCAGGCGAAGATCGCCGAGTCAGGCCTGCTGATCATGGCGGTGGTGATTCTGCACAATACGTTCGGTTTTCTGTTGGGCTACTTCACCGGCAAGGTGTTCAAACTGCCGTTGCCACAGCGCAAGTCGCTGGCACTGGAAGTCGGCATGCAGAACTCGGGGCTCGGCGCCGCCCTGGCCAGCGCCCACTTCTCCCCACTGGCGGCCGTGCCGAGCGCGTTGTTCAGCGTCTGGCACAACATTTCCGGTGCGTTGCTCTCGACGTACTTCAGGAAAATGCCGGAGGAAGAAAGCGAGGTGGCGCTGCGTAAGTCGGCGGTGGATTGATACAACTTCTGCACTGACCTGATCGCGCCCCTGCGGGCATGGTCGCGATCAGGTTCAGAGGTATGGCAGTCGGCGCCAGGCCCAAGCTGCCCCCCCTAACGCCCCGCCCCTCTCAACACTTTCACCTGCTCGCGCACATCCACCGGCGAGGCGGCGTCTGCCGCAATGGGCGCACCGGCCACCAACACGACGCGTGACCACAGACGGCGAAACAGTCCCTTGTCCGGGTCGCGACTGAAGAAGCTGCCCCACAGTCCTTGTAGCGCCATCGGGATCACCGGCACTGACGTTTCTTGCAGAATGCGCGTCATGCCGCTCTTGAAGCCGCTGATCTCGCCATCGGTGGTGAGCTTGCCTTCCGGAAAGATGCACACCAACTCGCCGTCGGCCAGATAACGGGCGATGCGTTTGAACGACTGCTCGTAAATCTCCATGTCCTCGTTACGCCCGGCAATCGGGATGGTACCGGCAGTGCGGAAGATGAAGTTGAGCACTGGCAATTGATAGATCTTGTAGTACATGACGAAACGGATCGGCCGCCTGACCGAACCGGCAATCAGCAGTGCATCGACAAACGAAACGTGGTTGCAGACCAGCAGCGCCGCACCTTCGTCGGGAATCAGATTCAGGTTGCGGTGCTCGACCCGATACATCGAATGACCCAGCAGCCAGATCAGGAAGCGCATGGTGAACTCAGGCACGATCCTGAAGATGTAAATGTTGACCGCCACGTTCAGCAAGGACACCACCAGAAACAGATGCGGAATCGTCAGCTTGGCGAAGCTGAGCAACAGAATCGAGACAATCGCCGATACCACCATGAACAGCGCGTTGAGAATATTGTTGGCCGCAATGACCCGCGAACGCTCCTTCTCCGGCGTGCGCGACTGAATCAGGGCATACAGCGGCACGATATAGAAACCGCCGAAAATGCCGATGCCGAGGATGTCGAACAGCACCCACCAGCCTTGACCGTAACTCAGGACCGCGAGCCAGTCGTTGGCCTGTACGTTTTGCGGGAAGCCGCCCGAATGCCACCATAGCAACAGACCAAAAATCGTGATCCCCATGGAGCCGAACGGCACCAGACCGATCTCGACCTTGTGCCCGGACAAACGCTCGCAGAGCAACGAACCCAGCGCGATGCCGACCGAGAAGACGGTCAGGATCAGCGTGACAACAGTTTCATCACCGAACATCCATTCCTGGGCATACGCCGGGATCTGCGTCAGGTAAATCGCCCCGACGAACCAGAACCATGAATTGCCGACAATCGAGCGCGACACTGCCGGCGTCTGCCCCAACCCCATACGCAGCGTGGCCCAGGACTGGGTGAAGATATTCCAGTTGAGCGTCATCTCCGGCGAGGCAGCCGCCGCCCGCGGGATACCGAAACTGGCCAGGAAGCCCAGGCAGGCGATCAGCACGATGGCCGCCGAAACGATCCAGGCGTAGTGCGTGGAGGACATCATCACCCCGGCACTGATGGTGCCTGCGAGAATCGCCAGGAAGGTGCCCATCTCGACCAACGCGTTGCCGCCGACCAACTCGGTCTCACGCAGGTGCTGCGGCAATATCGAATACTTCACCGGGCCGAACAGCGCCGAATGCGTGCCCATCGCAAACAACGCCGCCAGCATCATCCAAAGGTGATTGAACAGAAAGCCTGCGGCACCCACCGCCATGATCATAATTTCACCGAACTTGATGATCCGGATCAGAGTGTCCTTCGGGTACTTTTCGCCGAACTGCCCGGCCAGCGCCGAGAACAGAAAGAACGGCAGAATGAACAGCAAGGCGCACAGATTGACGTAGATCGAACGATCCCCGTCGATGGCCAGCTTGTAGAGAATGGCGAGGATCAATGACTGTTTGAACACGTTGTCATTGAACGCCCCGAGGGACTGGGTAACGAAAAACGGCAGGAAGCGCCGTTTCCCTAAAAGGCTGAATTGTGACTGCTGGCTCATCGTCCGTGGTCCTGAGAGGCTTGGGCACACTGGCGTCGCCGCCAATCCGAGGCACATTGAAGACGCAACGCAGCGTAATGTCGATAGGATATTTACAGTTGCCAGCCATGCCGAGCGCGTCAGGCAGTATGCGACACCCCGCCACGCTCGACCTTGGTCGAGAAAGACGAAGTCCAGCCGTCGTGCGAGACTGCGTGCTGTCGATACATTCTGGAATCCGATATGTCGCTGTCCAGCGGGCTGATCGCCGCCGTTGCTCTGTCCTATATGGCAATCATGTTTGCCATTGCCTTCTATGGCGACCGCTACAGCGCATCGCTGCGCCCGACCATGCGCGCCTGGGTCTACAGCCTGTCGCTGGCGGTCTACTGCACCAGCTGGACATTCTTCGGCGCAGTAGGCCAGGCGGCCGAGCAACTGTGGTCGTTCCTGCCGATTTACCTGGGTCCGATCGTGCTGATGGTGCTGGCGCCGTGGGTGCTGCAGAAGATGGTGCTGATCAGCAAACAGGAAAACATCACCTCGATTGCCGACTTCATCGCAGCGCGCTATGGCAAGTCCCAATCGCTGGCGGTCATGGTCGCGCTGATCTGCCTGATCGGCATGCTGCCGTACATTGCGCTGCAGCTCAAAGGCATCGTGCTGGGGGTGAACATTTTGATCGGCGCTGTAGCCGACTCCACCGGCACCCGCGCGCAGGACACGGCGCTGGTGGTCTCGCTGATTCTGGCGCTGTTCACCATCGTGTTCGGCGCGCGGAATCTGGACGTGACCGAACACCATCGCGGCATGGTGCTGGCGATTGCCTTCGAGGCGCTGGTGAAGCTGTTCGCGTTCATGGCCGTCGGGGTGTTCGTGACGTTCGGTCTGTATGACGGCTTCGACGACCTGTTCAATCAGGCCAAGCTGGCACCGCGCCTTGAGGAGTACTGGCAAGACACGATCAACTGGCCGTCGATGTTCGTCCAGACCGGCGTGGCGATGATGGCGATTGTCTGCCTGCCCCGGCAGTTTCACGTCACGGTTGTGGAGAACATCGAGCCTCAGGATCTGAATCTGGCCAAGTGGGTGTTTCCGGCCTATCTTGCGCTGGCCGCGCTGTTCGTGGTGCCTATTGCACTGGCCGGACAAATGCTGTTGCCCGACTCGATGCTGCCGGATTCGTTCGTGATCAGCCTGCCACTGGCCCATGCGCATCCATCACTGGCGCTGCTGGCATTCATCGGCGGTGCATCGGCCGCAACCGGCATGGTGATCGTGGCCTGCGTTGCGCTATCGACCATGATTTCCAACGACATGCTGTTGCCGTGGCTGCTGCGCAGAAAGAACACCGAACGGCCGTTCGAGGCGTTTCGGCACTGGATGCTCTCGGTGCGTCGTATCAGCATCGTGATGATTCTGTTGCTCGCCTACGTCAGCTACCGAATGCTCGGCTCGACCGCCAGCCTGGCGACCATCGGCCAGATCGCCTTCGCCGCCATCACTCAACTCGCGCCCGCGATGTTCGGCGCGCTGTACTGGAAGCAGGCCAACCGGCGTGGCGTATTCGCAGGACTGGCCGCCGGAATTTTCATCTGGTTCTACACGCTGGTCCTGCCGGTCGCCGCCCACGGCATGGGCTGGTCGCTGAACGCTTTTCCACTGCTGGCCTGGCTGCACAGCAACCCGTTCGACTTGCCGATCACGCCGATGACCCAAGGCGTGCTGCTGTCGATGGCTGGCAACTGCACGCTGTTCGCCTGGGTGTCGATGCTGTCGCGCACACGGGTGACCGAACACTGGCAGGCAGGTCGCTTCATCGGTCAGGAAACTCAGGGCCGCGCTTACACGCGGCCCTTGCTGGCGGTGCAGATCGAAGACCTGCTCAGTCTGTCGGCGCGATTTGTCGGCGAAGAACGCGCCAGACAGAGCTTCACCCGTTTTGCCTACCGTCAGGGCAAGAGCTTCAACCCCAATCAGAACGCCACTGGTGACTGGATTGCCCACACCGAACGACTGCTGGCCGGTGTGCTCGGCACCTCTTCGACCCGCGCGGTGGTCAAAGCCGCCATCGAAGGCCGGGATATGCAGCTCGAAGACGTGGTGCGCATCGCCGACGAAGCCTCCGAGGTGCTGCAGTTCAACCGCGCCCTGCTGCAAGGCGCGATCGAGAACATCACCCAGGGCATCAGCGTGGTCGATCAGTCGCTGCGGCTGGTGGCCTGGAATCATCGCTATCTGGAGCTGTTCAATTACCCGGAAGGCCTGATCGGCGTGGGTCGACCGATTGCCGACATCATCCGCTACAACGCCGAACGCGGGCTGTGCGGTCCGGGTGAAGCCGAAGTGCATGTGGCGCGGCGTCTGCACTGGATGCGTCAGGGTCGGGCGCACACTTCAGAGCGACTATTCCCCAACGGCCAGGTCATCGAGCTGATCGGCAATCCGATGCCGGGTGGCGGCTTTGTCATGAGTTTTACCGATATTACTGCGTTCCGAGCGGCCGAACAGGCGCTCAAGGGCGTCAATGAACGCCTTGAGCAGAGGGTGACCGAACGTACCCAAGAGCTCTCGCAACTGAACCAGGCACTGACCGACGCCAAGGGCACGGCCGAAGCGGCCAACGAATCGAAAACCCGCTTTCTGGCAGCGGTCAGCCATGACCTGATGCAACCGCTGAACGCCGCCCGCCTGTTCTCCGCCGCGCTCTCGCATCAGGAAGACGGTATTTCCAGTGATGCCCAGCAATTGATCCAGCATCTGGACAGCTCGTTGCGTTCGGCCGAAGACCTGATCAGCGACCTGCTGGATATCTCGCGTATCGAGAATGGCAAGATTGCCCCGGACCGCCAGCCCTTCCCGCTCAACGCGCTGTTCGACACACTGGGCGCGGAATTCAAGGCGTTGGCGCAGGAACAGGGTCTGAAGTTTCGGGTCAAGGGCAGTGCGCTGCGGGTGGACAGTGATATCAAGCTGCTGCGCCGTGTGCTGCAAAACTTCCTGACCAATGCATTTCGTTATGCCAGCGGGCCGATCCTTCTGGGCGTCCGTCGTCGTGGCGACAGCCTGAGTCTTGAAGTCTGGGATCGGGGGCCGGGCATTCCCGAAGACAAGCGCCAGGTGATTTTCGAGGAATTCAAACGCCTGGACAGCCATCAGACTCACGCGGCCAAAGGCCTGGGGTTGGGTCTGGCGATTGCCGATGGCCTGTGTCGTATTCTTGAACACCCTTTGCAGGTTCGCTCCTGGCCCGGCAAGGGCAGTGTGTTCAGCGTGCAGGTGCCACTCGCGTCGGCGCAGACACCGCTGCCTGCCAAGCTGGTCGAGATCAATCGTCCGGCCTTGAATGGCACACAGGTGCTGTGCGTCGATAACGAAGACAGCATCCTGATTGGCATGAACAGCCTGCTTTCACGCTGGGGCTGTCAGGTGTGGACGGCGCGCAATCGTCAGGAATGCGAGGTCTTGCTGAACAATGGAGTCCGCCCGCAAATCGCGCTGGTGGACTATCACCTGGACGATGGAGAAACCGGCACCGAATTGATGGCCTGGCTGAGAACACGCCTCGGCCAGCCGGTACCAGGTGTGTTGATCAGCGCCGATGGACGCCCCGAATTGATCGCCCAGGTGCATGCTGCCGGGCTTGATTACCTGCCCAAACCGGTCAAGCCCGCGGCATTGCGTGCATTGCTGAGCCGGCATGTGAGTTTGAGTTGAGATCAAAAAGGTGACTTGAGCCCTCCGCTCGGCTCACTGAGTCCGTCACCTGTGCCATTTGTGACGGGCATGATCAGCGTCGAGACGCGCTGGTCATGCCGCTCAACTGCCGCGGCGCCGATACGGAAAGACATCAATCACCTTGCCACTGCGAATCGCGGCCTGCAGACCTTGCCAGTATTCGACGTCGTACAGCTCGCCATGAAGGCTTTCAAAGAGGCGACGCAGGGTGATGTCAGCGAACAGGAACGGTGCAAACTCTTCGGGAAATACGTCCATTGGCCCCACGGAATACCAAGGCTCGCAAGCCATCTCATCCTCCGGGGTGCGGGGCTTCGGGATGCGCCGGAAGTGGACGTCGGTCAGCGCGCAGATCTCGTCGTAATCGTAGAACACCACCCGGCCATGACGCGTCACGCCAAAATTCTTGAGCAGCATGTCGCCGGGGAAAATATTGGCCGCCGCCAACTGCCTGATCGCCCATCCGTAATCATCCAGCGCCTCACGCACCTGCGCGGGACTGGCCGTTTCAAGATAGAGGTTCAACGGCGTCATACGTCGCTCGGTCCAGCAATGCCTGACCAGCACCGTGTCCCCAGCCTCGAGTTCAATGGTGGAAGGCGCGACATGCAGCAGCTCGTCCAGGCAGTCAGGGTCGAACTTGCCCATCGGAAAACGAAAGTCCGAGAACTCTTGGGTATCGGCCATGCGCCCTACCCGATCAACCTGTTTCACCAACCGGTATTTATCGATGACGGTTTGGCGATCGACATTCTTGGACGGCGAAAAGCGATCCTTGATGACCTTGAACACGGTGTTGAAACCCGGCAGCGTGAACACGCTCATGACCATGCCGCGCACACCCGGCGCCATGATGAAACGATCATCGGTGGTCGCCAGATGCTGAATCAGAGCACGGTAAAACTCCGACTTTCCGTGCCTGTAGAAACCAATCGAGGTGTAAAGCTCGGCAATGTGCTTGCCCGGCAGAATACGCTTCAGTAACCCCACGAAGTCAGCCGGAACCGGCACATCTACCATGAAATACGAACGCGTGAACGAGAAGATAATCGACACATCAGCCTCGTCGGTGATCAGCATATCAATCGCGATGCCACGCCCCTCGACATTCAGCAGCGGTATCACCAAGGGCCATTGCTCGTCACGAGTGAAGATCCGCCCCACCAGATACGCACCCTTGTTGCGATAAAACACCGATGAGAACAGTTCGACGGTCAGCGCCGGATCCTTGCACACCCCGTCAGGCAGATTGGCATGCAGATGCGCATCGAGTCGCGACAGATCGTTCGCCAGGTCGGCATAAGGGATGTTGAAAGGGTAATCGGCAAACACCTGCGACAACGCCCTGCCCGGATCACCTCGCGGCAGATACCGACGAGTCTGCGCCACGTATTGATGGTCACGCCTTACGGGCCGCGTGCTGTGAATGAACATGCAACGGTCACTGATCAGGTCATGCCGAAACAAGCCACAGAAGATCGAGTTGAACCAGGTTTCCGACAGTTCATCGTCGGGCCGGGAATCGATCAGGTCGATGTAGGCAACCTTGATGCCAGACCAGCGATCGACGTCCAGTAACTGCCCGACCTGGACGTCGCGCTGCAGGCGCAGAAGGAGTTCACTGACTTTCTGTTCGTAGAGATTGATGCGGGCGGCGGCAGCGGCCTGAGCCTGCGGCCAGAGCGCCTGTTCGAAACGGGCCTGGGCGCCGTCGGTGATGGAGCGGAAGTGCGCCCGGTAATCATCGAACCCTTCGAGGACAAGACGCGCGATGTCGATATGGATCTGAGGCTGCGACATGGATTGGACTCCACATGAGCATCAATCTGTAACCCGTACCGACATCTGACTGAACAGGCGTTTTATCAACCAAACAACCAGTAGCCCAGCAACGTCAGAACCAGCACTGCCAACACAGGACGCAGCACACGGTAAGCCTTGGGGTTGCTGCGCTTGAACTGCTTGACCTTGCCACTGAAGCCATCGCTGAAACGCTTGCTGAACGCATAAGCCTGATTGATACCACCGACGCGCTCATCGTCCAGATTCTGGGGTGCGGTCGCACGACCCAGGAAGGCGCTGACGCTGCGGTTCAGTCGGGTCATCAGACGACTGGTCAGCGGACGCTCGACGTCACAGAACAGAATCACGCGGGTCTGGGTGGTTTCGTTCTTGACCCAGTGCACGTAAGTCTCGTCGAACATGACGTCTTCGCCATCGCGCCAAGAGTATTCCTTGCCATCGACGAAAATCCGGCAATCATCGGAATTGGGCGTGGAAAGACCCAGATGATAGCGAAGAGAACCGGCAAACGGATCGCGGTGCGGATTAAGGTGGCTGTCGCCCGGCAACAGCGCAAACATCGCGCCCTTGACGTTGGGAATGCTGTTGACCAGCGCAACGGTCTTCGGGCACAGCGCTTCAGCCGAAGGCAGGGCCTTGTCGTACCATTTCAGGTAAAAGCGCTTCCAGCCTTTTTTGAAGAACGAACCGAAGCCGGCATCGTTGTTCTTCTCGGCAGCACGGATATAGCCTTCGTCGAACAGGTGCATCGCTTCGTCGCGAATGGTTTCCCAGTTGTCCTTGAGCACATCCAGCTCGGGGAACTTGCTGCGGTCCAGGTACGGCTTGGACGGCACGCGGGAAAACAGATACATCAGCGCGTTATAGGGCGCGAACAGCGCCGAATGGTTCACGAACTGACGCAGCAACGGCAACCGGGCCTGCCCGCGCAGATGCACGTACAGCGTGCTGCCCAGAAAAAGCATCAGGATCAATGCCTTGGCAGCAAATGAAAGGGTCATGAAACTCTCCTTGGAGCGGGCAGACAACGCTGAACGTAACGCCGACAGTCGGTCAATGCGAAGGACCAGAAACGCCGGACGATCAGTGAAGATCGTGCGGCGCTGGAAAGGTGGCCATCATAAACCCTTGGACCGCTCGCATGAAGTACGCACGGCCCAAGATGTGTTACTGCGACAGCTCCTGATCAGTGAACAAGTCGCTGAACAGCATGCTCGACAGGTAGCGTTCTCCGGAATCCGGCAGGATCACGACGATGGTCTTGCCATGCATTTCCGGTTTCTCTGCCAGCCGCACGGCCGCTGCCATCGCCGCGCCGCAGGAAATACCGCACAGGATGCCTTCTTCCTGCATCAATCGACGTGCCATGGCCTTGGACTCCTCATCGGTCACCCGTTCAACCCGGTCGACCAGTGAAAGGTCGAGGTTTTTCGGGATGAAACCAGCACCTATGCCCTGAATCTTGTGCGGACTGGGCGTGATCTCTTCACCGGCCATGGCCTGGGTGATGATCGGCGAGCCGTCCGGTTCGACAGCCACCGACAGAATCGGCTTGCCTGCGGTGTGTTTGATATAGCGCGACACGCCGGTGATCGTACCGCCAGTGCCAACGCCCGCAACCAGCACGTCGATTGCGCCGTCGGTGTCATTCCAGATTTCAGGGCCGGTGGTCTTTTCATGAATGGCCGGGTTGGCCGGGTTCTCGAACTGAGCGGGCATGAAATATTGCTCAGGGTTGCCCGCAAGCAATTCTTCGGCCTTGGCGATGGCGCCTTTCATACCCTTGGCCGGCTCGGTCAGGACCAGTTCGGCACCCAGCGCCTTGAGCACCTTGCGACGCTCTATGCTCATGGACGCCGGCATGGTCAGCATCAGTTTGTAGCCTCGCGCGGCAGCGACGAACGCCAGGCCGATACCCGTGTTGCCCGACGTGGGTTCGACGATGGTCATGCCCGGCTTGAGTTTGCCGCGGCTTTCAGCGTCCCAGATCATGTTGGCGCCGATCCGGCACTTTACCGAGTAGCCCGGATTACGCCCTTCAATCTTGGCCAGAATCGTGACACCACGCGGTGCGATACGGTTGATCTGCACCAATGGCGTGTTGCCGATGGAATGGGCGTTATCAGCGTAAATACGGCTCATGAAGATGTCCTTATGCACATCGATTAAATAAATAAAGCCTATGCCGCCAGCGGTTGGGCGTCCAGTATCACCGAACCGACGCTGCCGAACGCAGTCAACCCTTCACTGCAACCGGAGACTCGTGTCATGAAACGTCGCTACAGTTGGCCGCTATGGACGCTGGCCGGTCTGGTCATTCTGCTGATCGGAATCAACATTGCCCTGCCCTTTCTGGTGCGTGACTACCTGAATGACAAACTCGCCGACATGGGTGATTACCGCGGTCAAGTCACTGACGTGGACCTGGCCCTGTGGCGTGGCGCGTATCGGATCAAAGGGCTGAATATCGTCAAGGTCGACGGCAAAGTACCCGTGCCGTTCGTTAAAGCACCGATCATCGAGCTGGCGGTCAGCTGGCATTCACTCTGGTACGACCACGCCGTTGTCGCCGAGGTTTTATTTATCGACCCGGAAATCAACTTCGTCGATGGCGGTAACAATAAACAGGCTTCCCAGACCGGTCAGGGCACGGACTGGCGCACCCAGTTGAACAAGCTTCTGCCTGTGACACTCAACGAAGTGCGCATCGGCAACGGACGTATCACCTTCAACAACTTCAACTCGACGCCCAAGGTGAAAATCGAGGCGGATCGGGTCAATGCCAGCTTCTACAACCTGACCAATGTGGTGGACGTCGAAGGCAATCGCGACGCCAGCTTCGAAGGCAAGGCGCGCCTGCTGGGAAGTGCCAACATGGAAAGTACAGCCCGCTTCGATCCGTTCAACAACTTTCAGGATTTCGACTTTCGCCTCAGAGCGACGGGTATTCAGTTGAAAAAGCTCAACGACTTCTCATCGGCCTATGGCAAGTTCGACTTCAATGCGGGCAACGGCGACATCGTGATCGAGGCTCAGGCAGACAAAGGCCAACTGAGTGGCTACATCAAACCGCTGCTGCGCAACGTCGAAGTCTTCAACTGGCATCAGGACGTCGAAGACAAGGACAAGGGCGTGTTTCGCTCGATCTGGGAAGCACTGGTCGGCACCAGCGAAACCGTGCTGAAAAACCAGCGCCAGAACCAGTTCGCCACGCGTGTGGACCTGAGCGGCAGCGTCAACCAGCAGAACATCAGCGGCTTTCAGGCGTTCTTGCAGATTCTGCGTAACGCATTCGTACAGGCGTTCAATGCGCGCTATGAGAGCAACAAGGATTCCTGACCCCTGGGTCGCCCCGGTCAAACCGTGACGCCCCATTCAAGAACTGAATGGGGCGTCTGCGTTCACAGGGGTCCGGTACGCACGTTATAGTCCAGGCATTATTTGCCACTATTACAGCGTGCGGGCTCTGCGTCGCGCATGTGCTGCGAGAGGATTCATCGATGAAGTTTGAAGGCACCCCGGCATACGTCGCCACCGACGATCTGAAGCTTGCGGTCAACGCGGCCATCACTCTGGAGCGTCCACTGCTGGTCAAGGGTGAGCCCGGCACCGGCAAGACCATGCTCGCCGAGCAACTGGCCGAGTCATTCGGTGCGCGGTTGATCACCTGGCACATCAAGTCGACCACCAAGGCGCATCAGGGGCTTTACGAATACGATGCCGTCAGCCGCCTGCGTGACTCGCAACTGGGCGTGGACAAGGTCCACGATGTGCGCAACTACCTGAAGAAAGGCAAGCTCTGGGAAGCCTTCGAATCCGAAGAACGCGTGATCCTGCTGATCGACGAAATCGACAAGGCCGACATCGAATTCCCCAACGACCTGTTGCAGGAACTCGACAAGATGGAGTTCTACGTTTACGAGATCGATGAAACCATCAAGGCGAAACAGCGCCCGATCATCATCATTACCTCCAACAACGAAAAAGAGCTGCCGGACGCCTTTCTGCGTCGCTGCTTCTTCCATTACATCGCCTTCCCGGACCGCGCGACGCTGCAACGTATCGTCGACGTGCACTACCCGAATATCAAGAAAGACCTGGTGAGCGAAGCGCTGGACGTATTCTTCGATGTGCGCAAGGTGCCTGGACTCAAGAAGAAACCCTCGACCTCCGAACTGGTGGACTGGCTCAAGCTGCTGATGGCCGACAACATCGGAGAAGCCGTGCTGCGCGAACGCGATCCGACCAAGGCCATTCCGCCGCTGGCCGGCGCACTGGTCAAGAACGAACAGGACGTGCAATTGCTGGAGCGACTGGCGTTCATGAGCCGTCGCGGCAATCGCTGAGTCTCTTCATTCATCCTGCTACGAAAAAGGGCGACAGCCATGCTGCTCAACCTGTTCAACGAAATGCGTGCAGCCAGGGTGCCGGTGTCCCTGCGCGAGTTGCTGGACCTGATCAATGCGCTGAAACAGCGGGTCATCTTTGCCGACATTGACGAATTCTACTTTCTGGCTCGCACAATTCTGGTCAAGGATGAGCGCCATTTCGACAAGTTCGACCGGGCGTTCGGTGCCTACTTCAATGGCCTGGAAAAGCTCGACGATCACTTGCAGGCGCTGATCCCCGAAGACTGGCTGCGCAAGGAATTCGAACGTTCTCTGAGCGAAGAAGAACGGGCGCAGATCCAGTCCCTGGGCGGCCTCGACAAGCTGATCGAAGAATTCAGGAAACGTCTGGAAGAACAGAAAGAACGCCATGCCGGTGGCAACAAATGGATCGGCACCGGCGGCACCAGCCCGTTCGGCTCGGGCGGTTACAACCCTGAAGGTATAAGGGTCGGCGACGCAGGCGAACGCAAGGGCAAGGCGGTAAAGGTCTGGGATCAGCGCGAGTACAAGAACCTGGACGATCAGGTGGAACTGGGCACGCGCACTATCAAGGTTGCCTTGCGCCGCTTGCGCAAGTTTGCTCGTCAAGGCGCAGCGGACGAACTGGACATCGACGGCACTATCGACCACACCGCCCGCGATGCCGGCCTGCTGAACATCCAGATGCGCCCGGAGCGACGCAACACCATCAAGTTGCTGCTGCTGTTCGACATCGGTGGCTCGATGGACGCACACGTCAAGGTCTGCGAAGAGCTGTTCTCGGCCTGCAAGACCGAGTTCAAGCACATGGAGTATTTCTACTTCCACAATTTCGTGTACGAATCGGTGTGGAAGAACAACCTGCGCCGCGGTTCGGAGCGAACCTCGACTCAGGACCTGCTGCACAAATACGGCGCTGACTACAAAGTGATCTTCATCGGCGATGCTTCCATGGCGCCCTACGAGATCACCCAGCCCGGCGGCAGTGTCGAACACTGGAACGAAGAAGCAGGCTATGTGTGGATGCAGCGCTTCATGGCCAAATTCAAGAAGATTGTCTGGATCAACCCTTACCCGAAAGACACCTGGGGCTATACCGCCTCGACGCACATCGTCCGTGACCTGGTGGAAGACCACATGTATCCGCTGACACTACGCGGCCTGGAAGAAAGCATGCGCTACCTGGCCAAATAAGCGGATGTCGCTGTAAACAAGGCCAGTCATCGACTGGCCTTTTTCGGCCCGACCAACAGCATTTTCCTTTTGTAACTCCGAACTACGCTCAGGTTTCTGACAATCATTCAGACGGTCATGTGCTGACTGAGTAAGTTTTTCTGCCGTTACTCCATCGTTTTGCCTGAGCAACCGTCGCGACTTCGCGGGTTACTTATGATTGAAACGCTTGGGATCATGCAGCCTTACTTTTTCCCCTACATCGGTTATTTTCAACTTATTGCCGCGGTGGAGCGCGGACTGGTTTTCGATATCGTCAAATATAAACGCAAGAGCTGGATGAACCGCAACCGGGTATTGGACGGCTATGGCGGCTGGCAATACATCAAGGTCCCGGTCAGCGCCAGAGACGACACGCTGATCAAGGACGCCACGATCAGCGATTACAGGGCCGCCCACACACGCATCAAGAACCAGTTGCAACATTACCGCGGCAAGGCGCCATACTTCCGATACGTGATGCAGTTGATCGACCTTACCTTCGACACGCCGGACACAACACACATCTGCGATTTGAATACGCGTTCATTGAAGGTGGTGTGTGATTATCTGGACCTGCCGTTCAATTGGAAAACCTGCTCGGAGATGAAGTTCGACTTGCCTGTCATTCAACATGCCGGGCAATGGGCACTGGAAATCAGTACGTTGATGGAAGCCCGTCAATATATAAATGCCACGGGCGGCCGCGGTATATTTGTCGTCGACGAATGGCAGGAGCGCGGTATCGAACTTCGCTTCCTGGAGCCCTCTTCATTCCGTTATGACACCGCCCAGCCTTTCAACTTCATCGAGAATCTTTCGATACTGGACGTCCTGATGTGGAACGCCCCTGAAACAGTGCTGACCTATATACGCAATGAAACAAGGGCCGTCGTATGAGCGACCCCTCGGCATCATTCATGTTTCATGTGCCTCACGGTTTGGCGCGGTTTGTCCAGCCGACGGCTCGCCAAAGGCTGCGCGGATACGCTGGACGCCGGCATCGCAGCTCAGTAACAAGCTGCCCGTGGGCTTTCTCCCGAGTGAAGGCTCGACTGACGCCTAGCGCCAGTCTCTTTCCAACTGCGGCTTGCGACGCCCGCCGTTCACGACCCAGCCGAGCAACAACACAAGGCTTTCGATTACCAGCGCCAGCAGCAGTGCGCTGATGATGCCCCAGGCAATGACCTCAGGGGCCAGCAGGACTTGCCAGGTGTAACCGTTGAGCGTCTCGCGACGGATATCAGGGTCGGAAGACGTGGCGACGTAGAAAGCCCGCGAATACCAAGGTCCCTGGAGCCCCAGCCACTGACGCTCCAGCACATGCGTGCGGGTCAGCAGGGTCTCGATATTATCGGCATCGCTACGAAACACAGGGTCTTCGCTGCTGCGATAGTGTTGAATCAGTGCCTGGATATCGCCCTTGAAGAACTGCGCAGCGGTGTTGTTATAGCCCTTGATCGCTTGCTGGGCTTCGATCAGGTGCGCCTCGACACGCTTGCTGTAGTCACTGATGAAGCCTGGCACCTGAACGCCAAACAGCAGACCTGCCGTGAACAGGACCAATCGCAGATAACTTCGCAGCATGGACATCCCTCTTGCGTTGAATTCCGTATGACCGAGGCTTATGGCGTGACCGATTCGGTCGAGCCCTTGCAGACACATTCGCCCTTGCGCCACAGACTCCACTGTCCCGGCTCGTAGGCGTTCCAGTTTTCATTCGCGGTCAACGGCTCGGTGGCAATGACTGTGACCACATCGTGGGGCGTGGTTTCCGCCTGAAAATCGACAATCACGTCAACGTCCTTCAAACGGGCCGGACCGAATGGCGCGCGACGGGTGATCTGAACCAGTTTGGTACTGCAAAAGCAGAACAGCCAGTCGCCGTCACTCAGCAGACAGTTGAACACACCTTTGCTGCGGTATTCGGTGCAGGCCTGGATCAATGTCGGCAGCAGTTGTTCGACTTCGACCGGCTCGGGAAACGCTTCACGCACGCGGTTAAGCAGGTCGCAGAATGCCGCTTCGCTGTCCGTATCACCAACAGGTCGATAGAAGGTGACGCCCGGGCGGAACTCGGCCAGTTGACCGTTGTGGGCGAAACACCAGTTGCGGCCCCACAATTCGCGCACGAAAGGATGCGTGTTGGACAGGCAGACCTTGCCGACATTGGCCTGACGAATGTGGCCGATCACGACTTCGCTTTTGATGGGATAACGCTGCACCAATTGCGCGACTTCCGACTCGCTGCTGGCGGCCGGGTCCTGGAACAGGCGCAGGCCGCGTCCTTCGTAGAAGGCGATGCCCCAACCGTCGCGGTGCGGGCCGGTCTTGCCGCCACGCTGCATCAGCCCGGTAAAGCTGAAAACGATATCGGTAGGGACATTGGCGCTCATGCCCAGTAATTCACACATGCTCAGATTCTCGCTTCAGGACGTTTTGCAGCGGTCATGCGCCGCATGCTGCAGCGCAGGCCAGCGAAGCGGGACGCTACAGGCGCGGCTCGACCCGTGCGCCGCGTGCCGTAGTGGCCGGAGACGGCGCAGCGTGCTTGCGAGCATAGCGTTCGTCGCCGGCAAACGGATCGTCTTCAGCGTCTGTTTCGACGGGTTCGGCGACCGGCTGCGGTTGACGGGCCTTGCGGCTTCTCTCGATCGGCCAGCGGATCAGCACGAACAGCAGGTACGCACCGAAGGCGAACATGCCGTACATCGCCAGGTCCGAAACGGCAGTCCAGACATTGCTGCCGACCTTGAACATCAGGTCCAGCGCAGTAATGGCAACGGCCGGAGCGTAGGCGTCCTTGACGGGGTCAACCAGTGTCGGTGTGAACAGCAACACAGCGGCGATGACACGCAGCGGTTCCTTGAGGTAGCGCCACATCCAGCCGGTCATCAGAAACCACACCAACAGGCAACCCAGCGCGGCAAAGGCGTAGAGGCTCCAGGCGATCAGATAGTCGTTCTCGGTCATGTCGTCCGTTGGCAAGGCAGGTAAAGAGGCGCTTATGATAACGGCTTTTCACCGGCCCGGCTTGCCTGGGTTGTTTAATCGGCGCAGCGTGTCTTCATAATTCATCTGATTGCCACTTTAAAGAGAGCCCCGCATGTCCTTTTCGAATGCAACCTCACGCGCCCCGATCGCTCGCAAGGCTCAAGGCTCGGATCCCTACGCCTGGCTGCAGAACCGCGACACCGATGAAGTGCTCGACTATCTGAAAGCTGAAAACCAGTATCAGGAAGAACAGCTGGCGGACCAGAGCGCGCTGCGTGAAACGCTGTTTCAGGAAATCAAAAGCCGCATTCTGGAAACCGACCTGTCACTGCCCTCGCCCTGGGGTCCGTATCTGTATTACACGCGCACCACAGCGGGCGACGAATACGCACGCCATTACCGTTGCCCGCGTCCGGCGGATGACTCGAACACAGTCGATGAAAGCCGGGAAGAACTGCTGCTTGATCCCAACGTGCTGGCCGACGGCGGATTCTTTTCACTCGGTGCATTCAGCATCAGCCCAGACCATCAGCGCCTGGCCTACAGCCTGGATACCAGTGGCGATGAGGTTTATCAGCTCTACGTCAAGGAACTGGGCACCGGACACGTCAGCAGCCTGCCGTTCGAGGATTGCGATGGCAGCATGACCTGGGCCAACGACAGCCAGACGCTGTTCTTCGGTGAACTGGACGACACCCATCGTCCACACAAGCTGTATCGCCACAAACTCGGTAACGAGACCGCCAACCTGGTATTCAGTGAGCCGGACGGCCGCTTCTTTCTGCACTGCTTCCGTACCAGTTCCGAACGCCAATTGGTGCTGCTGCTCAACAGCAAGACCACCAGCGAAGCCTGGGTGCTGGACGCCGAGCATCCCGAGCAGGCTTTTACCTGCCTGGCGCCGCGCGTCGAAGGTCATGAATACTTTCCTGATCACGGGCTGCTTGATGGCGTCTGGAGCTGGTTCATTCGCAGCAACCAGAGCGGCATCAATTTCGCCCTGTACCACGCACCCGAGAAAGCGACCGGCGTTCCAACCCGCGATGACTGGCAGACGCTTATCCCGCACAGCGACTCGGTGATGCTCGAAGGTGTCGGCCTCAACGCCAAAGGTCTCAGCCTGAGTTTGCGCGAAGGTGGCCTGCCGATCATTGAGATCCGTCCTCAGGACCTGCCCGCCTATCGCGTGCAACTGCCAGACGCGGCGTACAGCCTTTATGTGCAGGACTCGCTGGAGTTCGACAGCCCACGAATTCGCCTGCGTTATCAATCGCTGAACCGCCCGCCTCAGGTCCGTCAGCTGGAACTGGCAACCGGTAAGCAGGTTGTGCTCAAGGAAACGCCCGTACTGGGGACCTTCGATGCCGACGCCTATGTCAGCCAGCGCCTTTGGGCGACCGCCGCTGATGGAACCCGGGTGCCAATCAGTCTGGTGGTCAAACGCGAACTGGCCGGTCAGGCGACGCCGCTTTATCTGTATGGCTACGGTGCCTATGGCGAAAGTCTGGACCCGTGGTTTTCCCATGCACGTCTGAGCCTGCTGGACCGGGGCGTGGCGTTCGCGATCGCGCATGTGCGGGGAGGCGGCGAGTTGGGCGAAACCTGGTATCGCAACGGCAAGCAGGAACACAAACAGAACACTTTTGGTGACTTCATTGCCTGCGCCGAGCACCTGATTGCCCAGGGGTTGACGCACTCCGGGCAACTGGTGATCAGTGGCGGCAGCGCTGGCGGCCTGTTGATGGGCGCTGTGCTCAATCAGCGTCCAGACCTGTTCAAGGCGGCGATTGCGGAGGTGCCGTTCGTGGACGTGCTCAATACCATGCTCGATCCCGAGCTGCCGCTGACCGTCACCGAATATGACGAATGGGGCAATCCGCAAGAGCCTGAGGTCTACGAGCGCATCAAGGCCTACGCACCTTATGAGAATGTCCGCGCCCAGGCGTACCCGGCCATGCTGGTGATCGCCGGCTACAACGACAGCCGCGTACAGTATTGGGAAGCTGCCAAGTGGGTCGCGAAATTGCGTGCCACGAAGACCGATGACAACCTCTTGCTGCTCAAGACTGAACTGGGTGCCGGGCACGGCGGTATGAGCGGCCGCTACCAAGGCCTGCGTGATGTGGCACTGGAATACGGGTTCATCTTCAAGGTATTGCAGACCGGCGAATGAACTTGGCACCCAACACCTGTCTTACTAGCACCGGGGGCACGGATATGCCCCCTTCTCTGTCGCCTGATTACAAGACCGAACCATGTCAGAACAACTGTCCAACCTGAACAATGCCATTCGCGACATGCTGCTGGACTGCGGCCTGTTCGACACCCTGCTGCCGAGCGATTTCCTTGCCGTGGCGGGCTACTTCAGCATCACCGACATCGAAAAGGGTGAAGTGGTGTTTGCCGAGGGCGATGCCGGAACGTTCATGTGCATCATTCATCAGGGCACGGTGTCCGTGCAGAAGCTCAACAGTGAAGGTCAGCAGGTCGAAATCGCCACGCTGCGCCGCGGCCGGGCATTCGGCGAGATGGCGGTGCTGGACGGCGAACGCCGTTCGGCCAGTTGCATCGCAGCGACAAGCTGCCAATTGCTGAACCTGGGTCGCGACTCGCTGGACAAGATGCTCGATGAAGCACCGAAGATTGCTGCCAAGATCATCCGCGCCCTGGCCATCTCGCTGTCACGACGCCTGCGCATGGTCGACGGCCAATTGCTCTCGCAACAGGTGTGAGTTTGCTCGTCCGGCGCTAAACTTGCCGATATTCCGCTTTCAATGCGCACACGAACAGGTGACACCATGAGCACGGCCAACCCGCCTTCCCACACTGCCAAGCTGGACCGTATTCTGGCCGACGCCCAGCGCGACCGCGAAATGGGCTACCGCGACAAGGCCCTGCGCATGTACCCGCACGTCTGCGGTCGCTGCGCCCGGGAGTTCGCCGGCAAGCGCCTGAGCGAACTGACCGTTCACCACCGCGACCACAACCACGATAACAACCCGCAGGACGGCTCCAACTGGGAACTGCTCTGCCTGTACTGCCACGATAACGAACACTCACGTTATACCGACCAGCAGTACTTCTCCGACAGTTCCCTCAGCTCGCCGAAAACCTCCAAGGCAACGCACAACCCGTTTGCTGCGCTGGCAGGGCTGATGAAGAAGGACGAATGACGGGAAAGCCTGCACCTATCGCTCAGCGAAGCATCTGCATGATCAAACACGTCGGGGGCGCAGGGCGTCCCATGATGGACGCCCACGCGGAGCGATGGGCACGATCAGTGTCGATGCCGACGACGCCTCGTGGTAGCAACGCTCCGGACGCACCGCGTGCTCAGTTGACGTGGCGCAACCTGACTGTCATGTAATCCCCTTGCCTTATGCCTTACGCCATCTTTCTGCCAAATCCGCAGGCTGTCCGGCCTGCGACGAACCGACCGAACGGATACGCCATCATGCTTCCCGGAACATCAAGACGAACCTTTGTGAAAGGACTGACAGCAGGGGGTCTGCTGAGCGGGCTGGGGCTTTGGCGCAGCCCGGTCTGGGCAGCGCCGCGCCCAGGTGAATCACTGGAACTGTCAGGCACGGAATTCGATCTGTTCATCGGCGAAACGCCGGTCAACCTTACTGGCAGCCCGCGCACGGCCATGACGGTCAACGGCGGCCTCCCCGGCCCTCTGCTGCGCTGGCGCGAAGGCGACACCGTCACGCTGCGCGTGAAGAACCGTCTCAAGGACAGCACGTCCATTCACTGGCACGGCATCATCCTGCCCGCCAACATGGACGGCGTTCCGGGCCTGAGCTTCGACGGCATCGCCCCGGACGGCATGTACGTCTATCGCTTCAAGGTCAGACAGAACGGCACCTACTGGTACCACAGTCACTCCGGCTTTCAGGAGCAGTCCGGGGTCTACGGGCCGCTGATCATCGACGCCAGAGAGCCTGAACCCTTCAGCTACGAGCGCGAGCACGTCGTGATGCTCACTGACTGGACGGACGAAGACCCGACCCGGCTGATGAAAAAGCTCAAGAAGCAGTCCGATTACTACAACCAGAACAAACGCACCGTGGGCGATTTTATCAACGACGTCAGCGACAAGGGCTGGAGCAAGACCGTTGCCGACCGGGCCATGTGGGCGCAGATGCAGATGGATCCGACCGATCTGGCGGACGTCAGCGGCGCCACTTATACCTACCTGATGAACGGCCAGGCACCGGACATGAACTGGACCGGCCTTTTCAAACCCGGTGAGCGAATCCGTCTGCGTTTCATCAACGGCTCATCCATGACCTACTTCGATGTGCGCATTCCCGGCCTGAAGATGACCGTCGTCGCCAGCGACGGCCTGCATGTCAAACCGGTGAGCGTCGACGAATTTCGCATCGCCGTGGCCGAAACCTTCGACGTGATCGTCGAGCCTGCCGAAGGCGCCTACACGGTGTTCGCCCAATCGATGGACCGCACCGGTTATGCGCGAGGCACACTCACCAGCAGGCCGGGCATGAAAGCAGATGTGCCGTCCCTCGACCCGCGCCCGTTGCTGAGCATGGACGATATCGGCATGGCCGGCATGGATCATGGCGCAATGAGCCACGGCAGCACGAATCAAGACAGCATGCAGGGCATGGACCACAGTCAGATGGACCACGATATGCAAGGCATGGATCACACCACCATGCCCGTGAACACCTCGCAGTCGCACCCTGACAGCGAGACCGACAACCCACTGGTCGATATGCAGGCCATGAGCACCTCATCCAGACTCGACGATCCGGGTATCGGCCTGAGAAACAACGGACGCAGAGTACTGACCTACGCCGACCTGCACAGCACATTCGACGACCCGGACGGCCGCGAGCCGAGCCGTACGATCGAGTTGCACCTCACCGGTCACATGGAAAAATTCGCCTGGTCGTTCGACGGCATAAAGTTCTCCGACGCCGAACCCTTGAAGCTCAAATATGGCGAACGAGTTCGCGTGGTGCTGGTCAACGACACGATGATGACGCACCCGATCCACCTGCACGGCATGTGGAGCGATCTGGAAGACGAGAATGGCCGGTTCAAGGTGCGCAAACACACCATTGACATGCCACCGGGCTCAAAACGCAGCTATCGCGTGACTGCCGATGCCCTCGGGCGCTGGGCGTATCACTGCCATATGCTTTATCACATGGAAATGGGCATGTTTCGCGAAGTGCGGGTAGAAGAATGAAGACTCACGTGTTGACCCCGATCCCGGGCCACCCTCGCCTGCCGATGGTACTGCTGATGGGCCTCGGCCTGATATTCACGGCGCAGGCCAGCGCTGCCGATATGCAGGGCATGGACCACAGTATGGATCACTCCGGCCACGCCATGCCGGAAACGCAGCCGGCGCAGTCCACGCCCGAGCAGAGCCGGACGCCGATTCCGGCCATCACCGATGCAGACCGGGCGGCGGTCTACACCAGCCACGACGGTCATCAGGTGCATGACGACGCCATCAATTCCTATTTCCTGGCCGAGAAGCTGGAATGGCAGAACGCGAACGACGGCAGTGCGCTGGCCTGGGATCTGTCCGGCTGGATTGGTGGCGACATCGACAGACTGGTGCTTCGCTCGGAGGGCGAACGCGTGAACGGCAAAACCGAGGAAGCGGAACTGCAGGCGCTCTGGGGACACGCTTTAACCCCGTCGTGGGACGTGGTTCTGGGTGCCCGCCAGGATTTCAAGCCCGGCGCTCCACAAAGCTGGGCGGCGTTTGGCGTGCAAGGCTCGGCAATTTCCGACCTCGACGTTCAGGCCACCGCCTTTCTCGGTGAAGCCGGTCAGACCGCTGCACGGCTTGAGGGCGATTACGATCTGACGCTGACCAATCAACTGATCCTGCAACCTACCGCCGAAATCAACGCCTACGGTAAGGACGACCCGCAACGCGGTATCGGCTCCGGCCTTTCGAGCACTGAACTCGGGCTCCGGCTGCGCTACGAAGTGCGCCCTGAGTTTGCGCCTTACATCGGCGTAACCTGGAATCGTACCTACGGCAAAACGGCCGACTACGCCCGCGAGGAAGGCGAAGACGTTAACGACGCTCGGCTTGTGGTCGGGGTACGCATGTGGTTCTGACGCGGGGCAGTCTTGTATAATCGGCGGTTTTCCCCAGAGCACCCTCCCCGTGGCCAACAAACGTTACGCCTGCATCGGTCTGTACAACCCAAAGTCACCGGAAAACGTCGGCTCCGTGATGCGCGCCGCTGGCTGCTACGGCGTGGCTTCGGTGTTCTATACCGGCAAGCGCTACGAGCGGGCGCGGGACTTCATCACCGACACCAAGAAGATTCATCAGGACATCCCGCTGATCGGCATCGAAGACCTCAAGAGCATTCTGCCGCTGGGCTGCATTCCCGTGGCCGTCGAGCTGGTCGATGGTGCGAGGGCGCTGCCGGAATACACGCATCCGGACCGCGCTCTGTACATTTTCGGCCCTGAGGACGGCTCGCTGGATCAGGACATTCGTGACTGGTGCGAAGACGTGGTCTACATCCCTACCGAGGGCTGCATGAATCTGGCCGCAACGGTCAATGTCGTGCTGTACGACCGCATGGCAAAAGGCATCAATACCCGCTCCGGCCCTCAGTTCGGTCGTGAAAAGGCCGATCCGTCCAGCGAAGGATGAAGTAAAAGCATTGAACCAGTCTCGCTGACGGGCAGTCAGTTTCTCTGAACCGACTTACACCACTCTGGAGAGCCATCATGCGCGACACCCCGATTATCGAGCGTATCGACACACCCGAGCCGTTTCAGCCGCATCCCGATCAGAACGTTCAAGGCTGGGAGCGCATCGGCTCGCTGGCAGGCGGCGTCCTGATGATGGGTAAAGGCGTACGTCGCGGCGGATTTCTGGGCCTGATTCAACTGGCCATTGGCGGCGCAGTTCTGGCACGTGGCATCACCGGCCACTGCTCGGCCAAGAGCCTGATGGAGAAAGGTCGCAGCGACCTGCAAAGCGCGCGCTCCACCATCGAACGTGCCGGTGCCGAGCTGAGCGAGTTGCAAGCCAACGCCGAGAAAGCTGTGAAAACCGCGACCGTCCACGGCATCGATGCACTCACCGAGCCAAAGCCCGGCGTCTGATCACTCAGCCTGCACGAAAGATCAGGTGATCCTCCCAGTCGTCCTCGGCCACGCTCAGCTCACTGAGCATGCGTCCGGACTGGGAGATACGCTCGTGATGCACCGCATCGCGGTCGCCGCACACCAGATGATGCCAGAGCGGCAAGTCCTTGCCCTCGCTCACCAACCGATAGCCGCAGGTCGGCGGTAACCACTTGAATTCATCTGCCTGACCCGGCGTAAGCTGAATGCAGTCCGGCACCGAGGCGCGACGGTTTTCATAGTCGGAACACTGACAGGTCTTCAGGTCCAGCAGCTTGCAGGCGATGCGCGTGTAATACACGCTGTTGTCTTCTTCGTCCTCCAGCTTTTGCAGACAGCACAGTCCGCAGCCGTCGCACAGCGACTCCCACTCGTTGCTGTCGAGCTGATCGAGGGTCTTGCGGATCCAGAAGGGTTCAACTTTGGCGGCCATGGTTCGGACAACAGTATCGGCTGTGGAAAAGGCCGCCAGTCTAGTGGCACATCGAGAGCGGGCCAAGCACTTGCGACTGCCGGTAGCCAGGCTCTTGTCAGCGGGAAAGCAAAACAGTAGCGTTAGAGCGCTTTCAATGCGGCCACGCGATGCAGGCCGTCAATGGCCCATCGAGTCACGCTCCCTTTGCCCTTCTCTCTACAGGACTCTCATGAGCACAAACTCTCGCGTCGCAGAACATGCCATCGACCCGCAATTCACCGAACGCTGGTCGCCACGCGCCTTTACCGGCGAAAGCATTCCCGAGGAAACCCTGCTGAGTTTTTTCGAAGCCGCACGCTGGGCGCCTTCAGCCTACAACTCGCAGCCGTGGCGGTTCCTGTACGCGCGCCGCGATACGCCGAACTGGGAGCGTTTTCTGGGTCTGCTGAACGAGTTCAACCGCGGTTGGGCACAGCATGCCTCGGCACTGGTGATCGTCCTCTCCAAGACCACCTTTACTGCACCCGGCGCGACCGAAGAAGGACCGGCGCTGTGGCACACCTTCGACACCGGCTCGGCGTGGGGTTATCTGGCGCTGCAGGCCAGCCTGAGCGGCTGGCACACCCATGGCATGGCCGGCTTCGACCAGGACCTGACCCGCAAGGAGCTGAAAATCCCCGAAGGCTACGCCCTGCATGCTGCCGTTGCAGTGGGCAAACTGGGTGACAAGTCGATCCTGCCGGAATACCTGCAAGGCCGCGAAACCCCAAGCCCTCGCCTGCCGGTTGCGCAGCTGGTGGCCGAGGGTGATTTTTCGCTGTAGGGGAATTGGGGCTGTCTCCCCCGGACACGGAGCGTCCTGAGAGGCGTTCCCACGCTGCGTGGGAGATGCCTGCAACAGGACTCAGGTATAACGATGAGCGCGGAGAGTGAGGAGCGATCCTTCTCCGCGTCCCTTTGGCACGGACTGAGGCGCTGTACGTGTGAGGCTGAATCTCATCCCATCAATACCCGCGTGAAAAATCCACTTCCCCACGTAACGCCGCACCGGCGCTGAAGGCTTTCAGGTTCTCGACAAACAGTTCGGTCATGGCCAGCGGCGAAGTCGGCGCGGAACTGTGTCCGGTCAACAACAGGCCGTAGGCCGTCCAGAATGGATGACGCTGTGGCAACGGCTCCTGACGACAAACGTCGATCACAGCGCCCGCCAGATGCCCTTCCTTGAGGGCTTCGACCAGATCGGCATCGACCACGGCCGCGCCACGTCCGACGTTGAGGAACAGCGCTGTGGGTTTGAAGCTGGCAAACAGCTTGGCGTCATACAGGTCTTGAGTGTCAGGCGTATTCGGCAGCAGGTTGATGACGTAATCCATGTCGCCGACCAGATTGTCGATATCGGTCAGCGCCGACACCTCGACGAAAGGCGCCTGGGTACGCGCCTCGGAGGCCACGCCGAACACCTGCACCCCGAACGGCACCAGAAACTCGGCCACGCGCTGACCGATATCGCCGGCACCGACAATCAGCGCCTTGCGCCCGGACAGACTCTGACCCGGACGATTGTCCCACTTGCGTTCCACCTGACTCATCAGACGCGCCAGCACTTCGCGTTCGTGACCCAGCATGTATGTCAGCAGAAACTCGGCCATGACCTGCCCGAAGATCCCCACGGCACGGGTCAGACGATAGTCACGGAACAGGCCCGGGATGAGCAGCGGCGTGATGCCCGCCCAAGTGGATTGCAGCCATTGCGGCTTGTGCCCCTGGCGCAACAGATTGGCCATCAGGTCCGGCTGCCCCAGCCAGACCGGACAGTCGCTGGCCATTCGGGACAGCTCCGCCGAATCGCCGCTGCTCAGGACTTCCAGATCAGGCGCAGCCTTGCGCAGCAGCTGGGTGTAAATGGGGTAATCGTGCTCGGCAATCAGGACGCGCATGCTTCAGAAACCTTAAAAACGGGACAGACAACCCACGCCAGACGCAGGCCGCTTTAAAACGTGAAGACCGATCACACCGGATCGTTGCGGCGCAGCAGCTCTTCGGGCAGATGTTCGATGTACTCGTCTTCGGCCGGCGGCATCTGCAAGTGATAGCCCTGAACGTCGAGGTTCTCCAGCACCTTGTGAATGTCCTCCCGCGCCAGTGCCCGCTCGGGGCTGAGCACCAGATCGAACGCGTGGTGCGGGGTGCCAAATGCTGCCAGCAGTTCTGGCGGCACACGTTTGAGCACGTCGCTTTTCAGGACATACAGATACATTTCATTCTTTTTCGGGCTGCGGTAAATAGAGCAGATACGCTTCAAGGCTGTTCTCCCGGCGTTGCCAGACTGTCGAGCAGCGCCTGGCCCATCAGTTCGCGACGCCAGCCACGCAGCGAATCAGGCAATTGGTAGGGACCATCGGGATAACCGCTCTTGAGCAGCGCTTCGAGGGTCTTCTTGCGCAGCATCAACTCCGGTGCCATGTCCAACTGCTCGGCGTACTGCTGTCCGATGGCGCGCAGACGCTTGAGCGAACCCGAAGCATCGACCGGCAGCGGCTCAGGCAAGGCCGCAGGCCATTCTTCAGGCGGGACACTGGCCGCGGTCTTGATCAACTCAAGCAGGAACTCGCCATCCTGACGCACGGTGCGCGGGTGCATGTCTTCGATGCGAGCCAGAGCGCCGAGGTTGTCCGGCTGGGTCTTGGCCAGCGGCCAGAGCGAGTGTTCACGCACGATGCGGTTGCGTGGCACGTTACGGGCACGGGCCTGCACCTCGCGCCAGGCACACAGGCCGCGCAACACCGCCAGCTGGGCACGGGACAGTTTCCAGGCCAGCTTGGCTTCGCGATACACCTCGTAAGGGTCGATTTCACGACGCAGGTTGGCAACCAGCTCCGCACCGTCCTCGAGCAGCCACGCAAACTTCTCGTCAGAGAGGCGCGGACGCAGGATGGCGAACAGTTCGGCCAGATGCACCGCATCTTCTGCGGCATAGCTGATCTGGGTCTCGGACAACGGACGCTGCAGCCAGTCGGAACGGGTCTCGCCCTTGGGCAGGTCGATGTTGAGGACCTCCTGCACCAGACGCGAGTAGCCCATGGAAAACCCGAGGTTCAGGTAGGCGGCTGCCAACTGAGTGTCGAACAGCGGAACCGGCAGGCTGCCAGTCAGGCGCAACAGCACTTCAAGGTCTTCGCTGCAGGCGTGCACGACCTTGATGACGTCGGGGTTCTCCAGCAGCGCGGACAGCGGACGCCAGTCGTTGATCAGTAAAGGATCAATCAGCCAGGCACGCGAACCGTCGCCGATCTGCAGCAAGGCAGCGATGGGATAAAAAGTGTCGACCCGCATGAATTCGGTGTCGAGCGCAACGAACGGCAGGGACTGCCACTGAGCGCAATGCAGGGCGAGGCTGTCGTCGTCGCGAATCCAGTGAATATCGATGGCCACACGGCTCTCCCTTGAACAATGGCGCGCAGTATATATCGCCGCCGGGTGTTATCGCGCATCTGTCGTCCCGGTCTTGCGCATCTTGATGAAAATGATTGCAGAAAATGACCGCAGACCCGACGCTGCCTGCACAGCGATCAGACTCATTGAGCACTGGCCGCTGCCTCGCTGCGGCACCCGGCAAACAGGTCCAGTGCGGGGTTGTAGACCTTGGTGTCGACTTTCAACAGACCCAGCATGGAATGAAAGAGATTGTCCTGACTGAGCGGCGTGTTGCGCTCCCTGGCCAGGCATTGTGGCGTGACGGCGTAGGAACGCTGATAGTTTTCCGACAACCAGATAAGCATGGGCACGTGTTTCTGCTGATCCGGCGCCAGCAGATACGGCGTGCCATGCAGAAACAGGTTGTACTCGCCCAGCGATTCGCCGTGGTCGGACAGATAGATCATCGCGGTATCGACTTTGTCCTGATGCGCGCGCAATACACCGATCAGCTTCGACAGCACGTGATCGGTGTACAGCAGCGTGTTGTCGTAGCCATTGACGATACTGTCGCGGCTGCAGTTGTTCAGCGCGTTGCTTTCACACACGGGGGTGAATCTTTCATATTCTTTCGGATAGCGTTTGAAGTATTCCGGCCCGTGACTGCCCATCTGGTGCAGCACCAGCACCGTATCCTTGTCCAGACTGTTGATGAACCCTTCCAGGCCCTGCAGCAGAATCTCGTCCCGGCATTCGTGGTCGTTGCACAGTTGCGGATCCTTCAGGTTGCTGACGTCCTGAAAGTCGACACGGTCGCAGGTGCCCTTGCAGCCGGCCTGATTGTCGCGCCACACCACCTGAATTCCGGCGCGCTGGAGCACATCCAGCAGACCTTCCTGATTATGAGCTTTGGTGCCGTCGTAATCCTTTCGCCCCAGGTTGGAAAACATGCACGGTACTGACACCGCCGTTTCAGTCCCGCACGAATACACGTCGGTAAACGCCACAAGGTCGCGCTCATTGCTCAGGTTTGGCGTGGTATTACGTCCGTAGCCCAGGATGCCGAAGTTTTCGGCCCTCGCACTTTCACCCACAACCAGTACGGTCAGTGACTTGCGGGTATGCGCCGCCATATCTGCAGAGCGTTTCGCATCCTCGCCGAGTTTCACGAAAGGGCGTCGGGCAGACATGACCTGCTCATTCAGATAACCCACCGACGCGCCAATATAGTTACTGGGCACTACCATCAGGCGCAATTCGTGATGATTGCGAAACAGTGAAGAAAGCCCTTGGTAATTGGCCAATGCAGCGCCACCGATTGCAAGACTGCAGACGACGCCCACGACCAGTTTACTGAACAGGTCGCGGTGCCAGCGGCGGTAATTGATCGGGGTTTTCCACAACAGCAGCGACGGCAGGATGCCCAGTAACAGGATGTAGCCAATCAGTTTCAGCGAAAGCAGCCCCTGCACTTCAGTAGCGTTGGTTTCCGCAACGTTGCGAAACATGCCCGCGTCGATCATCACGCCGTATTCGCCCATGAAGTAGGCGACTCCCGCACTGATCATGAACATCAGCATCAACACAGGCTTGAAAACGCGCCTGAACGCCACGAGCGTCAGGCATAGATTGAATACACAGAAGAGCATGACGCCGAACGCCACGCGCATGGCAATGCCTTTGGTGTCGGAACTGGTAACTGCAAACAGATGCTGCCAGAGATTGAAATTGAAAAACGACAGTAAAAAAAAGCTGGCCAGTAACGTGACGGTCTCTGGTCTGACACTTCTGATTTTCGGCATCGCACTCTGCTTATCTGATTGATATGTACCGGGTGAAGCATCAACGAGGCAACTTCCCCAATCGGGCGGACTGTAAGCAGCGCCCTATCAATTTTATGTGAAAAGTGTGCGAACACCGGGTTGGATTAATATTATTTCACGGCGAGACAGGCAGGATTCAGGCAAACCGCTGATTCCCCTCATAAAAACGCCCCCGCAAGCAGGCTTGCGGGGGCGCGTTCCATACCTTTCAGTCAATCAGACCGAACGACGACGGTAGGCACGGTAATCGGGCAGCCAGAAGTTGCGCTCGATGGCAGCCAGCAACACCTCTTCGGTGGTTTCCAGCGCCAGGCCTTCGGCCTGTGCCTCTTTGGCGACTGCCAGCGCGATCTTGCGGCTGACCTGCTGGATTTCCTTGAGCGGCGGCAGCACCGCGTCGCCCTGCCCTGTCACCATCGGTGAGCATTCGGCCAATGCGTTGGAGGCGGCCATCAACATACGGTCAGTGATGCGCGTGGCCTTGCAGGCTACTACGCCCAGACCGATGCCAGGAAAGATGTAGGAGTTGTTGCACTGAGCGATATGCACGGTGCGGCCATTGATTTCGACCGGGGCAAATGGACTGCCCGTGGCGACCAATGCGTTGCCGTCGGTCCAGCGCAGAATTTCTTCCGGCGTGGCTTCGACCTTGGAGGTCGGGTTCGACAATGGCATCACCAGCGGTTTGGCGCAGTGCTTGTGAACTTCGCGGATGACCTGCTCAGTGAACAGCCCTCGCTGACCCGATACACCGATCAATACGGTGGCGCCAGCGTGGGTGACCACGTCGAGCAGCGTCGGGAACGTCTCGGAGCCGGCAATCCACCCAGACACGTCTGCAGTCTTCTGCGCCAGACGTTTCTGAAAATCCAGCAGGTTGTCCATGCCATCGGTCAACAGGCCGAAGCGATCCACCATGAAGATGCGCTGACGGGCTTCGCTTTCGCTCAGGCCTTCGATCTGCATCGCCGCGATGATGTGTTCGGCGATCCCGCAACCGGCGGAACCTGCGCCAACGAACACGACTTTCTGCTGCCCCAGTTTTTCACCCTTGGCCTTGCAGGCCGCCAGCAAAGTGCCCACGGCAACCGATGCGGTGCCCTGAATGTCGTCGTTGAAGCAGCAGAGTTCATCGCGGTATTTCTCCAGCAACGGCATGGCGTTGGACTGGGCGAAATCCTCGAACTGCAACAGCACGTCCGGCCAGCGGCGCTGGACGGCATTGATGAACAGGGCGATGAAGTCTTCGTACTCCTTGCCCGACACACGCTCGTGACGCCAGCCCATGTACATCGGGTCGTCGAGCAGTTCACGGTTGTTGGTGCCCACGTCCAGGACGATCGGCAAGGTGTAGGCCGGGCTGATGCCACCGCAGGCGGTGTAAAGCGACAGCTTGCCGATCGGGATGCCCATGCCGCCAATGCCCTGGTCGCCCAGGCCGAGAATGCGCTCGCTGTCGGTGACCACGATGATCTTGATGCGGTCCTTGGTGGCGCTGCGCAGGATATCGTCGATGCGGTCGCGTTCAGGGTAGGAGATGAACAGACCACGGTGCGTGCGGTAGATCTTGGAGAATTCCTGGCACGCCTGGCCAACCGTCGGCGTGTAAATGATCGGCAGCATCTCGTCCAGATGCGAGTCCAGCAGCCGGAAGAACAACGTTTCGTTGTTGTCCTGAATCGAACGCAGGTAGATATGCTTGTCCAGATCGGTCGCGCACTGCTTGTACTGACTGTAGACCCGCGTGACTTGCTCTTCGATCGTTTCTACGTTCTGCGGCAGCAGCCCGATCAAATTGAATTCGACCCGCTCTTGCGGGGTAAAGGCACTGCCCTTGTTCAGCAGGGGCATTTCCAGCAGTGAAGGTCCTGCATAGGAAATATACAAAGGTCGCGAAGTGTTGGTCATTTTTTCTGATCGCCTTTTTCGTCTACTCGTTGATTCTGTGCGTCGACCGGGGCGGGCAGCCTGGCTTTTTCTTCTTTTTCTTTATATGCCAGTTCTTTCAGGGCCATACCGGACAGGATTCGGTGTTTTGAGTCAGGGCCACATCTTACCCGCCTGAAGGCCGATTGCGGCATTTTGTCGCGCAGAGAATGGCAAGATGATACTAGCGATTCAACGAGCAGACCTGCTTTCACGCCTTGCACGAAGAGGGCGCGAACGGGCATCTTTACTGCTCATTCGATGATTGCGAGACCAGCATGCCTGACCATAAGCCCTTCGCCGCCTTTCTGTTCGACATGGACGGCACTCTGCTCAACTCCGTGATTGCCGCCGAACGGGTGTGGGCGAAATGGGCCCAAAAACATGGGCTGGATGTGGACAGTTTCCTGCCAACCATTCATGGCGTAAGAAGCATCGACACGGTCCGTAAGCAGAATATTGAAGGGATCGACGTGCAGCAGGAAGCGGAAGCCATTTCCCAGGCCGAGATCGAAGATGTGGAAGGCGTGGCCGCAATTGAAGGCGTGGCTGAGTTCCTGACCTCGTTGCCCGCAGATCGCTGGGCGGTGGTCACCTCCGCCCCACTCGCCCTGGCGAAGGCACGCATGAAAGCTGCTGGTTTGGCCCTGCCTGATGTCGTCATCACCGCCGAGGATGTGACGAAAGGCAAGCCTGCGCCGGATGGCTTTCTACTCGCGGCACAGCAGCTGGGTGCTGAGCCCGGGCAATGCCTGGTGTTCGAAGATGCGCCGGCCGGCATTGCAGCAGGCAAAGCAGCGGGAGCCAGCGTGGTAGTGATCACGGCGGCCCATCTGCATCCCTATGAAGCACAGGATTGGACCCTGCCCAATTATCTGGGTTTGAAGGTCAGGGTCGAGAACGGACAACTCATTCTGACTTCCTGAAAGGTGCGCGGGTCGGGTCACTGATCGAAAACATTGAACCATCGTTTTAATCAGCTGTTCACAAATATTGAATATGAGAGGCATTTGATTACTGGAGACAAGCATGTCCCCCCCGGCAATTAACACATTCATGTGCAATCTCGCGTTCTTCGACCTTCTGCTTGAGCAATTCAGAGGCGCTGAAGGCGAACTCCCCATGGCAACGGAGTACCTGAGTCAGGCGATCACTGAAGACAACCCTGCCCACAAAGCCGCGCTCATCCGGATTGCCAAGGAAAAAATCAAGAATGCACGGGTTCTTGCCTCAATTCTGCTGGAACTGGCCAAAGGTCAAACGTCGAACCTTTCCGGCGTACCTGACAGTGCAGATTTCGGCGCCTTGCTAAAAGGAAAGGGTATTACCAGCAACACACTGGAAATGACCGAAGCCTCGGCAGAGCAGATGGATGACGACACTCAGAAGTCTTCCAGGAAGGTGCGCGATGCGAAGCAGCTCGATCATTATCTGCGCTCGAACATTGCCACAGAAGAAAAGCAGATAGCCGTGTACGAGCGACTCACGTCACTCACTTCAGACAGTCACTTCATCAGAGTCTTGAGTCAAGCAAAGCGACGTCAAATGAAGCATCTGAATGAATTCGAAGCGATGCTGAAGAGCATCAAACGCTGAGCGATCATTACCAGAGGCCCCGAGGTTGCCGGGGCGGAGTGCACTCTGTATGAGAACGCTGAAAAGCGCTACTTCTTCGCAATCAAGCCGATGGTGAATCCATCTACCGCTGCGATCCTGCCTCGCCACAACACCCCGGATTCACAAATCGGATTGCCGTCGCTTGAGTAGGTCTGACAGTCCTTCAGGTGGATAAAATGAAAAGCGGGTGTGTCTTCAGACGAGTCGCCCGGCTTGAATGACAGGATCATCTCCTTCATGGACGCGTCGGCACCGTTCGAGAACTGGGTGAACGGGGCGGAAATATCCTCGGCCAATTGCTCGAAATACGCATCATGGGAAATGAGATTACCTGACACAAGATTGCCACCGACCGTCAGAGTGACGCCCATTTCGACTTTGGTATTGGCGACAAACTTGACCAGCCACTGCAGCAGCCAATCAATCTGCTTGCCCTGCCACTTGATCTGCGCAATGACATCATCGTGATTCTGGCTGGGGGAAGGTTGCGCGTGTTCGGTTTGATCGACGTCCGACATCTGAAAGCTCCTGGCTTCACATAACGTGAACCCAAGGTATAGATCACATCGGCTGAAAGCGAAACCCGTTCAGCGCGTAATTCCTCTTTGCATCGCCACACATCACGTGTTGCTTGAATCGGCGGGACGAAAAATCAGATCGGGACAGTTTCGAGACCCATTTTTCCTGCAGGTGCACAACCGGGACTTCAGCCAAAACCTGTGAAAATTAACTGCGACGCAATGTCGCATTCAGGTATCGTTTGGTAAATTGCAACAAATTGTATCAGTGCCTGCCAGGGAGGCCTTGGCCAGAATCCGAATAGAACCGATTGATAAAGGGGGTCCGTGTTGGATCTGTCGTCCGCTGCCTGGGTGTTTCACGATACCCGTCTTATTGTCTGCTGCCTGATTGCAATCGCCACGATCATCGTGCTTATCAGCGCTACCAAACTCCCACCTTTTCTATCGATACTGGTCGGTACGTTCATTGCCGGGATAGGCGCCGGGCTGCCCGCCGAAGCCGTTGCCAAAGCGTTCAGCAAGGGCGCGGGTGGTATTTTGGGCGAGGCTGGCATCATCATCGCACTGGGTGCCATGCTCGGTGCGCTGATGGCCGAATCCGGCGCTGCGGACCGCATCGCATCTACCCTGTTGGGGCTGGGCAAGGGCAAGACGCTGCCGTGGGTCATGGCGCTGGTAGCAATGGTCATCGGTCTGCCGTTGTTCTTCGAAGTCGGCCTGGTGATGATGGTGCCGATCATCTTCGTCATGGCGCGCCAGTCGGGTCAGCCACTGCTGAAAATCGCCATCCCGGCGCTGGCCGGCATGACGACGCTGCATGCGCTGATGCCTCCCCATCCCGGTCCATTGATTGCAGTCAGTGCCTTGCACGCCGATCTGGGGCTGACCATGCTGCTGGGGCTGTGCGTTGCAATTCCCGCGGTCATTCTTGCAGGGCCTCTTTACGGTAACTGGCTGTCAAAGCGCATGCACATCGAAGAGCCTGCCGATCTGGGCAAGCTGTTCAGTGCCAAGCCTGACGTCAGCCGCCAGCCTGGCTTTGGCATGTCGCTGCTGATCATTCTGCTGCCAGTGATTCTGATGCTTGGCAGCACGCTCGCCAAAGTGGCAATGGAGCCTGAAAGCAACGTTGCGCTGACCTTGAAGTTTCTCGGCGAACCACTCGTTGCACTGAGCATCGCGGTGCTGGCGGCAACCGTGTGCCTGGGCTGGGCCAATGGTCTTTCCCGTGAACATGTCGGCGGCACATTGCGTAAAAGCCTGGCGCCAATTGCCGTGTTGCTGCTGACCATCGGTGCCGGTGGTGGCCTCAAACAAACCTTGCTGGATGCCGGGGTCAGCCAGACCATCAGCAAGGTGGCCGAAGGTGCGCACATGCCATATCTGTTGCTGGCCTGGCTGATTGCCGTCGCGCTTCGTCAGGCCACCGGTTCCGCCACGGTGGCGACCACTACCACAGCAGGTATCCTGGCCCCGATGATGGCCGGGCTCGCCCCCGTCGAAGCCTCGCTGGTAGCGCTGGTGATTGGCGCAGGCTCGGTGTTCTTCTGCCACGTCAACGATGCAGGCTTCTGGATGGTCCGCGAATACTTCGGCTTGCAACTGAAGCAGACACTGTGGGTCTGGTCGGTACTGCAGACTATCGTGTCAGTGGTCGGGCTGGTGGGCACGTCGCTGCTGTGGCATTGGTTGACGTGAGACGTAACGGTATGCCGCCTCGATGACGGGGATTTCCTGACATACCGCGCTGACTGTGTCCGCTGCGCGCTTGCGTTGTGTCAGACGGACAGAACCCTGTCACGCCCACCCTGTTGATACTCCCTGGGCGTGCAGCCGAACTCGCGGCGGAACACGGTGTGCAGGTATTGCGCCGAGGTGAAGCCGCAGTCGCGGGCAATGTCGGCAATGGCTGAATCGGTGTTCTCCAGCCCGCTGGCCGCTGCGGCAAGTTTGAAGCGCAGGATCTCGTCGTGAACGCTGCAGCCCCGAACCTTGCGAAAGTGTGATTCCAGCGAAGAGCGCGAGATTCCAACATAGGCTGCCACTTGCGCAGTCTTGATGCCCTGGCACGCGTATTGGCGGATGAACAGCAGCGCCTGCATCACGTAAGGGTCGCCCAGCGGTTGGTGCAGACTTGAAGCTTGCACATTGATCGCATCGGGCGGTATCAGAATCTGCGTCCCGGCGGACGGCATGCCGTGCAGCATCTGGTGCAGCAGGTGCGCGGCGGTCCGCCCCATGGTTTCGGTGCCCTGAATCACCGAACTCAGCGGAACTCGGGTCAGCGTGCGGGTCAGCGGGTCATTGTCGATACCGATCAACGCCACCTGCTCCGGCACGGCAATGCCGGCCGTCAGACAGGCTTGCAGCAACTGCCGGGCTCGAGCGTCACTGACGGCGATGATGCCGATAGGCTTGGGCAGGCTTTGCAGCCAGGCGATCTGCTGCTCGACGGCGCTGTCCCAAAGCGGTGCGCTGGTGCCCATGCCGCGATAGATATCGACGTTTAAACCATCACGCTGCAGCAACCTGCGAAAGGCCTTCTCCCGCTCCTGCGCCCAGCGATTGGCCTGCGATTCGGGCAGGCTGAAGCAGGCAAAACGGGTCAGTCCGGCTTCTATCAAATGCTCATAGGCCAGCTTCATCAGGGCGTCGTTATCGGTGGCGACGTAGGGAATGCCCTTCGGATATGCCCGGGCATCCTGATAACTGCCGCCCACCGCGACCACCGGTAACCTGATGCCGGCCAGTGCCTCGCCGATCAAGGGATCGTCGAAATCGGCAATGATCCCGTCACCCTGCCAGCGCTCGATCCCGCGCAGACGACATAGGAAGTCCTCCTCAAGGAACAGGTCCCAGGACGCACGGGTGCTGCTCAGGTAATTACCGATGCCGCTGATGATGCCGCGGTCGTAGATCTTGCTGCCATTGAACAGCAGGGCGATGCGGTGAACGGGAGGGACAGTTTTCATTGTTTTTACACTGCATTATTAAACAGCGCGTTTAACGACAGCCTAGGCGTGCACGACGCGAATCTCAACTCAAAATCGCACTGCCGGTTGGTGACTTTCATAATCAACGGCAACAGGGCCGTTGCTAGTATCGGGAAACCGCCAAGAACAATAAGGAACACGCCCATGTCGTATTTCCCCACGGTCGACAGGATCGTCTATGAAGGTCCTGCCAGCGATTCGCCGTTTGCCTTCCACCACTACGACGCCGACAAGCTGATCCTCGGCAAACCCATGCGCGAGCACCTGCGCATGGCGGTCTGCTACTGGCACACTTTCGTCTGGCCAGGCTCCGACGTGTTTGGTGCTGGCACCTTCAAGCGCCCCTGGCAGCAGGCCGCAGGTCCAATGGAGCAAGCCATCGGCAAGGCTGAAGCGGCCTTCGAGTTCTTTTCCAAACTGGGCATCGACTACTACTGCTTCCACGACACCGACGTGGCGCCGGAAGGCAACTCGCTGAAGGAATACCATAACAACTTCGCACAGATGATCGATCACCTGGAGCGCCATCAGGAAGAAACCGGCATCAAACTGCTGTGGGGCACGGCCAATTGCTTCAGTAATCCACGCTTTGCCGCCGGTGCCGCCAGCAACCCCGACCCTGAAGTATTCGCCTTCGCCGCAGCTCAAGTGTTCAGCGCCATGAACGCCACCCAGCGCCTGAACGGCTCCAACTACGTGCTGTGGGGTGGCCGCGAGGGCTACGAAACCCTGCTCAACACGGACCTGAAACAGGAACGCGAACAACTGGGCCGTTTCATGCGCATGGTGGTCGAGCACAAGCACAAGATCGGTTTCAAGGGCGATCTGCTAATCGAACCCAAGCCGCAGGAGCCGACCAAACACCAGTACGATTACGACAGCGCCACGGTGTTTGGCTTTCTGCAGCAGTTCGGTCTGGAGAACGAGATCAAGGTCAACATCGAAGCCAACCATGCGACCCTCGCCGGGCATAGCTTCCATCATGAAATTGCCACAGCGGTCTCGCTCGGGATTTTCGGCAGCATCGACGCCAACCGCGGCGATCCGCAGAACGGCTGGGACACGGATCAGTTTCCCAACAGTGTCGAAGAAATGACCCTGGCCACGTACGAGATTCTGAAAGCTGGCGGCTTCAAGAATGGCGGCTTCAACTTCGACTCCAAGGTTCGTCGCCAGAGCCTGGATGAAGTGGACCTGTTCCACGGCCATATCGCGGCCATGGATGTCCTTGCCCTTTCGCTGGAACGTGCAGCCGCGATGGTACAGAACGACCAGCTTCAGAAATTCAAGGATCAACGTTACGCAGGCTGGCAGCAGCCGTTGGGCAAAGCCGTGCTGGCAGGCGAGTTCAGCCTTGAGTCGCTGGCCCGGAAGGCTTTCGCCGACGAACTGAATCCTCAGGCGGTCAGCGGTCGACAGGAGATGCTGGAAAACGTGGTCAACCGGTTCATCTACCGCTGACCAAAGGCCGCAAGCGCCAGACCTTGGAGAGTCGGCAGGCCGGGCGAAGCGGTTACATTCCCGCGACAATTCTCTGCTCGCAGGGCCACGCGACTCTCTACAGTTCTACCGGCAATTCGTTAAACGTCAGGCAGTGTCTTCAAACAACAATAAAAGGACGCACCACCATGAAAAAGCTACGACTCACGTTACTCGCCAGCGCGCTGGCTCTGCTTTCGCTTCCCGCCATGGCCGACTCGGCCAATCCGAAAATCGGTTTTTCCATCGATGACCTGCGCCTTGAACGCTGGTCACGAGACCGTGACTACTTTGTCGCAGCCGCAGAGAAGATGAACGCCAAGGTCTATGTGCAATCGGCCGACGCCAACGAGCAGAAGCAGATTTCACAGATCGAAAACCTCATTTCCCGCGGCGTCGACGTGATCGTCATCGTGCCGTTCAACGCCACCGTACTGACCAACGCCGTGGCCGAGGCCAGGAAAGCCGGGATCAAGGTGGTGTCCTATGACCGACTGATCCTCAACGCCGACATTGATGCCTATATCTCCTTCGATAACGAAAAGGTCGGCGAGATGCAGGCCAGCGGTGTGCTGCAAGCCGCGCCGAAGGGCAACTACTTCCTGCTCGGTGGCGCACCCACCGACAACAACGCCAAGATCCTGCGCGAAGGCCAGATGAAAGTGCTGCAACCGGCCATCGATAAGGGCGACATCAAGATTGTCGGCCAGCAATGGGTCAAGGAATGGAACCCGACCGAAGCCTTGAGCATCGTCGAAAACGCCCTGACCCGTAACAACAACAAAATCGACGGCATCGTCGCCTCCAACGACGCCACTGCCGGCGGTGCCATTCAGGCCCTCGCCGCGCAGAAACTGGCGGGCAAGGTGCCCATCTCCGGGCAGGACGCCGACCTGGCAGCGGTCAAGCGCGTGATCGACGGCACCCAGACCATGACCGTCTACAAGCCGCTCAAACTGATTGCCTCGGAAGCCGCCAAGCTCTCCGTGCAACTGGCGCGTAACGAAAAACCGACCTACAGCTCGCAGTACGATAACGGCAACAAGAAGGTCGATACCATCCTGCTCACGCCAACCCCACTGACCAGGGACAACATCGACCTGTTGGAGAAGGATGGCTTTTACACCAAGGCGCAGATCGCCGGGCAATGACCGATCAGGCTTGCCTGAATGCCTGAGGATGAACCGCAGGACTGGATGAGACCGGTCCTGCGATACGTCTTGTGCTGCCTCTGTGTGAGTGCCTCGCCATGTCCGATTATCTGCTGCAAATGAACGGCATCGTCAAAACCTTCGACGGCGTCAAAGCCCTGAACGGCATCGACATCAAGATCCGGGCCGGAGAATGCGTCGGCCTGTGCGGCGAAAACGGTGCCGGTAAATCCACGCTGATGAAAGTCCTGTCGGCGGTCTATCCCTACGGCACCTGGGAAGGTGAAATTCTCTGGGACGGCCAGCCGCTCAAAGCGCAGTCGATCAGCGAAACGGAAGCCGCAGGCATTGTCATCATCCATCAGGAACTGACCCTGGTGCCTGATCTGTCGGTCGCTGAAAACATCTTCATGGGCCACGAACTGACCCTGCGTGGCGGGCGCATGAACTACCCGGCCATGATCCATCGGGCCGAAGCGCTGATGCGTGAACTCAAGGTGCCGGACATGAACGTGGCGCTGCCGGTTTCACAATACGGCGGCGGCTATCAGCAACTGGTGGAAATCGCCAAGGCGTTGAACAAACAGGCGCGGCTGCTGATCCTCGACGAGCCCTCCTCGGCCCTCACCCGCTCGGAAATCGAGGTGTTGCTGGACATCATCCGCGACCTCAAGGCCAAAGGCGTGGCGTGCGTCTATATCTCCCACAAGCTCGATGAAGTGGCTGCGGTATGCGACACCATTTCGGTGATTCGCGATGGCAAACACATCGCGACCACCTCCATGGCCGACATGGACATCCCGAAAATCATCACCCAGATGGTCGGTCGGGAAATGAGCAACCTCTACCCCACCGAGCCCCACAACGTGGGCGAAGTCATGTTCGAAGCACGCCACTTCACCTGCTACGACGTCGACAACCCGAAGCGCAAACGGGTCGACGACATTTCATTCGTGCTCAAGCGTGGTGAGATTCTGGGCATTGCCGGGCTGGTCGGTGCCGGACGCACGGAACTGGTCTCTGCGCTGTTCGGCGCCTATCCCGGTCGCTACGAAGGCGAGGTCTGGCTGGAAGGTCAGCAGATCGACACGCGCACGCCACTCAAAGCGATCCGCGCCGGGCTGTGCATGGTCCCGGAAGACCGCAAGCGTCAGGGAATCATTCCTGATCTGGGCGTGGGCCAGAACATCACCCTCGCCGTGCTGGACAGCTACTCGAAGATGACCCGCATCGACGCCGAAGCCGAGCTGGGCAGCATCGACCGGGAAATCTCGCGCATGCACCTCAAGACCGCGAGCCCGTTCCTGCCGATCACCAGCCTGTCCGGCGGCAATCAGCAGAAAGCCGTGCTGGCCAAAATGCTGCTCACCAAACCCCGCGTGCTGATTCTCGATGAGCCGACTCGGGGCGTCGATGTCGGTGCCAAATACGAGATTTACAAACTGATGGGCGCACTGGCGGCTGCAGGTGTGTCGATCATTATGGTGTCGTCGGAACTGGCCGAAGTGCTGGGCGTCTCCGACCGCGTACTGGTGATCGGCGAGGGCCAGTTGCGTGGCGACTTCATCAATCAGGATCTCACCCAGGAACAGGTGCTCGCCGCCGCGCTCAGCCACCCCGACGGCCATGACAATAATGATCGGAAGACCGCGTAGATGAATCAGGTCAAACAGCTCTTTTCCCGCTACAAAATGCTCGCCCTGGTCATCGCCGTGGCGATCATCTGGCTGTTTTTCAGTTGGCAGACCGAAGGCGGCTTTCTGACCCCGCGCAACCTGTCCAACCTGCTGCGGCAGATGTCGATCACCGGCATCCTCGCCTGCGGCATGGTGCTGGTGATCATCAGCGGCGAGATCGACCTGTCGGTAGGCTCGTTGCTCGGCCTGCTGGGCGGGCTGGCGGCAATTCTCGACGTGATCTACCACATACCGCTGCTCGCCAACCTGAGTATCGTCGCCCTGTGCGGACTGATGATCGGCCTGGCCAACGGCTACATGACCGCCTACCTGCGCATTCCGTCGTTCATCGTCGGCCTGGGTGGCATGCTGGCGTTCCGCGGCATTCTGCTGGGCATCACGGGCGGCACCACCATCGCGCCGGTCTCGCCGGAGCTGGTCTATGTCGGCCAAGGCTACCTGCCGCATGCTGTCGGCACCGGTTTGGGCATGGTGCTCTTTGCCCTGACTCTGTTCCTCACCTGGCGACAACGCCGTAACCGCGCCCTGCACGGCCTTGCCGCCCACTCCATGGTTCGAGACGCCACCCGCGTCGTGCTGATCGGCGCCGTGCTGGCCGGGTTCGTCTACACCCTCAACAGCTACGACGGCATCCCGGTGCCCGTGCTCCTTCTGCTGGTTCTGCTGGGCGTGTTCAGCTACGTCACCAGCCAGACCGTATTCGGCCGCCGCGTCTACTCGGTGGGCAGCAACATGGAAGCCACACGCCTGTCCGGCATCAACGTACAGGCCGTCAAACTGTGGATCTTCGGCATCATGGGCGTCATGTGCGCCCTCGCCGGCATGGTCAACACCGCCCGCCTCGCCGCAGGCTCGCCCTCCGCAGGCAACATGGGCGAACTCGACGCCATCGCCGCCTGCTTCATCGGCGGCACCTCCATGCGCGGCGGCTCCGGCACAGTCTACGGCGCGCTGCTGGGAGCGCTGGTCATCACCAGCCTGGACAACGGCATGTCGATGCTGGATGTGGACAGCTACTGGCAGATGATTGTGAAGGGCAGCATTCTGGTGCTGGCGGTGTGGGTGGATGTGAGTACGCGGACAGGGCGGCGTTGAAGGGTGTCTAAGCTGTTCGGACCTCGCTCAGGAGTTCGGGGTGTCGATCCAGCAGTCTTAAAAGCTTGATCAAAGAAAGGGGCGGTTTCGTCTTGCCGTTTTCATAGCGTGAAAAAGCATTGACACCACCGCCGAAAATTTCCGCTGCCTCGCGTTGATCAAGCGCCAGCTTCTTGCGAACCGTGGTGATGAACGCAGGGTCCACCAGCGATGCGTTTACCTGCCTGTTGAACTCAAGCATCGCATTGCTGACCCGTGTGGATTCGAACGAAGCCAGGACAACCTCGCCACACGCAGGGCAATAATCGCCCGTCACCAGAGGAATCAACGTCGATTCGGTTTTGTACGTGTATGGCATATCACGTCTGTCATGCATCAGCTCTGTAGCGCCACAGGATGGGCATTTCATGTTCACAGCTCCTTGAAGGACACGATGAGCACATCATCAATGACCGTCAGTTTCAGATAGATCTCACCCGCAACCGTCTTGCAACGATAAACGTCCTGCCAGATCCGATGGTCCGCATGCGTTGTCATGCTTTTGTAGAAGTCCGATGGCACCAACGCTCCGGCGATCGCGACAATTTCGTCAAAATCGAAACCTAGCGCCGCGCCCCCCATCAGAGCTGAACGCGTTGAGCGCACCTTACCGGCTTCAATCAGGCTTCTGACGACCGTTAGTTTGCAGTGAGGTGTCCTTTTCTCGATGCTCAAAAAATTAACCTACTTGGTTTAAATTGGCAAGTAGGTTAATTGAGATGACTAGCGCAGGCTACGCGGGGTTTGTAGCTGGCCGTGACAGAGGTTTTCGAGGTTTACGATGAATGCAGCCTAAACGATGCTGTTGCAGTTCTTACGCCTGGACAGAGTCAGCAGCAGTAGCAACTTGAGATCATCAACATAAACCTGTTAGCTTAGGTTCGAGCAAGCTAAAGCGGCTCTCGTGAATCGCATACTTGCCTCACGAAACGGTGGTAAAGGGAGTTACACATGGCACGTGATAAGGCAAAAGACGATAGAATGTTCAACTGCTCACAAGACCATGAACGGGCATATGTAGCAAGCCTATATGGTACAAATGCTGAAACCGTAAAAGAATTCCTCATAAAAAACTGCGAGAGTGGCAGTATAAAAAACAGTACCCACAAAGCTGTTTATGAGCTCATAAAATCCAAACTGGGCTATTCAATCCCTGGCTGAGCATCCCTATCGAAGCCTAACCTGCATTAAAAGCACGATGCCGTCTCCGACTTCTTTTAAATCGAGGACGGCAATTTAGCGCTAGAGAGCATGGAGGCAGAACCTAAAGAAATGAACATTAGTATGTTAGTCATGAAAACAACAATAGAGAACGATAGCCAATTAGCAGCATAGCAACCATGCCCTTCATGTAGGAGACAGCCCCCATAATTGCTGACAACAGAGAAGGGCAACGAAAATTCTTTGCCAGTCAAAGCCAAGAACGCACCCAACTTTCTAACTGTCAATCCGACGCCCTTAATCACGCGATATCTTCGAGTACCACACGCGATGCCCTCACCGCATTCAACGCCGAAAACGACCCTGACGGAATAAAGTTTGCACAGCGTATATTCGGGTGCGAGGACGATGGTGGTGTCGTTCATAAAGCTGATTTAATCAGTGAAGCCAACCTGATTGCCTGCGTTGCAATCACTCGCAATTCGTAAGATAGCTTTGGGAATGACTGAATGGCCTAGTGGTGCCCGTGCCGCTCACAGACAACTTCTACATCCACAACGTCAAAGACGCCCTTCCGGCTGGAGAGCTTAAAGATCGCCTGAATGACGCCCTAATGTCCGAGTGGTTCGGATATACGCACGCCTTCATGAACACGGTCAAACATCCTCAGCTGATCGTCCACAATGCGTCCATCTCATTCATCGATGAGAACAGGGGAGCCAAAGTCGAAGGCTTTAGGCACAAGGAGAAAGATTATCCGGCGTGCTGGGTTCGGGAGGTGTCTAGGAAACCAGGGGCGATTCATTACTTAGTTGAATTTTGCAACGAAGCATATCAAAAAATCAACATCAAAAAACCTAAAAATCGCTCGCAGTTTTATTTCACAAAAAAACATGGGGTATTGGTCACGTTAAAATTTCAAAAAAATCGAAAGTAGCCAATTTCCTACAGGACATATCCCCGAAGCAAAACCTGAAATAGTTGAAGGTTTGGAGATACAACCTTGAAGCATTGACATATCTAAACCCTATGGTATTGGTATTGTATCAACATAGGATTTCTAATTATGAACAAGATGAAATATGCAGGAAAAATAGGGGGTATGGTTGGGGGGTTTTAAAAGACTTGAGCGTCAAAAATTTTTAATTATTTTTGTAAAGATAATAGAGATGAATGAGCTTAATGAAGTCCGAATGACCTCTAGCCTAGCCAAAAATCTAATAGTGGCGTTTTCAGGCTACCAATCAATATCTAATGATGCTCTTATCAAAGAGTTTGCTAGAAGCGGGAACAGTGTCAAACAACAAAACCTCGATATAATTGTCCATTCATTACTAGCACGATGGCAAGGTTACTATAATGAACAATGGAAAGAGGCAAAAACAAGAATAGACATTGAAGCAGATGAATACAAGCAATCCATTATCGAAAAGCTGGATATTAGATTATAAAAACATGTAAACCCCCACTTTACATGCTTATACCCGTGGAGCTACTTAATTACTTTGCAGATACAATCATTTCTACACGATAGGAATTACGACCACTGTGTATCCCAACACGATACATGCTTTTATCTTTTAATCAATAAACTACCTTCACGGACATATACCCTACTCCCACAGAGTAGAACACGTCCACAAACACCTACCCCCAAACTAAACAATCATAGGTTTAGAGATATATCCTTGAACCTTTGTTAGCTAACCGTTTCGCTCTCGCAGAATTGACTTTGCTATATCTTGCTCTTCCGTGGTCGCAGAGAAGCTACTTTTTACGATCCTTTGAAGTTCATGGTCATCTTTATCTTCGAATCGCTCCCGTATTTCCTCCCTACGGATCTGCCCTTTTTCTATAATATCGGGCAGTTCTTTAATAAATGCTACGCCTAACCTTCCTGCATAAAGCCCAGTATTGAAGAGTGTTTTCCCTAAAATTTTTGCTGTCGCGGCTACTTTGTCTTGACCCGACCCCGATGAGAAATCCGACTTCACTTCATTCCAAGCTTCATCAAGGTCATAATACCTTATGGTATCTGGCTTTTCTTCATCCTCGACCATATTACATATCCTTATGACTAATTACTTCTGCAAAAAATAAAAAGCCACCAAAGTGGCTTAAGCAAAAATCAAGACTACCAGAGCGTTAGCCTTTCTTAGCTTGGTTCTCTTTCATTTTCTCAATTGTTTCAGGCAGCTTTTGGACAAATTTAACCCCCAAAAATAAAGCCCCCTTTCCAAGCAATTTTGCTGTCGAGGCGGTTTTATCCAGCGTGCTGCCATGGGAAAAGTCGCCTTTTACTTCTACCCAAGCATCACCCATCATTTTATTCAAGGCAGAATTAAAAGTTGGCTTTGATCCGTTGCTCATAATTTTAGTCCTTCCCAGTGCCGTCACAGGAGGGGCACGGAGCTAGCTTCTGGGAACCCCCACAGGAAGGACAGCTATCAGGGTGACGCCCACCATATTCCAGTGGACACGAAGCTACCCCCTTGCCTTCACACATGTAGCATTGATCTTCTTCGTCATCATCATATCGAGCCATAACAGTTTCCTTCTGCATGTGGCCAGTGATGGCAAAAAATATCACTTGCCTACCCCGGATGTAAACTCAAAGCACAGGCCGCCAATCAGGAGGATGCGAAGCCTCCACCCGCTTGGCGACCTCGATCAACGTGAAGCAGGAAAACAGATCAGCCCCGCTATCAGGCGTATTTTGCACCACACCCACGACATACATTATTAAAGACTTTCAGCTCACTGCAGTTTGAGCATTTACGACCCCGACCACCTTTGCCACCGTTTGCAGGTAATGTCATTGTGTGGTGACACTTTGTACATTCCCGACCAGTTGAGGTTTCAAAAAAGGTCTGCTCTTCACAGTTAGGGCATTTTTTACCTGCCATTTCAAGCTCCGCATGTATGTATATATATGTGTGTGTGTATGTGTGTGTATGTGCTTCGAAGATATCCACATTAGTGGCGATAAGCAACTATATTGCCACTACACCTCCGCAGAGATCTTTTTGCCTCCGCACCTTTGGCGACCCTGATCCTGAACCAAGCAAGGAAGCAGCTTAGAGCCTCATAGAGCCCCCAGAACGTCAGCGATAGGCAAAGGTAGCAGCGGAGGCAAAAACGCTCAGAACGAGCAAGGTAGGCTCAAACGACAGACGAAAAAAATGACGATATGCAGGTTAGGTTTTTGCTACAAAACCCTGCTACAAATCGTCATTTCTTGATCCTTTTAAATCGTTGATTTATAAGGACTTTTTAATAATGGCGGAGAGATAGGGATTCGAACCCTAGGTACCGGTGAAGGTACAACGGATTTCGAATCCGTCCCATTCGGCCACTCTGGCATCTCTCCAACGGCGCGCATCATAACAGCATCGAGGCGTAACGCGAAGCCCTTAGGCCATTTTTTTTCGTGCTATCAAACGCTTGCGTCGTTTTTGCAGCTTAAAGCGGTACGCCCAGACGGTTGGCGACTTCTTCGTAGGCTTCGATGACGTCACCGAGGCCCTGGCGGAAGCGGTCCTTGTCCATCTTCTTGCGGGTGTCTTTGTCCCACAGACGGCAGCCGTCGGGGCTGAATTCGTCGCCCAGGACAATTTCGCCGTGGAAGACGCCGAATTCAAGCTTGAAGTCGACCAACAGCAGGCCTGCGTCGTCGAACAGCTTCTTCAGGACTTCGTTGACCTTGAGCGACAGTTCTTTCATGCGGACCAGTTGCTCGGCGGTGCCCCAACCGAATGCCACGACGTGGGATTCGTTGATGAACGGGTCGCCCTTGGCGTCATCCTTGAGGAACAGTTCGAAGGTGTGCGGATCGAGCTTCGTACCTTCTTCGATGCCCAGACGCTTGACCAGGCTGCCGGCGGCGTAGTTACGCACCACACACTCGACCGGGATCATGTCCAGCTTCTTGACCAGGCATTCGTTGTCGCCCAGCAGCTTGTCGAATTGGGTCGGAACGCCCGCTTCTTCCAGCTTCTGCATGATGAAGGCGTTGAACTTGTTGTTCACCATGCCTTTGCGGTCGAGCTGTTCGATGCGCTTGCCGTCGAACGCCGAGGTGTCGTTACGGAACAGCAGGATCAAGCGGTCGGCGTCGTCGGTCTTGTAAACCGATTTGGCTTTGCCGCGGTAGAGTTCTTCACGTTTTTCCATGATGGGCTCCGCTTGCTAAGTAGTTGGGCTAGGCGATGTGTCGCCAGTCGAGCCCTGAATCTTGATCGGCCAGTTGCAGCCAGTCCGGGTCGCACCCGAGGGTGTCGACAAAACATTGCCGGGCCAGATGCGGCAGGTTGTTCTTGCTGCTGAGATGAGCCAGCACGAGGTGCTGCAAGCTCTGCCATCCCAGTTCGCTCACCAGGTTGGCGGCCTGATGGTTGTTCAAATGTCCTGTTTCACAGCCTACACGCTGCTTGAGAAAGACCGGGTAATGGCCCCGGGCAAGCATGTCGCGGCAGTGGTTGGCTTCGATCATCAAGGCATCCAGGCCGTGATAACGCTGCAGCACGTTCGGGCAATAAGACCCCAGATCGGTCAACAGGCCAAAGCGGCGTCGACCGTCATTGAAGACGAATTGCGTGGGTTCGAGCGCATCGTGCGAGACGGACACCACGTCGATGTCCAGCGCGCCGACTTGCAGTCGCTCGCCACCCGTGAGCAGTCCGGCCGCCTCGACCGGCTTGCGCATCCCGCGCAAGGTGCCGCCACTGAGGTAGACCGGCAAATTGTAACGCCGAGACAGCAAACCCACGCCATGCACATGATCGGCATGCTCGTGGGTCACCAGAATCGCGCTCAGTTGTTCGCCGGCGACACCCAGCCGAGCCAGACGTCGCTCGGTTTCCCGCAGGGAGAAACCGCAATCGACCAATACGTACGTATCGTTGCTTGCGACCAGCGTGCCGTTGCCACGGCTGCCGCTGCCCAGAACCGCGAAGCGCACTTAACCCAGGTTGTCTTGAATAACGCTCAATACGCGGCGGGCAACATCTGCCGGCGCAACGGTATTGATGTTCTTCTCGACCGTGACCTGAACGTTGTCACCCACCTTGCTCAGGCGAACCTGATAGCGCTCGGCGCGTGCATCAATCTCTTCCTTGCTGGTCTTGCTGCCGAACATGCGGCCGAAGAAACCGGGCTCGTTTTCAGGCTTCTGAGCCTTCTCTGCGAGGTTGATGTAGTACAGGCCCAGGCTGCGGTTGATGTCTTCGACACGCCAGTCACCCTGATCCAGCGCACGGCCCACACTCGACCATGCACGATCCAGATCGGCACCCAGGTTAAGGACCGGGTTGCCGCTGCCGTCTTCACTAAGGGCGACACGGCTCGGGGTATCAAAGTCACGCGCTGCCAGCAGGGAGATGGAACCGCCCTTCTCGGCGTTGCGGCTCATGCTGGCCAGCAGATCATCGGTCAGCGCTGCATCCAGCCCCAGGTTGGTGGTGCGGTTCGGGAACGCCACATCGGCAGTGCTGCCTGCAGGACGCTCGACGCTGACCACATAGACTTCGCTGGTGTTGCGCTGCACGCCCGGCTCGATACGGACCCGCACTCGGGTTTCCGAGTCGGCCGACACGCCGCTGGCGGTCAGACGCTTGGCCACCGAAGCGGACAATTCGTCGAGGCGCTGCCAAGACGAGCTGAATTCACCGGTCTGCGGACGCTCTTCAGCGATGCGAAAACCGTTGTCTTCGAAGTACTGATGGGCAACCGGCCAGACTTCGGCAGGCTGGCGCTGAGCCAGAATCCAGTGAGCGTCACCGCTCTTTTGCAGACTGAAATCGCTGGACTCGGAGGCGGTTCCCAGCGGCAACGGACGCGGAACGACGTATTCACCGTCCTTCTGCGTGCTGTCGGCGACATTGCGCGGGATCGGCAGCAGCGGGTCAAGGCGCTTGACGCCGGAAACGTCGGCAGGCACCTGCATCGGCGCTGTCTGGGACGCTTGAAGGTAATCACTGCCGCGATCACGGAAATAACCGTCTTCGCCCCAGAGCCAACCGCAACCGCTGGTGCTGGAGATAATCAAGGCAAGTGCAGAAAGTCCGGCCAATCGCTTCATTGCGTAGTGCTTCCTCAATTAAACCAGGACGCCGGACTGGCGCATGGCCTGTCGCAGCGGTTCGTGGCAGGCTTCGCTGAGCCAGGTGAGCGGCAGACGGATACCGTCCGGCATCAGACCCATTTCATGCAAGGCCCATTTCACGGGGATAGGGTTGGATTCGATAAACAGTGTGTTGTTGAGCGGCATCAGCTTTTCGTGAATCGCACGGGCAGCTTCGGCATCGCCACGCATGGCCGCAGCGCACAGATCGCTCATGGCGCGCGGTGCAACGTTGGCGGTGACGGAGATATTGCCCTTTCCACCCAGCAGCATCAATTCGACGGCAGTGGCGTCGTCACCGGAGTAGACCAGGAAATCGCTGCTGACGCCTGCAAGGATGTCACGGGCGCGCTGCAGGTTACCGGTGGCTTCCTTGATGCCGATGATGTTCTTCACGGCAGACAGGCGCACGACGGTCTCTGGCAGCATGTCACAGGCGGTACGGCCCGGCACGTTGTAGAGAATCTGCGGAATGTCGACCGCATTGGCGATATGGCTGAAATGCTGGAACAGGCCTTCCTGGGTCGGCTTGTTGTAGTAAGGCGTTACCAGCAGGCACGCGTCGGCACCTGCGGTCTTGGCGTTGGTGGTCAGTTCGACCGCTTCACGCGTCGAATTGGCGCCCGTACCGGCAATCACCGGAATGCGTCCAGCCACCTGATCGACCACGCGACGGATGACCTCGATGTGTTCGTTCACATCAAGCGTCGCCGACTCGCCGGTGGTGCCGACGGCAACAATGGCGTTGGTGCCCTCTTGCAAGTGGAAGTCCACCAGTTTGCTCAGGCTGTCCCAGTCCAGACGACCTTGTGCATCCATGGGTGTGACCAGTGCCACCATACTGCCCGCAATCATGCAACCGCTCCTGCCGGAAAAAGAGAGCCGTAATGGTACTGGCGCTATCATGCTTGTACAAGCGAAGTACCGCGCTCTGAGCATTCCCCTGAGCGATGGTTTTCGCTACCCTTCGTCCTTTGATCGGTACTGGTCACCTGCGCACCTCGCTCAATCGGTCGAATTTGTCGCCAGAAGCCCCGCCCCAGCGCGTTCCAGCCCAGCCATGGCCAGGCCATGCACGCCAGACGTAACGGGGCTCAGGTCGGTGTCTCGCGCTCTCGATTGTCGAAAAAGCCCCGCAAGACCAAAAAAGTACCGACCGCTCATCGTCTAGGAATGCTGCATGTCGTCCACCCCCACAGTTCGCGAACAATTCCTTGTCATCAGTGCCCTTGGCGCAAACCCCATGGAGCTGACCAACGTCCTGTGCCGAGCCAGCCATGAAAATCGCTGCTCGGTGGTTACCTCGCGCCTGACCCGCCACGGCGAGTGCAGCGCACTGATCCTTCAGGTTGCCGGCAGCTGGGATGCCCTGGCGCGCCTCGAAACCGGCCTGCCGGGCCTTGCCAAGAAGCATGCGTTCACGATCAGCGTCGTGCGCAGCGCCACCTCCGAGAGCCGCCCGGAAGCCCTGCCCTACGTGGCCTACGTCAGCTCGGCGTACCGCCCGGACATCATCAATGAGCTGTGCCAGTTCTTCATCGACCACAACGTCGAACTGGAGAACCTGATCTGCGACACCTATCAGGCCCCGCAGACAGGCGGCACCATGCTCAACGCCACCTTCACCGTCACGTTGCCTGCCGGCACGCAAATCAGCTGGCTGCGTGATCAGTTCCTCGACTTTGCCGACGCACTGAATCTCGACGCGCTGATCGAACCCTGGCGCCCACAAGCACCGATGTAAGGAATCCTCATGGCCGTTGCAGTAGACCAATCCGTTCCCGACTTCCAGGCAGCCGCCACCAGCGGCCAGACCGTCACCCTGTCAGAGCTCAAGGGCCAGCAGGTGGTGATCTATTTCTATCCGAAAGACAACACGCCGGGCTGCACCACGCAGGGCCAGGACTTTCGCGATCACATCGCGCAGTTTCAGGCTGCCAACACCGTTGTGCTGGGCGTGTCCCGCGACAGCCTGAAGACCCACGAAAACTTCAAGGCCAAGCAATCGTTCCCGTTCGAACTGATTTCGGACAAGGACGAAGCGGTCTGCCAACTGTTCGACGTGATCAAGCTCAAGAAGCTGTATGGCAAGGAATACCTTGGCGTCGATCGCAGCACCTTCCTGATCGACAAGAACGGTGTGCTGCGTCAGGAATGGCGTGGAGTGAAAGTGCCAGGTCATGTAGCCGAAGTACTGGCCCAGGCCGAAGCCCTGAACAAAGCCTGATGTGGCCAATCGCTGCGGCGCGCAATGTACCGCAGCGACATTCGCCCGACGCTACAGCAGTGGTGCCACGGTCGGCTCATTGCGCGGCCAGGCATCAAGGACGGCCTTGAACAGGGTCGCCAGCGGAATCGCGAAGAAAATCCCCCAGAAGCCCCACAGCCCGCCAAACAGCAGCACGGCGCAGATGATCGCGACCGGGTGCAGGTTGACCGCCTCGGAGAACAGCAACGGCACCAGCACGTTGCCATCCAGCGCCTGAATGATGCCGTGCACCATCATCAGGTAGATGAACTGATCGCCCCAGCCCCACTGAAACAGGCCGATCAATGCAACAGGCACGGTCACCACCACTGCGCCGACGTAAGGCACGACGACAGAAATGCCTACCAGCATAGCCAGCAGCGCTGCGTAATTGAGCCCCAGCGCGACGAAAGCGACGTAGGTCACGCCGCCGCAGATGAAGATCTCGATCACCTTGCCACGAATATAATTGGCGATCTGGCGATTCATTTCTTCAGCAACGCGATTGAGCAGCGCCCTCTCGCGCGGCAGATAACCCCGCGCCCACCGCCCGATCATGCGGCGGTCCTTGAGGAAAAAAAACACCAGAATCGGCACCAGCACCAGATAGATCATCAGGTTGACCACCAGCGGCAGACTCGACAGGGACAGAGTGACTGCCAGTTGGCCCAACTTGCCGATCTCGCCACGAGCCACCTCGATGGCCTGCAGCACCTGCTCATCAGACACCAGATGCGGATAGCGCTCCGGCAGCAACAGCAGCAGGGACTGCCACTTGGCGAGCATGCCCGGCAGTTCGTTGAACAGCGTAATGAGTTGGTGCCAGAGCAATGGCACCAACACCAGCAGGAACACCAGCAGCGCGCCGATGAACAACGCAAACACGAACCCTACCGCGCCCACTTCCGGCACGCGAAAACGCTCCAGAAAATTGACCACGCCCTGCATCAGAAACGCCAGCACCAGCCCGGCCAGGACCGGCGCCAGCATTCCGCCCAGCGTCAGCACCAGGGTAAACGCCAGAAACAACAAAACGGCCAGAACCACGGCTTCTTCGTCAGAGAAGTAGCGTTGCACCCAACCGCGAAGCACATTGAACATCAAACATCCCTTTCAGAAAAATCGCGGCTGATTACGCCTTGCGCAGCCAGTAACGGTAGACTCCCGCGTCCACCTCTTCATGCACAAGCTCATGGCCAGCCAGCCTGGCAAACGTTCGGAAATCACGCTGGGAACCGGCGTCGGTCGCGATGACTTTCAGCACGGCACCGCTGGCCAGACGATTGAGCGCCATCTTGGCCTTGAGCAGGGGCAACGGACAGTTGAGTCCGCTCGCATCAAGCTCGGCGTCACACGCCTCAGGGCGCGCTACTGGGTCAGACATCGTTTCTCTCCTGGCGGACACATCGAATTACAAAGCTGGCTGCGAAAGGCATCGCTGGCCAGCCAGCAAGAATACCTCACTCTGGTCAGCACGCCATTTAGCCAGCTACAGTACAGGCTCTTCAGAAAAGAGCTCCGTGCATGAATTTTTTGCGTCCCACACTGCTCACGCTCGCCTGCCTGTTTTCCGTACCGAGCATGGCCGATGACCTGCCATCCCTTGGCGACGCGAGTTCTTCCATCGTTTCTCCCGAGCAGGAACACAAACTGGGCCGCGCCTGGCTGGGCCTGCTGCGTGGCCAGGTCAGCCAGCTCTCGGATCCTCAGTTAAAAGACTACGTCGAGACGACGGTCTATCGCCTGGCCGAAACCAGCCAAGTCCAGGACCGGCGACTTGAGTTCATTCTGATCAACAGCCCCCAGTTGAACGCCTTCGCCGCACCCGGCGGGATCATCGGCGTCAACGGCGGCCTGTTTCTCAATGCCCAGACCGAAGGCGAATACGCTTCGGTGCTCGCCCACGAACTCGCCCACTTGTCTCAGCGCCACTTCGCCCGAGGCATCGAAGCGCAGCAGCGCATGCAGGTGCCGGTCATGGCCGCCATGCTGGCCGGTATCGTGATGGCTGCCGCAGGGGCCGGTGACGCAGGCATCGCCGCGATTGCCGGTTCACAGGCTGCGGCCATTCAGGAACAGCGTCGTTTCTCACGCCAGAACGAGCAAGAGGCCGATCGCATTGGCATCCTCAACCTGGAAAAAGCCGGCTATGACCCACGCAACATGCCGACCATGTTCGAGCGTTTGATGCGTCAGTATCGGTTCGATGCCAGACCGCCAGAGTTTCTGCTGACTCACCCGGTCAGCGAGTCGCGGATTGCCGACACCCGCAACCGCGCCGAACAGGCCAAACCCGGCGGCAAGGAAGACAGCGTGCTGTATCAGCTGATGCGGGCACGGGTTGCGCTGATCTACGAGGAAACACCGGGCATCGCCGCCAAACGCTTCCGCGCCCAGCTGGTTGAAAACCCGAAATCGGAAGCCGCGCGCTATGGCCTTGCCATCGCACAGATCAAGGGCGGTCAGCTCAATGAGGCCCGCGAGAGCCTCAAGCCATTGCTGGAGAAATCCCCGAACGACATCACCTACAACCTGACGCAGATCGAACTGGACATCACCAACAACCGCCTGCCTGACGCGCAGCAACGGGTCGACCGCATGCTGGCGCTGTACCCGAACAACTACCCGCTCAACGATGTGCGTATCGACGTGCTGCTCAAGCAGAATCGCACCGCCGAAGCCGAGAAAAGCCTTGAGGCGCTGCTCAAGACGCGCCCCGACGATCCGGACATCTGGTATGTCGTGGCAGAAACACGCGGTTTGAACGGCAACACAGTCGGTCTGCATCAGGCTCGCGCCGAGTACTTCGCACTGGTGGGTGATTTCCGTCAGGCCATCCAGCAACTGGATTTCGCCAAGCGTCGCTCTGCCAACAACTTTCAGCTGGCTTCACGTATCGATGCGCGGCAGAAGGACCTGATCGAGCAGGAACGCATGGTCAAGGAAATGATGAACTGACCGCACTGCCCCCTCCGTCACAGAAACACAAAGCCCGACCTGAAAGTCGGGCTTTTCGTTTGCGCGCCAATACAAGTCAGGCGTTGCCTGCCTGCTTCATACGCGCCGCATGGGTGAAATCCAGCATGCGCTGCAAGGGGCGTATAGCGTTGGGTATCAGCGCAGGATCGACGAATATCTCGTTGGAGCCCTCTCTCAGACACTGCAACGTGCGTTCAAGGGTGTTCATCGCCATCCAGGGACAATGCGCGCAACTGCGGCACGCCGCACCATTACCGGCCGTTGGCGCCTCGATGAAGACCTTGTCCGGGCACAATTGCTGCATCTTGTAGAAGATGCCGCGGTCTGTGGCCACGATAAAGGTCTTGTTCGGCAAGCGTTGCGCGGCGGCGATCATCTGGCTGGTCGAGCCCACGACGTCGGCCAGTTCGATGACGGCCTCCGGTGACTCAGGGTGCACCAGAATCGCCGCTTCGGGATACAGCGCTTTCATGTCCTCGAGCTGCTTGGATTTGAATTCCTCGTGGACGATGCAGGCGCCGTCCCACAGCAGCATGTCGGCACCGGTTTCGCGCTGGATGTAGCGCCCAAGGTGCTTGTCCGGTGCCCAGATGATCTTCTCGCCGTTGTCCATCAGGCTCTCGACGATTTCCAGGGCGCAGCCCGAGGTCACCACCCAGTCAGCGCGGGCTTTGACCGCAGCCGAGGTGTTGGCATAGACGACAACGGTACGCTCCGGATGCTGATCGCAGAACACCGAGAACTCATCCACTGGGCAACCGACATCCAGCGAGCAGGTCGCTTCCAGCGTCGGCATGAATACCCGCTTCTCCGGATTAAGAATCTTGGCCGTCTCGCCCATGAAACGCACACCCGCCACCAGAACCGTGCTGGCTTTGTGATTATTGCTGAAACGCGCCATTTCCAGCGAGTCGGCCACACAGCCACCGGTTTCCTCGGCCAACGCCTGTATCACCGGATCGCAGTAATAGTGAGCCACCAGCACCGCATCCTGCTTCTTGAGCTCGGCTGCGATTTCGGCACGGTAATGCGCCTGCTCTTCTGGGCTCAACACCTTGGGCTGTTTGGCATCAAGATGCGCTTGTACCAGAAAGCGTTCGGAAATCTGTGTCATGTTCGCGGGACCTGAAGGCGCTAGAGCGCGAGAGGCAAGTTTACACCCGAAAGACAGGCATTAAAAAAGCCGGCGGTGCTCATTGTGACGAGACCTTCCGGCTTTTGCGCAGGCGGCAGTCCTGTGCATGAAGGCGGGGCCGATTCTAACTTTAAAAAGCTGATTTAACAGCAGTTTTAAAAAGCGCCCGCACAATGAGAATGACTCGTATCGTGTGAAGCGGGATGCCGATCATTCTTACGAAATCGCCCCTTTAAAGGTGTGGCACGACGGCCTTGCAATTACCCGTAATGGGCTCGCCTGAAAATGCCTGGTGAACAAACTTCAGCGAATCGGTCAGCGAGCCGTTTACCGTCCCCGAATGATCCAGTTCGGGATAAAAATGCCATTCGATTCGGCTGCCTGCTTTACAGGCATCAGCCACCAAAGCGGTCTGCTGGGCAACGGAGACGTCGTGATCTCGCCCGCCGGTCCCGATGAAGATTGGAATATCCGACTTCAACGTCGGGTAGACCGACGCGAGGTTTATCGGGTCGAGCACGGGTTCTGGTGAACGCTTGAAACTGTTGTCGAACGTCAGGTGATCCGCAATCACTTGCTGTTCGATGGCATGGAGACAGGCGCGTTGGCTGAGTTTGTATGCTGCAATCGCACGCTCGCTCAGGTAGTCGGCAGGTACAAAGGTTGGATCGAGCAACGTCCCGGTATTGAGCCTCAACAGGTTGTACGAGAACGTCGACGGCGTTGATCCGCCCGCCTTGCTTGATCGTTTTTGCACACCGGCGTAAGGCGTGCCTGTAGCGACCACGCCAACAATACTCAACTCAGGCGCATACGTGCTGGCATAGACCGCCGTGGCGAAGGCTGCACGTCCACCTTGAGACTGACCGAATACCACAACCCGTTTCGAGAGGGGGAAACCGCTGCCCATGACGGCTCGAATGCTGTCAAGAATGTCAAACGCGAGTGGACGAGTCAGCCCATAAGGGTGCGGCCCTGGCGTACCAAGCCCCTGATAATCGGTCGCGACCACAGCGTAGCCTTGCGCAAGCCATTGATTCAGGTAACGGGTATCACGCGCGCTTCGCCCTGCGAAAGACGGCGCGCAGACATCGGCACTGCCCACCGTGCCATGCGCCCACGCCATCAGCGGCCAGCCACCCGCCGGCGGACTGCCCTGAGGAATGAACAGCGCACCAGAGACGATGACCGGCTCATGGCCTTCAACGCCCTCGGTGGAGGTGTATAGAAAGCGGATATTTCTGGACGCTTCCTCAAGACTCTGCGAGGCCGTCATTGGCTCGGTTCGCAGCATCTTTCCCGGCACCGCCGGCACGCTTTCGGTCCAGGTGTAAAAGTCCGGGACACCGCCATCGCCCACAGAAATGCTGTCAACGGCACCACTGCACCCGCTCTGCAGTGCCATCAGCATCAGCAACACGAACAAAGCGCTCATCAAACGGCACGTCGAGCCATGCAGTGGGTACATATCAGCCTCTCAAGTGTTACGGCATACCCGCGCTGCATGATCGTGATATCGCTGCTGCCAGCTCGTCAGGATTGTCATAAGCGATCATGTGTCGGCAGTGAGCGATCAACTCCACCCGACAATCCGCTCGCTGAAAACCCTCGATATCTGCGGCACGGGCAGAATCAGGCAGAATGACGCTTTTGGGCATGGGCAGAGCTGCCAGGGTCTCTCTCCATGGCGCGGCATTGTCTTCCAGCGCGCTTAAAGCCCATTGATAAACGGCCCTGGCTGAGCACATTCGAAGCGGGCCTAGCCAGGCATCGTTGCCGCCAGCCTCCTTGAGATGCGCCAAAAGCCGGGAGAATCCGGTATCGATGAATTCAGGCTGACTCATCAGGGCAATCTTCTGCAGCATCAAGACGCCATAGTCATTCATTCCAGGCGCGCAGAGAATCAAGCGCTCAATGGATGACGGCATCAGTGCTGCCAGCTTAAGCGCCACAAATGCTCCGGCACTGTGCCCGAACAAGGCCAGTCGGGACGTATCCTGAGTGCAAATCCAGCGCTGCAAAAGGAAAGCCTGAGCAGACGACCCGTAATCTTCGCAGTCAGGCTTGTCGCTGAAACCTGACCCTGGCAGATCCACGAGCCAGGATCGGATTGATGGGTATTCCGGCGATGTCACGACGCGGACATAGTCACTGCTGGAGGCGCAACCCAACCCATGGACGAAAATCAGCGGCACGCCGCCTGCATGCACATCGTGCCATCGCAGTGAGTTTTCATGCTCATCGAAGTGCCAGGTATTCATATAACAGCCTCGGCGTTTGCAGAAAAAAGCTTCGCAGTTCAATAAAACTCCGACTCCTTCCGGGCAACAAAAGCTTGTCGACGCTACCCGCTTTTCTGCCCCTCTTCGCATGAAGAAATGTTAACCGGAGACGCAAATTCTTTAAGTTACGCTTATCGACGCACTGACTGCAGGCAACCACCCGCCGACACGCTGCATGAAGATATGGTCTCGGTCCAAACGGCGATCACAGCCCTCTGCGCAGTACATGGATCCGCTAAAACATGAAAAAGATTACCTGCTTACTCACCCTGCTTTTTGCATCCAGCGGAGCCATGGCCGGATCGACGCTTGATGAACAGAATATGGTCTCTTACATCGATAGCCGCAGTGCAGAACAGATAGCGCTACTTGAGCAACTTGTGAACATCAACAGTGGCACCGACAACGCAGCCGGTGTCATACGAGTCGGCAATATCATGAAGCAGAAATTCGAAGCCTTGGGTTTCGACACCCGCTGGCATGAACTGCCGACGGAAATGAAACATGCCGGAAGCCTTGTCGCGCGGCATGAAGGAAACAGGTCTGCAAAACGACTGTTACTGATCGGCCACCTGGATACGGTTTTCCCGGAAAGCAGCAACTTTCAGACCTTCACTTACACCGAGGGCGGCAAGAAAGCCAAAGGCCCTGGGGTGATCGACGATAAAGGCGGCATGGTGACAATGCTCTACGCCCTTCAGGCCCTGAAGAGCACCGGTGCGCTCGACACCATGAACATTGTGGTCGTACTGGTCGGCGACGAGGAGTTTGCCGCCAAGCCAACCACCCTTTCAAGAAGCGTACTGATAGACGAGGCGAAAAAAAGCGACATTGCGCTAGGGTTCGAATTCGCCCTGTCGCCCAACCAGTTGGTGACTGATCGCAGAGGCTTGAGCGAGTGGTTTCTGACCAGCACCGGTCTGGATAACCACTCCGCGACCATCTTTCAACCTAAAACCGGCTATGGCGCGGTGTATGAATCGGCTCGTGTGCTTGACGAGATTCGCTCGACGCTTTCCACCGAAGACGGCTTGACCATCAACCCCGGCCTGATTCTTGGCGGTTCTACCGCAAGCGAGGACGTCGCGAGCGGGCAAGGCACGGCTTCCGGCAGAAAGACCACAGTGGCCAAATCAGTGCTCGTGCACGGCGACCTGCGCTTCAAGAACGACGAGCAACGACAATCGGCAGAGACTCGGCTGAAGGAAATCGTCAGCCGCCCATTACCGCAGACCACCAGCGAAATAACGATCAAGGCGATCATGCCCGTCATGGCCGAACGCGACAGCAACCAAAAGTTGCTGGAGGCCTACAGTCGCGTGAGTCGAGACCTGGACGGCCCGGCGCTGGAGTCTGCACCGTCCGCTGACCGGGGTGGAGCAGACGTGTCCTATGTAAACCCTTACGTGAGCGCCAGTCTTGATGGGCTGGGTGCCTGGGGCACTGGCGCGCACAGTGAGAACGAAACACTGGACGTGAGCTCTCTACCGATCGCGACCAAGCGGGCTGCGATTTTCATGAGCCGTTATTGATAACGCGCTTTCGCAGCGTTTGTACTGGCGTCTGGAGCATCCGCGGCGATTCACGCATTCGATTTTTCGAGCGATACCCATACGTTTTATTTCTCGGTTCAGCGTAAACAAAAATTCATTGTGAAAACTACCGAAACGTCTGCACTGTCATGCGTAAACGCTGCCTGCTATGTGATCAACCTTTCGGCAAACGCTGGATAAGGGCACTGTCGCATCAGGTTCAACCGTACATTCGCCGGTCAATGACTCCATGAAACCTGACCGGCAGAGTCGGCAATCAGGACCGGTGAATGGTCATCATCGCCGCACTCGGATTGATAAGAATTTAAAAATGATTGCAAACACGATACGAAGAATACTTGTGTTGGCTTTAACATCGGTGGCCATGACAGGATGCGCCATTCCTGAAACCGAAGCGCTGAACAATCCCTCTCATCAACCGACAGCGACACGCCCGTCCACGAACTTGAAACTGGATATTTACACCTCTACAAAAATTGACGCGATCCTGAAAGCTCAAAAAGAAAGCCTCGAAGCGACAGACCAGAGAGCCAACGCCATTTCAGCGTCTTTCATGGGTACGCCGTACCGCGCCAACATGCTGAAGGGTTCGAACAACGCTGCAGAACAGTTGGTCATTGATTTTAGAGGGCTGGATTGTTTTACCTATCTGGAATACGTGGAAGCGCTGAGAAAATCCTCATCGAAACCGGATTTCGTACACAACCTGATCGAGACCCGTTACAAGAACGGCACCCTCGGTTTTTTGAACCGCAGGCATTTCTTCAGCGACTGGGCGAACGATAAAGACCACAGCCTGGCAGACGATTTGACTGCTCAGATAAGCCCCCACGCAGTCAGCATCGAAAAGAACCTCAATGCAAAGAACGATGGCACGTTCTACCTCCCCGGTTTGCCCACGGTCAGGCGTACGATCACCTATATCCCCAGCAAGTTCGTCGACAAAAAAGTGATCAGTCACTTGCAGACGGGTGATTACATCGGTCTCTACACAGCGCTTCCGGGGCTTGACGTGACTCACGTCGGTTTCTTCATAAGAACGGACAAAGGCCCGGTTTTGAGGCATGCCTCGTTGAAAAAAGGAAAGGTGGTCGACCTGCCCTTTCTGGAGTACGTGTCGCAGAAACCGGGAATCATTGTTTACAGATCCAAAATACAAGCCGACTCATCACCTCCCCTCCTGACACATCTCCAGTGGGATGGCGCCAGACATTTACCTATCACGCCTTAACGTTCTTTCTATTAGAAATCTTCGCGAAGAAGGCTAATCTGAGTGGGCGTGGCGAAAGCCGTGTGGTTTTACCCTGATGATAAGAATGCGCTCAAACCTGCGTTGCGCGCTGTGGACCTGTCTCGCAGCAATCTGTTCACCGCAATGCAGTGCAACGTACCCGTGGAGATGGCCTGATCATTGATCGAGAGGCGGGTATGAACGTAGCGCTATTGAGTTCCATCCCTACTGTCTGAAGTCCCGCGAGTGGACCGGATGGCGGCACGCAATGACAAAAAGGTATACCAAGCATGTCAACTGAATCGAAATGCCCCTTCAACCATGCTGCTGGCGGCGGCACCACCAACCGTGACTGGTGGCCCAAGCAGCTGAACCTGAAGATTCTGCATCAGCATTCCTCGCTCTCCGACCCGATGGGCGAGAGTTTCGACTATGCCAAAGAATTCAAGAGCCTTGATTTCGAAGCGGTCAAACAGGACCTGCGCGCTGTCATGACTCAGTCACAGGACTGGTGGCCGGCAGACTTCGGCCATTACGGCCCGCTGTTCATTCGCATGGCCTGGCACAGCGCCGGGACTTACCGTACAGGTGACGGCCGTGGTGGTGCAGGTGCCGGTCAGCAACGCTTTGCACCGCTCAACAGCTGGCCCGACAACGTCAGCCTGGACAAGGCACGTCGCCTGATCTGGCCAGTCAAGCAAAAGTATGGCCGCAAGATTTCCTGGGCTGACCTGATCGTTCTCACAGGTAACGTTGCGCTGGAGTCCATGGGCTTCAAGACGTTCGGTTTCTCCGGCGGTCGTCCGGATGTCTGGGAGCCGGAAGAAGACGTGTACTGGGGCTCCGAAACCACCTGGCTGGGTGGCGAAGAGCGCTACGGCGCGCAGAAGAAAATGCAGCAGCCGGGCGACGGTACGCTGGTGGCCGAGCCTGAAAACCACGCGAACGAAGAAAGCCGCACCGATAAAGGCGAGCGAAATCTGGAAAACCCGTTGGCCGCAGTGCAGATGGGCTTGATCTACGTCAACCCGGAAGGGCCTGAAGGCGTGCCTGATCCGGTTGCGTCGGCGAAGGATATCCGTGAAACCTTCGGCCGCATGGCGATGAATGACGAAGAGACCGTGGCCCTGATCGCTGGCGGTCACGCCTTCGGCAAGACCCACGGCGCAGGCCCAGCCGACAACGTCGGTCCTGAGCCCGAAGCCGCCGGCCTTGAAGAGCAGGGATTTGGCTGGAGCAACAAGTTCGGCACCGGCAAGGGTGGCGACACCATTACCAGCGGCCTCGAAGTGACCTGGACGTCGACGCCGACGAAATGGAGCAACGAGTACCTCGAAAACCTGTTTGGCTTCGAATGGGAACTGACCAAAAGCCCGGCTGGCGCGCATCAATGGACACCGAAGAACGGCGCGGGCGCGGGCAAGATCCCCGATGCTCACGACCCGGCCAAGCGTCATGCGCCCAGCATGCTGACGTCGGACCTGGCGCTGCGCTTCGATCCGGCCTACGAGCAGATCTCGCGACGCTTCCTGGCCAATCCTGATCAACTGGCCGACGCATTTGCCCGCGCCTGGTTCAAACTGACTCACCGCGACATGGGCCCGCTGGCCCGTTATCTCGGCCCGGAAACACCTGCTGAAGAGTTGCTGTGGCAGGACCCGATTCCGGACGTTGATCACGCGCTGGTGGATGACCAGGACGTTGCCGCACTCAAGGCCAAAATCCTCGCCTCGGGCCTTTCGGTCCCGCATCTGGTTTCAACCGCATGGGCAGCAGCCTCCACCTTCCGTGGCTCGGACAAACGCGGCGGTGCCAATGGCGGTCGTCTGCGTCTGGCTCCACAGAAGGATTGGGCTGTGAACCAGCCTGAGCAGTTGGCAGGTGTCCTGAAGACACTTGAGGGTATCCAGAGCGAATTCAACGCAGCCCAGTCGAGCGGCAAGAAGGTTTCACTCGCTGACCTGATCGTCCTGGCAGGCAGTGCAGGTGTCGAGCAGGCTGCGAAAAATGCAGGCCAGCAGGTCACGGTTCCGTTCACCCCGGGCCGCGCAGACGCTTCTCAGGAGCAGACCGACGTCGAGTCGTTCAGCTTCCTGGAACCGATTGCCGATGGCTTCCGCAATTACCAGAAAGGGCATTACAAAGTCTCGGCAGAATCGTTGCTGGTCGACAAGGCGCAACTGCTGACCCTGACCGCACCGGAGATGAGTGTGCTGCTGGGCGGTCTGCGGGTCTTGAACATCAACGTCGGCCAGAGCCAACACGGCGTGTTCACTGACAAGCCGGGCACCCTGACCAACGACTTCTTCAAGAATCTGCTGGACATGAGCGTCGAGTGGAAAGCGACCTCGGGTGCCAACGACACCTTCGAGGCTCGTGATCGCAAGACCGGCGCCGTCAAATGGACCGGCACCCGTGTCGATCTGGTCTTCGGTTCACACGCTCAACTGCGAGCGATTTCCGAGGTTTACGGCAGTTCGGATGCGCAGGAGAAGTTTGTCAGAGACTTCGTCGCAGCCTGGACCAAAGTGATGAATCTGGATCGCTTCGATCTGGCTTGATGTTCTGGATGCATCAAGTGCTCAGGAACGCCTCCCTTGTGGAGGCGTTTTTTTGTCTGATATCGAGCAAAAGCCCCGCCTGCACGATTAGATTACAGATTTCAATCTCCCCTTGCCGCCGGCAGTGACCTCGGAAAGCACCTAACGGTTGGGCAGCGCAGACGTCAATAACGTGCAAGGCAACGTCGGACGGTTGATCGCCAATACACGGAAGTTCAAAGGCAGTCTTGGCTACTGATCGCGGTTCAGCAACAGCAGCAGCTAGCTGACGCCGCAGCCAGGTCGTTGAAGGACAGCTTCGCACCCGTCTACCCCTCGGCAGGACCGACCACGCCTGCAACGCGCCTCAGATGCTGCGCAACACCCACTACCTTCCCGCTGGTTTCAGCAACACGAAAGCCTTCGATCAATCAAGCTGTAAGGTGCTCGTGACGCAGACGTACGGCTTTCAAAAATCGACTAGCTATCAGGCACATCCACTACCAAGGACGAGAAATGAGGAAAAAGTGCATCTGGCGAAGGCGTCGAAACGATCTACGCTTACCCTCAAACTGATCTCCCGGATTCGTCGTTTGTTCACTTAGATCAGAATTTTTGTGCACCCTCAGGCAAACACCTTTGGCTGAGGGGATAAGAGGTTCGCAATGCTATACAGCGTTCAACTGGTGGGCTGACGCGCTAGCCAAACTCCAGTAGCCACCCTCTCGATCAAAAGGCCGGTCGGTGCAGCGCGGCGCGACATCGAGAGTGCTTACTGCTCTCGTCAGCGTGAACATCTGAAGGACTGAACAACACACTAATGGGGGCATTTTTTGCGTCTACCCCCCTTTGAAGCAGCAAGGAGTGCGAGCTTTTGAAGGCCAACGGTTTCAATGTACTCAGCAGATGGATTGCGCCTGTTTTGCTGGTAGGACTGCTGATCAGTTATGTCGCCAGCCTTGAACAATCCAAAATAATCGACCGAGAAACAAATGGGGCACTTGAGGAAGTAGGAAGAGTTTTCGGTGACAGTCTGCAGGCCCGACTCAGGGTCTATGAATATCGCCTGCGAGGCCTGCGCGGGGCCATCCATATGCTCGATCTGGATCATGTCGACAGCAGTCAGATGAGCCGCTACAGCCAAGGACGGAACATAGAAAAGGAATACCCTGGCGCGCGAGGATTCGGCTTCATTCGGCGAGTTTCAGCTAAAGAGGAGTCCACGTTTCTTACCCGAGTAAGAGCGGATGGAAATCCCCAATTCAGTGTGACCCAGCTCAATAGACATTCCGGTGATCGATTCATCATTCAATTCATTGATCCGCTGGCGCGCAATGCTCAGGCACTGGGGCTGGATATTGCCTCTGAAGAGCGACGTCGTGATGCAGCTGTTCATGCCATGCGCACCGGAGCTGCAACCCTGTCTGCGCCCATCACACTGAAGCAGAACAGCGAAGACCATTTGCGCTCCTTTCTTTTCCTGCTCCCCGTGTACCGCACGGCTGAAACACCAGCTGATGTGGAACAGCGTGAAGCAGCCCTTATTGGCTGGACTTATGCACCTCTGGCCATGCGGGAGGTCATCAGCAACCTCGACCCGGCCAACCAGAGATTGCATTTGGCGCTGTATGATGTAAGCGATGGCGAACAATTGCTCTATCAGTCTCCTGGCGGTACCTCGGAGCCGGAGGTTGTGTATACGCACACCCTGAAACGCGAGATATATGGACGCGTGTGGCGTATTGAAATCGCAGCTTATCCTAGTTTCGTAAGCGGACTCGGTGCAGCTCCAGCCAGCCGGGTATTTTTGATCGGGATTATGGCAAGCCTTTTTTTGACAGGGCTGATCGCCACCCTGATGCTCTCCCGTCAGCGCAAGCAGCAGGTGATTGCGGGCCAAGCCAGACTGGCAACCATCGTTGAGAACTCCAGCGATGCCATCATCGGTGAAGCGCTGGATGGAACGATCATTACCTGGAACCGAGCGGCCGAGCAGATGTTCGGTTACAGCGAGCAAGAGGTACTGGGCAATCCGCTTGCTCCTCTTCTGGTTCCCTCCTCTCGGGTTCATGAGGACGAGGAGCTGCTTGAAGGCGTCGCGCGAGGTGATCGGGGTTCGACCCTGGAAACCCAGCGCCTGCACAGAGAGGGTCATCTGATTGACGTGACCATCACCTGCAGCCTGATCCGCGAAACGGATGGAACCATTCTGGGCGCTGCCAAAATGATGCACGACATCACTGACCGAAAGCGCGTCGAGCGCTACCTGATGGAGTTCAACGCCCAGCTTGAGCGGCAAGTTGCTGAACGCACCGCCGAACTCTCCAGACTTGCCGGCCTGCTGCAGGCGGTACTTGATGCCTCCTCGAAAGTGTCAATCATTGCCACCGACCTTCAGGGACAGATCATCGTCTTCAATCGAGGCGCCGAATTGTTACTGGGCTACAGCAATTCGGAAATGCTCAGGCGCAGAACGCCCATGGATTTCCATCTTCAAAAAGAAATCGATCAGCGCTCCAAAGAACTGAGCATCGAATATGGCGTGCCCATCGAAGGTGTGGATGTCTTTTGCTACAAAGCAGCCATGGAGGGCTCTGAAACGCGAGAATGGACCTATGTACGCAAAGACAGCTCAACGATACCGGTGTCGATGATCATCACCCCGATCCGGACAGCCGAGGGTGAACTGACAGGCCATCTGGGCATTGCTCAGGACATCACAGAGCGACTTCGCAACAGCGCAGAGATACAAGCCGCCAAAGCGAGCGCAGAGGCCGCCAATGCGGCCAAAAGTCTGTTTCTGGCCAATATGAGCCATGAAATTCGTACTCCCATGAATGCAGTGATCGGCATCGCCCATCTGCTCTACAACACGCCCTTGAATGAGCAGCAACGCCAATTGCTATCAAAACTGCAGATTGCCGGACGATCCCTGATGGGGATCATCAACGACATTCTGGACATTGCCAAAATCGAGGCCGGAGAATTGCGGCTGGAAAGCAATCCCTTCAACCCGCGGCAACTGCTCTCCGAGCTGCGCGACCTGTTCACCCCACAAGCTCAAGAAAAAGGTTTGCACTTTGCCGTCAGCGTCCTCACTCAATTACCGCCATGGCTCATTGGCGATGCGTTGAGAATTACTCAAATCCTGATGAATCTAGTGGGCAACGCTTTGAAGTTCACGGCTGAAGGCGGAGTTGAGGTGACCGTGAGTAGTGAGAGCCTGGACGCTGACGGTTGCTGGCTTCGGTTTACTGTTCGCGACACAGGTTGTGGCGTGGCGCCTGACGTGCTTGATCAGCTGTTTTCTCCATTTACCCAGGCTGATGCTTCCACTACCCGGCGTTTTGGCGGCACCGGGCTTGGGCTATCAGTGGTACGCGGGCTGGCCGAGCAGATGGGAGGCCAGGTGGGTGTAGAAAGTGAACCTGGCTCAGGCAGTGCGTTCTGGGTCTTGCTGCCCTTCAAGGTAAGCAAAAGCGATATCGACCCCTCGGGAATGCCAGGTAGCCTGGAGGTACTTATCATTTGCGAGGACACATACGCGTCCAAAGCGCTGCAACGGTTATGCCGTGGCTTTGGCTGGCGCGCGACCTGCCCTGTGGACGAACAAGGACAGCGCAGCGTTTTGGAGCAACTCAACCAAGAGGGCCATCCGCAACCTGATGTGCTGCTGCTGGAGTGGCAAAGCCCGAACACACAGGACATTCAGCGCCTGATCAAAACCACGCATATCCCTGTCATTCTGGTTACCGAGCCTTCGACCAAGCTGGAACTGGAACTGGTCGCCACCAAAGTGCTGCTTAAACCATTGGACAGCTCCGCACTGTTTAATGCCGTCAACACGTGTGTTGCGGAATACCAAGGCAGTACTGAAAGGGTCATCCAATCGACACGCATGGACACCTCCGTCAACCAGTGGCTCACAGGACTGAACCTGCTGCTCGTCGATGACAGCGAAATCAATCTGGAAGTCGCAAGCCTCCTGTTGCAACAACAGGGCGCTTTGGTACAGACCGCAGCAAATGGTCTGCTAGCTCTGGAAAGTCTGCGTAAAACCCCCGATTTCTTTGATGCTGTTCTGATGGACGTGCAAATGCCGGAGATGGACGGGTACGAGGCGACGCGACGGATACGAAGCGAACTGGGTCTCACACGGCTGCCCGTCCTGGCACTGACGGCAGGCGCACTGGCCGAAGAGCGGCGGCGGGCTGAACTGGCAGGCATGAACGACTTCCTGACCAAACCTCTGGAACCTGTAGCCCTTATCAGAGCCATACGCCTGGCGGTTGAGCGAGCGCGAGGCGCTCCGCTGTCGGTGGGCAAGACCTCGCAAAATATACAGCCGACCGCGGAGTGGCCTCAAATAGAGGGAATTGAAATAAAAGAAGTTGCCGACAGGCTTGGAAATGACCTGCCATTATTTCTGACCTCCCTTCGACGCTTTTTTAGCGAGTTTGCCAGGTTCGGAGATAGAACATCGGCTTTGCGCCTAATAGATTCAGCCCCAAGTGAGTTGATTGCAGATCTACACAAACTGCGCGGCGTTGCGAATTTGCTAGGCGCATCGACGCTGGGAAAACTTGCCGGGCAGGCGGAAACACTGCTGCTCGACGGAAAGGATCCATCGCATGCTTTGGAAGCGGTAAGCGATGACTTTTCGCTGTTTCAGAATCGGTGTGCACATTTGCAGAACGCCCCCTTGCCTACCCCACGTGCCGATAACGACATAGAGACAGCGACACAGGCATTGGCGGTTCTACAAAAACTGCTCAAACACCGCGATATCGCGGCACTGGATCAGTTTCCGATGGCAGTTACGGCTCTACAGGCCGCCGCTGGCAACGCATTGGTTGAGCAACTTTGGCAAGCTATTGAAGGCCTTGAGTTCGAGAAGGCCTTGCAGTTACTCGAGCGCGCCGATTTGCAAACGGAGTCTTGAGATGCAATCTACCCCCAGCTTATTGATCGTGGATGACGACATTTCTGCCATCCGGGTACTGAGCAAAACCTTGCAAGGGCTTGGTCAGATACGCTTTGCCACCGGAGGTGCTCAGGCCCTGAAGATGATTCAGGAAGTACGCCCGGACCTGATCCTGCTTGATGCAGAAATGCCGGGAATGAGCGGATTTGAAGTTTGCGAAATCATTAAGGACGATCAACTCCTTAGAGACATTCCCGTTATATTCATCACAAGCCATACTGAAACCCGAATAGAAGAAGCCGGGCTGGCGCTGGGGGCGGTCGACTTCATCGGGAAGCCTATTCAACCGTCAATCGTGACAGCCCGCGTAAAAACACATCTACGTCTGAAAATGGCCATTGATCAGCTCAATCTGTTGGCACAGACGGATGGCCTTACCGGATTGGCCAATCGTCGTTTTCTTGACCAGAACATTGAGCGCGAATGGCTGCGTGTCCGGCGCACTCAAAGTGCGTTTTCACTGTTACTGCTGGATATCGACTTTTTCAAGCGTTACAACGATGCCTACGGCCATTTGAAAGGCGACGAATGTCTGATTGCCGTCGCTCACGCTCTGAAGGATTGTGTAAATCGATCCACGGACTTGGTGGCCCGCTATGGAGGTGAGGAGTTTGCGATTCTCTTGCCCGACACAGGAGCAGAAGGCGCATGCAGGTTGGCGGATGAAATTGTCACTCATATCTTCAGCCTGGGCTGGCCTCACGAGACCAGTGAATGTGGACGTTTGACCGTTTCTATCGGGGTGGCCAGTCTTGAAGCTGGCACAGACACTGTCATAAACAGTGCAAAGACTGTCGCCACTCCGTCCGACTTGATGGTGGTGGCATTACTGGCAGAAGCTGATCGCGCCCTCTACAAAGCCAAACATGACGGTAGAAATTGCAGCAGGCTGGTACCAATAACGCTCAAGGATTGAGGTGATCAAGACGACAAAGCAAGAGGCTGCGGGCTCGATCAAACAAAACCAGTGGACTTGCCCCTGCAAAACCGGACACTAATACCCAGCCCCCACAATCGCAACAGGCTAAGTCGCGCCATGCGAGCGGCTGGACTGATAGGTATGACTCAGCAGACTACGATGGCATTCACCTCCAGCAGATGTTTGCGGAACCGGCCTGCATAATCCTCGGCGACAGCCACCTTAACGCTCGCGCGGTTGGCCAGCGCATGCCGCCACTCGGCAATATGGCCAAGTCCATCAAACAATGGATGACCTGGTTTGAGTCCCAGTATGTCGAAGTAGCCCATTAAAGCGAACGCCCACCATCAACAATAATTTCCGTTCCGACAGTCCAACAGGACTCGTCCGATGCCAGATACAGAACCGCCTTGGCGACTTCTTCAGGCGTACCGAAACGGCCAAAGGGTATCGTCGCAGCGATATCTTTGTTCACCTGCTCGCGATAGGCATCGGGGATGCCCAGCTTGTCGTACAACGGAGTATCGATCGGGCCAGGGCTGACCGCGTTTACACGAATACCCCGCGGGAGAAGCTCGCTGGAGAGCGTTTTCGACATATTCAGAAACGCCGCCTTCGTTGCCGCATAAACGGATGAACGCGCGTCGCCCAGATGCGCACTTACCGAGGTATTAAGAACCACCGATGCCGGATTGGAGAAGACCGGCAGCAATGCTTGCAGGAGGAAGTAAGGGCCTTTGACGTTGATGTTGAAGGAGTGATCAAACATCTCCTCGTTCCAGTCTTCGATTGGCATCCAGACGGATACGCCGGCATTGAGGAAGGCAACGTCGAGCTGCCCGTAATGAGACTGGACAGCCTGCGCCAGCTCCTTCTGGGCTGCGACACTAGCTGAGTCGGCTCGCAGCACTAGGACTTCGCGACCTAAAATGGCTTGAGCATTTGCCATGGACTCAGGACTGACACCTGTGACGATCACGCGTGCGCCTTCGGCGAGAAATTGCCTGGCGGTCTCCAGACCGATGCCGCTGGTGCCGCCAGTGATGAGGGTACGCTTGCCTTGTAAACGGGACATGTCAATTTACTCTCGTTTGGGACAGTCAGCCGGACGACTGACCTTCTGAGAGCAACTATATGTTCATGCCATTGCGCTGATAAGATGGGGCTAATAGCATAGGACTCATGCAAAATCTGCATGAAAAGAGGCGTGATGGACCGGTTATTACTGATGAGCTGCTTTGTGCGCACTGTCGAGACAGGTAGTTTTTCCGCTGCGGGACGTGATCTGGGATTAGGGCAACCGAACGTCAGTCGTTACGTCGCTGCACTTGAAGACCATTTGCAGACCAGGCTGCTACACCGGACCACTCGAAAGCTGACGCTCACGCCCGAGGGTGAACGGTACTACGCAGATGCGCGGCGTATTCTGGATTCAGTGGAACAGTCAGAGTCCTCACTGAGAGGGAACGTCACGCCGTCTGGGTTACTGCGCGTCGCTTGCCCGACCGCATTGGCTCACACCTTCATCGTACCGCACGTCGCGAGCTTTCTAGGGCGCTATCCCGAATTGTCGCTCGATCTTCAAATCAATGATCGCTACGTCAATCTGGTCGACGAGGGTGCAGAGCTCGCGATTCGCATCGGGCATCTGGAGGACAGCGCAATGCGAGCCCGGCCACTGGCGTGGTTCGAGCGTGTGTGCGTTGCCAGCCGTGCGTACCTGGAGAAACGCGGCTCTCCCTCTTCGCCTGATGACCTGAAGGACCACGACTGCCTTATTTACACCCTGCTCTCTACCGGAACCAATTGGCGGTTTAAAGATAGTGAAGTTCCGATCTCCGGACGACTGCGTGTCAACTCGCCTGAAGCGATACGGGAGTACGTCAATGCAGGATTGGGAATCGCGCAGGGGCCTCGATGGCTTTATGAGGAAGGGTTGAAAAGTGGCAATCTTCAGTTGTTGCTTAACGACTACGTGGCACCACCTGTCCCGATCCAAGTCGTCTACCTGGCAAATCGGCTGTTGCCCCAGCGAGCCATCGTTTTCATGGATTTTATGGCAGATGTTCTTGCAAAGAGCTCTGCATTCGATGAGCGCCCGAAGTAGCCTTCTATTCCATGGCCAAGGGCGAACGGAGAACCAGCAGCAGGCTGCTGACCATTCCCGGCTCCGACCTGACAATCTGCAAGGCAAAAAAAAATCTGGAAATCCGCATTTTCATGGGCCTTCCAGATTTTCGAAATGGTGGGTCGTGTGGGATTCGAACCTACGACCAATTGGTTAAAAGCCAACTGCTCTACCAACTGAGCTAACGACCCTCTGTTGTGTGGCGCGTATATTACTGATTTTTATGAGTAATTCAACACCTATTTTAAAAAAACTTAAAAATAACGCGTCGGGTCTGCTACGCCCGCTGCGGCGAAGCCTTCTGCACGCAGGCGGCAGCTGTCGCATTTGCCGCACGCGCGGCCCTGATCATCGGCCTGATAGCAAGAAACCGTCAGCGCGTAATCGACGCCCAGCGCAGTGCCTGCCTTGACGATGTCGGACTTGCTGAGGTTCTGCAGGGGTGCGCGGATGGTGAAGCCCTGCCCTTCCACACCGGCCTTGGTCGCCAGGTTCGCCATACGCTCGAAGGACTCAACGAATTCGGGGCGGCAATCCGGGTAGCCCGAGTAATCCACAGCGTTAACGCCGATGAATATGTCGCGCGCGCCCAGCACTTCTGCCCAGCCCAGCGCCAACGACAGGAAGACGGTGTTGCGGGCCGGCACATAAGTCACCGGAATGCCTTCAGAGGGTGCCTCAGGAACCGCAATAGAGCTGTCGGTCAGTGCCGAGCCGCCGATGCCATTGAGATTCAGGCCGATCACCTTGTGCTCGATCGCACCCAGGTCGCGAGCGACCTGCGCGGCTGCATCGAGCTCGGCGCGATGACGCTGACCGTAGTCGAAGCTCATGGTGTAGCACGCATAGCCTTCGGCTCGGGCCATCGCGACGACCGTTGCAGAGTCGAGGCCGCCAGACAGCAGGATTACGGCTCTTTTCTCAGTCATGTTCAATTCAGTCATCTCAGCGCCCCGGCTCGTCGTCCCAAAGAAATTTGTGCAGTTGCATCTGCAAGCGTACAGGCAGGTTGTCCGCCACGATCCAGTCGGCCAGATCACGGCCTTTCAGCTCATGATGGCTGGCGGAAAACAGAACCTCGCCGGCCCGGCGATCAAGCCCGTATTGAATGAGTCTGGAAACGGCCCAGTCGTAATCTTCCCGCGAACAGATCACGAATTTGACCTGATCGTTGGGCGTGAGCAGCTCCATGTTTTCGTAGCGGTTGCGCGTGACCTCTTTCGACCCGGGGGTCTTGAGATCGACGACGCGGCTGACACGGGGATCGACCGCCGAGATATCCAGCGCACCGCTGGTTTCCAGCGAAACCTCGTAGCCTTCGTCACACAGGCGCTTGAGCAAAGGGATCGCATTGGGCTGGGCCAGTGGCTCGCCACCGGTCACGCACACATAGCGAGGACGATAGGCCGCGACCTGCCCCATGATGTCGTCCAGCGTCTGGATGGTGCCGCCAGTGAAAGCGTAGGCGCTGTCACAGTACTGGCAGCGCAAGGGGCAGCCGGTCAGGCGTACAAATACGGTGGGCAGCCCAGCCGTTCGGGTTTCACCCTGCAACGAGTGAAATATTTCAGTGATGCGTAATGTGTCTTGCATATCAGCCACGGGCGTAACAGCTAAACAGGCCGTCCGCCTCCGTCAGGCACTTCAAGGAACCCTGCACTCGCAGAATCCAGAGAAGCGTAATGTGTGTACCGGAATTTCGGGTGCGAGATTCTAACGAAAAAAGCCGCGACGAGCGCGGCTTTCTTGATTTGCGAGTCAGGACATCAAAGCCGCTGAAGGTCTCGCTGTGCCAACTGGGCGGCAGAAGTACCCGGATATTGGGCAACAACCTGCTGCAGAATGCCTTTTACCTTGTCATTGTGACCCAGGCGGCGCTCAACATCGGCCAGTTTGTACAGCGAATCAGGAACCTTGGCGTGCTTGGGGTATTGCTGACTCACCTTGGCGAATGCCTGACCTGCGCCTTGAAGGTCACCCTTGGCCAGATTCACTTCACCCAGCCAGTATTGAGCGTTGCCCGCATACGAACTGTTGGGATACTTGCGCAGGAAAGCGGTGAAGGCCTGACTGGCCTTGTCGAAATCCTTTGCCTTTATCAGATCGAAGGCTGCTTCGTAATAAAGCTTTTCCTTCGCCGGATCAGGAGGCTCGGTGCCTGCTGCCGGTGCCTGAGCGGCTTGAGCCGACGGCGTCCCACTGGCGTCTACAGCGCCACCAGAAGGTTGGGAATTATTGGTAGCCGGAGCGGCAGCGCCACTGGCTATACGCTGATCGAGTTCCTGATAACGCTCCAGGGCTTCCTGCTTCATGCGCTGGATATCGTTCTGCTGAACCTCGACAAGCCCGCGCAAACGCGCGATCTCTTCCTGCATTTGCTGCAACTGCATGAACAGCTGACCTTGTGCCGAGGGAGGGGGTGTAACCCCTCCCCCGGCATAGGCGCCGGACGTGCCATAACCCGCTGGCGGATAACTGCTGCTGCCAGAGCCAGAATTGTTATCGACCACAGGAGCCGCACCCAACGCTGAAAGCGGAAGGGCGAGGGCCAAAACGGTTAGAGCACGTCGGCACGTTCGCATGTCAAATTACTTACGCAGTTCGACGCGACGGTTCTGAGCCCACGACTGCTCGTCGTTGCCAGTAGCAACTGGACGCTCTTCGCCGTAGGAAACCAGTTCCAGCTGAGCTGGGGAAACACCTTGCAGTACCAGGTAGCGCTGAACGGCTTTCGCACGACGCTCGCCCAGTGCCATGTTGTACTCACGAGTACCACGTTCGTCGGTGTTGCCTTCCAGAACAACGCGAGCGCCGTTGGATTTCAGGTCTTTAGCGTGCACGTCCAGGGAGCGCATGGCTTCTGGCTTCAGGTCCGAACTGTCGTATTCGAAGTAGAAGGTGGTGATTGCGCGCAGAGCAGCTTCTTCGCTCAGGGAACCGTCAACAGCACCAGTGTTGGCGCCGTAACCAGCGTTAGGGTCGACAGCGCCAGCACCGGCATTGTCGCCGCCTTTGGACGAGCAACCTACAGCTACAGCCATGGCCAGAGCCAGCGCAGCAAACTTACCAAACTTCAGCATTTCCATCTTGAAACTCCTAATGAACCCCAGTGTGTTAAGCAAATCGTGTAGCGCCGCGTCAGTTCAGGTAAGGGGACCAGGAAGGTTCTCTGACTTCGCCTTGAGCGGTAGGAAGCGGGAGCCTTACGCGTCCGTTAATGGACACGAGCATCAAGACTCCCCGGCCCTGCTGGCGGGTGGCGTAGATTACCATGGTGCCGTTGGGCGCAACAGTAGGCGACTCATCAAGGTTGCTATCTGTGAGGATTTTTACGCTTCCGCGGGCCAAATCCTGCACTGCGACCTTGAAATTAGTGAAGCCGTCCTGCCTGTGAATCATCACCAGCGTCTTTTCATCGGCTGACAATTTCGGATTGGCGTTGTAGTTACCCACGAACGTAACACGTTCGGCACCACCGCCGTTGATATTGGTTTTATAGATCTGCGGCTTTCCACCACGGTCCGACGTGAAGTAGATCGTCGAGCCATCCTTGCCGAAGAACGGTTCGGTGTCGATGGAAGAGTCGTTGGTCACGCGGCTCAACTGACGCGAAGCCAGGTTGATCACGTAGATTTCCGGGTTGCCGTCCTTGGACAGAACGAATGCCAGCCTGGTGCCATCCGGCGACCACGCAGGCGCGCCGTTCAGGCCTTCGAAGTTGGTGATCTGCTCGCGACGACCGGTGTCGATGTGCTGAACGAAGATGCGCGGACGCTTCTGTTCGAACGATACGTACGCAATGCGCTTGCCGTCCGGCGCGAAGCGCGGCGAAAGGATAGGCTCACGCGACTGCAGCAGCGTTACCGCACGCGCACCGTCGTAGTCCGAACGCTGCAGGGTGTAACGCGTATTGTTTTCCGAGAAACGCTCTGCCGTGACGTACAGCATGCGCGTCGAGAACGCACCCTTGATGCCGACGAGCTTCTCGAACGACTGGTCTGCAATGTAGTGCGCCATGTCGCGCAACTGGTCATTGGTGCCGGAAACGTTACCGGTCAGGACCTGTTGCTCGGTAGCGACGTTGAACAGCGCGTATTGAATCTGCAGACGACCGCCTGCAGGAACAATGTTGCCGACCATGACGTACTGGGCACCCAGTGCTTTCCAGTCACGGAAAATGACTTCGCTGGCCTGGGTCGGCAAGCTGATCATGTTCTGCTTCGGGATCGGCGAGTAATAGCCGGAGTTGCGCAGGTCATTGCCAATGATCTCCGCCATGTCTTCCGGCAGCACGTTGCCGCCCTGCCAGCCAAACGGTACGACAGCGATCGGTGTGGCACGGTCACTGCCGCTGGTGACCAGAATGTTCTTTTCTTCTGCGGCCGCCACTCCGGCTGCACAGCAGAGAACGAAAAGCAGTCCTCGAAAAAGGTTGATCACAAGGCTAGATCTCCAGGTGTGAATGTCATCTTGAATGAACGATAGGGAGCGAAGTCAGCGGGCTTCAGACCCTGCATTTCTGTCAAACGCCCAATGTTTTTCACCGCAGCAACCGCAGAACTGTCAAATGGCCCGTCCCCGCTGGACTTGGCAATCGACACAGAGGCGATTGTGCCGTCCGGCAACATGCCGATCTGCAACGTTACCGACATGTTGTTACGTGCCGATGGAGGACGACTCCAGCCTTCGGATGCACGCACGCGGATCAGATCGTCGAAACTGCCGGCGGTTTCGTCGCCACGTTCGTCTGCCAGAGCCTGTTGCCGTTCCGGTTTGTCGGACAGCAGATCGGCCAGTGCCTGCGCCTTCTTGTCTTCTGCAGATTTACGGGCAGCTTCCTGCGCCTTTTTAGCGGCGGAGTCCGCAGCGGCTTTCTTCTTCGCGTCCTCGGCAGCCTTCTTCTTGGCGTCTTCAGCGGCCTTTTTCTTGGCCTCGTCAGCAGCCTGCTTCTTGGCTTCCTCGGCAGCAGCCTTCTTGGCGTCTTCCTCGGCTTTCTTCTTCGCTTCGTCTTCGGCTTTTTTCTTGGCTATGTCGGCCAACTGCTTCTCTTCAGCCTTTTTGGCGTCGGCGACCTTCTTGGCCTCATCAGCTTTCTTGGCATCGTCGGCCTTTTTGGCCTCTTCCGCTTTCTGCTCGGCCTTCCTGGCTTCGTCCGCCGCCTTTTGTTCTTCCGCTTTTTGAGCTGACTCTTCTTTCTTTTGTTCCGCAGCTTTAACAGCTTCCTGCTTCAACTGCTCGATTTTCTTCTGTTCCAACTGCTCGACTTCAGTCTGTCGTGCAGCGGTCTTCTTCGCCTCGCCAGCAATTTTCTGGTTGGTCTGGGTCGTCGCCTGACTTTTGGACTTGAGCTGATAGAGCGTTGCCTGAACGATAGGCTTGGCTTCAGGCAGGTCGGGCGTCATCGCAAAGCTCACAAAGAGCATGCCGAAAATCAGGATGTGCAACGCCACAGCCCAGACACTGGGCCAGAAATAGCTTTCCGAGGCAGACGGCTCTCGAATCGGCTGCATCAGGGGGCCTCGGTAATCAAGCCAACATTCCCTACCCCGGCTTTCTGCAACCCACCCATCGTGCCCATGACCGAACCGTAATCAACGGTCTTGTCACCACGGATGAACACCTGCGTCTGCTTGCCGGCATCACGCCCGGCAGCGACGATCTTGGTGACGGCGGCAGTCAGCTGCGGCAAGGTCATTGCCTTGTCCATCTGCTTGTCTGTGTCGACTTCGCTGCCAAGGTTCCAGTAGTAGGTCTTGTCAGCCTTGATCGAAATGGTCAGGACCTGATTGTTGTTGTCCTGCGGCAAAGCCTCGCTGGAGACCTTGGGCAAGTCGACCTTCACGCCCTGGTTGATCATGGGAGCCGTCACCATGAAAATCACGAGCAACACCAGCATCACGTCGATGTAGGGCACTACGTTCATTTCGGCGACCGGCTTGCGTTTTCTGCGTCGATCTCGAGCGATTAAAGCCATGGGGAATTACCTGCTCACTCTTCGCTGGTGTGCACTTTACGGTGCAGGATGGCCTGGAACTCTTCAGCGAACGTGTAGTAACGGCTGATCAGAGTCTCGCTGCGCGCGGAGAAACGGTTGTAGGCAATAACGGCCGGGATTGCCGCGAACAGGCCGATGGCTGTTGCGATAAGGGCTTCTGCGATACCTGGCGCCACAGTGGCGAGCGTCGCCTGCTGAGCGGTTGCCAGACCACGGAAGGAGTTCATGATCCCCCAGACGGTACCGAACAGACCGACGTACGGGCTGGTCGAACCTACGGTTGCCAGAAACGACAGGCCGGACTCCAGTTTTTCTTCCTCGCGGGAAATGGCAACGCGCATGGCACGGGCCACACCTTCCATCACCGCGTCAGGATCAACGCCGGACTGCTGACGCAGGCGGGAGAACTCCTTGAAGCCTGCACGGAAGATCTGCTCGACGCCCGAGTCGGGATCAGGGTTGCTGCCTGCCTGACGGTACAGCTTGGACAAATCGATACCGGACCAGAAACGCTCTTCAAAGCTGTCCAGTGCGCGCCGACCTGCACGCAGCATGTTGCTGCGCTGAAAAATCACGATCCATGAAGTGACCGAGGCGGCCACCAGAATCAGCATTACCAACTGAACAACAATGCTGGCATTGCTGACCAAACTCCACATGGAGGAATGGTCGACGACGTTAGCTTCCACGCTTTATCTCCTGCTCTGAATGTGTGCCCGCGCCGCTCTGATCGGCAAAGGCCGCTCGCAGAGCTTCGGGAATGGCCCGGGGTTTCAAACTATCGGCGCTTACACACGCCACCAAGAACTGCCCCTCGCAGAGCAGCGTTGCATCCGACGCCCGCCTGACTTGCTGTTGAAAGCGCAGGCTGACACGGTTCAATTCGGTTACTTGTGCACTGACGAGCAATTCGTCATCCAGCCGCGCAGGCTTGTGATAACGCGCTTCGCTGGAGTGCACGACAAACAGCAGATTGTCCTGCGCCATTGCGGACTGAGCGAAACCAAGATCGCGCAGCCGCTCGGTACGAGCCCGTTCCATGAATTTCAGATAATTGACGTAGTAGACGATGCCGCCAGCATCGGTGTCCTCGTAATAAACGCGACAGCGATGTGCGAACGACTGAACCCCGTTTTGCGCGCGCATACTCTAGTGCTTACTCCTCACGTTGCCAATCGGGTCAGGCAACTGTTTTTCAACGACTTGCCGCTCGCCACCTGTAACGTCCACGAGACTGGCAATGTGACACACAGACGGCGATTAAATTGCATGACGTCACATTTAATCAGCCGGATCATCCACAAACTCCTCGGCGGTCGGCAGCTCTCCCATCCTGGAAGGGATGTTCAGCCCGAAGTGCAGATAGGCATGACGGGTCACGACCCGACCGCGTGGTGTGCGCATCATATAGCCTTGCTGGATCAAATAGGGTTCCAGTACGTCCTCAATCGTATGGCGCTCTTCACTGATGGCAGCCGCGAGACTGTCGACACCCACCGGACCACCATCGAATTTCTCGATCATGGTCAACAGCAGGCGTCTATCCTGATGATCGAAACCATGCTCGTCGACGTCAAGAAGGTTCAAGGCCTTGTCTGCGGTCTGCCGGGTAATCTGCCCGTTGCCGCGCACTTCGGCGAAGTCACGCACACGACGCAGCAGACGGTTGGCGATACGCGGGGTGCCTCGCGCACGGCGTGCAATTTCGAACGCGCCTTCCGGCTCGATGACCAGCCCGAGAATGCCGGCTGACCGGGTCACGATCGTCGACAGATCGGCGATGCTGTAGAACTCCAGGCGCTGGACGATTCCGAAACGGTCACGCAACGGATTGGTCAGCATGCCCGCACGGGTGGTCGCGCCGACCAGCGTGAACGGCGGCAGATCGAGTTTGATGGACCGTGCGGCAGGCCCCTCCCCGATCATGATGTCCAGCTGAAAGTCTTCCATCGCCGGGTACAGGACTTCTTCCACAATGGGCGACAGCCTGTGAATCTCATCGATGAAGAGCACGTCGTTGGGTTCAAGATTGGTCAGAATCGCGGCCAGATCACCGGGCCGTTCGAGTACCGGCCCGGACGTGCTCTTGATCGAGACCGACATTTCCTGGGCGATGATATTGGCCAGCGTGGTCTTGCCCAGACCTGGAGGCCCGAAGATCAGCGTGTGATCCAGAGATTCATTACGGCCTCGCGCAGCCTGGATAAACAACTCCATCTGCTCGCGAACCGTAGGCTGGCCAATGTAGTCGGCCAGACTCAGCGGGCGAATCGCACGGTCCAGCTGTTCGTCGCGATCACGGCCGCCGGTAGCGGTTATCAAACGGTCAGCATCTATCACTTATCCCATCCCCTTCAATGCACGCCGGATGAGATCGGCACTGCTCAAATCTTTTTCCTTGATGGCGGAAACGGCCTTGCTCGCCTCTTGAGGCTTGTAGCCCAGCGAGATCAGCGCACTGACCGCATCGGACTCGGCCGACGCCACCGGCTCAGCCTGATTCGGACCACTGGAAACCAGCGTGAACGTCCCGGGCAGCGATTCCCAGGCCTTGAAGCGGTCCTTGAGTTCCACCAGCAGGCGCTCGGCAGTCTTCTTGCCGACACCGGGAATGCGGGTCAGCGCGGAGGTGTCCTGGGCCTGAACGCAGCGCACCAGTTCATCGACTTCAAGACCCGACATCAATGCCAGCGCCAGCTTGGGACCGACACCATTCAGACGGATCAGCTCTCGAAACAGTTCGCGCTCGCGCTTTTCGTAAAAGCCATACAGCAGGTGCGCGTCCTCACGAACCACGAGATGGGTATGCAGGGTCACGGGCTCACCGACGTGAGGTAGCCGGTAGAGCGTAGTCATCGGCACCTCCAGCTCGTAACCGACGCCATTGACGTCCAGCACCAGATGCGGAGGCTGTTTTTCGGCGAGAAAGCCGCGTAAACGTCCAATCACGTTTCAGATCCTTTCGTGTTGCCTGTCGCTTGCGCGAAAAAGTTGAGAACAATCATCACAGAGCCAGCAAGCCCTGCAAGTAAAAAAATGCGTGCGAATGATGCAGTCACAGACGCAACCTGCCGCCCCGGCTGCGGGCAGTGCTCAAGCCGTGGGGGAGAAGACTGGAACGTGTGTGCGCATGGCACAACGCAATGGCCAGAGCATCGGAGGCATCGATCTGTGGTTTCTGAGTCAGTTTGAGCAGATGCATGACCATCATCATCACCTGCTCTTTATTGGCTCCGCCGGTACCCGCTACAGCCTGCTTGACCTGGGTCGCCGTATATTCGGCAATCTCGAGTTCTTCCTCGGCCCCCGCCACGATGGCGGCGCCTCTGGCCTGGCCGAGCTTGAGCGCGGAGTCGGCGTTTTTCGCCATGAAGACTTTTTCGATGCCCATGGTCACCGGTCCGTACGTCTTGATCACCTCGCGAACACCGCGATAGACGATCTGCAGCCGTTCGTGCAGCTCACCACTGCCAGTGCGAATACACCCCGATGCCACGTAGACACAGCCACGGCCGGTATCACGCACCACGCCATAGCCAGTGATTCGCGAACCGGGGTCGATACCAAGAATAAGAGTCATAACGCCTGCAGCTAGAGAAGGTGACGCAACACAATGAGCGCAGCATAAAGGCAGAAGCCGGAGGCCGATAGCCGCATGTCACTCACGGCTTCGTTCCTCCGGCTTCTATTACAGCGTAGTTAATGGCAATCAGCCTAGCTGTTCCATAACCTCGTCCGGGATTTCCGCGTTGGAATAGACGTTCTGCACGTCATCCAGGTCTTCAAGCATGTCGATCAGCTTGAGTACCTTTTCGGCGGTTTCCAGATCAAGCACGGCACTGGTGGTCGGCAACATGACGATTTCCGCGTCGGATGCCTTGAAACCGGCGGCTTCCAGCGCGTTACGCACTGCGTAGAATCCGGAAAAGGACGTGAAGACATCAATGGAACCGTCTTCATTGGTCACGACGTCGTCGGCATCTGCCTCCATTGCCGCTTCGATCAAGGCATCCTCATCGACACCGGCCGCGAAGGAAATCTGTCCCTTGCGATCGAACAGATAGGCGACGGAGCCGTCGGTGCCCAGATTGCCACCGCACTTGGTAAACGCATGACGCACGGCAGCTGCCGTCCGGTTGCGGTTGTCAGTCATGGTCTCGACCATGATCGCCACGCCACCGGGGCCGTAGCCTTCGTAACCCAGCTCTTCGACATCATCACCATCGGACGCGCCAACGCCACGCGCCACAGCACGATCAATGGTGTCACGGGTCATGTTCGCACTGAGCGCCTTGTCCAGCGCCAGACGCAGACGTGGGTTGGAGCCTGGATCGCCTCCACCCTGACGGGCGGCAACGGTCAGTTCACGAATCCACTTGGTGAAGATCTTGCCTTTTTTGGCATCCTGACGCTCTTTGCGGTGCTTGATGTTCGCCCACTTAGAATGACCTGCCATCTCTCGCTCCAGATTCTTTTCGAAACACCTTCACTTTTCGCCCATGCATCAGGCAAAAAGCTTCACTCGATTCGGGCAATGCAGGGCGTATCCAGGATACGCCCTGCCCGGCATCACTCGGCCTTTGGCTGTTCGCGCAGGCGAATGTGCAGTTCACGCAGGGCCTTGGCATCAACGACACCCGGTGCCTGGGTCATGACGTCCGCAGCGCTCTGGGTTTTCGGGAAGGCAATGACTTCACGAATCGACTGAGCGCCAGTCATCAGCATGACCAGACGGTCCAGACCGAACGCCAGACCACCGTGCGGTGGCGCTCCGTATTTCAAAGCGTCCAGCAGGAAGCCGAACTTCTCTTGCTGCTCGTCTTCGGCGATGCCCAGCAGACGGAATACCGCCTGTTGCATTTCCTTGCGATGGATACGGATCGAACCGCCACCCAGCTCGGTGCCGTTCAGAACCATGTCATAGGCACGGGACAACGCCGTGGCCGGGTTCGCTTCCAGCTCTTCAGGTGTGCACTTGGGTGCAGTGAAGGGGTGGTGCAGCGCGGTGAAGCTGCCGTCGTCGTTCTCTTCGAACATAGGGAAGTCGACGACCCACATCGGAGCCCACTCGCAGGTGTGCAGCTTCAGATCGTTACCGACCTTGATCCGCAGTGCACCCAGCGCTTCGCTGACGATCTTGGCCTTGTCGGCACCGAAGAACACGATATCGCCATCTACCGCACCCACACGATCAAGGATCACGTTGAGGTTGGCTTCAGGGATGTTCTTGACAATAGGCGACTGCAGCCCGTCCACGCCATTGGCGCGTTCGTTGACCTTGATGTACGCCAGGCCCTTGGCACCGTAGATGCCGACGAACTTGGTGTAGTCGTCGATCTGCTTGCGCGGCATGCTCGCCCCGCCCGGAACACGAAGCGCAGCGATGCGGCACTTCGGATCGTTTGCAGGGCCGCTGAATACCTTGAACTCGACTTCCTTGAGCTGATCGGCAACGTCGACCAGTTCCAGTGGGTTACGCAGGTCCGGCTTGTCGGAACCGTAGCGACGCATGGCTTCTTCGAAGGTCATGTGCGGGAATTCGCCGAATTCCAGATCAAGGACTTCCTTGAACAACTGACGGACCATCTTCTCGGTCAGACCGATGATGTCTTTTTCGTCGAGGAAACTGGTCTCGATGTCGATCTGGGTGAATTCCGGCTGGCGGTCGGCACGCAGGTCTTCATCGCGGAAGCACTTGGCAATCTGGTAGTAACGATCGAAGCCGGCGACCATCAGCAGTTGTTTGAACAACTGAGGCGATTGCGGCAACGCGAAGAAGCTGCCTGGGTGTGTGCGGCTCGGGACCAGATAGTCGCGAGCGCCTTCCGGCGTAGCGCGCGTCAGGATCGGCGTCTCGACATCGAGGAAGCCGTTGTCATCCAGATAGCGACGGATGCTGGTCGTGATGCGCGAACGAAGGCGCAGCTTTTCAGCCATTTCCGGACGACGCAGGTCGATGAAGCGATACCGCAAGCGGGTTTCTTCGCCGACATCGGAATATTCGTTAAGCGGGAACGGCGGCGTTTCCGACTCGTTCAGCACTTCCAGCTCATAGCCCAGCACTTCGATGGCACCCGAGGCCATGTTGGGGTTCACGGCACCGGCGGGACGCGCACGGACCTTGCCGACAACCTTGACCACATATTCGCTGCGAACACGGTCGGCAGCGGCGAAAGTGTCTGCACGATCAGGGTCGAACACCACTTGAGCCATGCCTTCACGGTCGCGGATATCGAGGAAGATAACGCCTCCATGGTCACGGCGACGGTGGACCCATCCGCAAAGGGTAATTTCCTGACCTTCCAGGCTCTCGTTCAGTTGGCCGCAATAATGGCTGCGCATCATGATGGTGGTTTCACTTCTCGTAATTCGAAAATTCGGTGGGGCTTTCGCTCCTGGCTTGCGCTCAATAGTGCAAGGCACCGGCACACAGTTCAAGCCAGCCCTCGCCCACGCAGAGTCATGCCTGTTAGCAAGGCGGAGGATTATATAGAGTTAATCGATGCCGTGCAGCCGAACGAACCTATCCCGTCAGGATAAGTTCGTGGCTGCCCCGTGCGCTGAAGCGGTTCGCTCGCGGCACCGGGAAGGCGCGGCCCCGCCAGAGGCGAGCCCGCAGAATGAGGGAGTCGAGCTAGGCCTGGTAGATGTCCAGACGATCGGTCTTAAGAAGATGCGCCACACAGACGACGCGAATCAGACCGCTGAAATTCTTCACACCGCCGTAGCGCAGATGAACCTCTCTATCAATGTAGGAAAGCACGGCGTTCACCGAGCAGTTATTGGAGTGTGCAATGCCGGACAATATGTTCCAGTACACATTTTCGAGACGCAGGCAGGTTGCCAGCCCATTGAGTCGAACCGACTTGGAATGGGGTTGTGCCAGCGTCATGTTGAAATCCTCGACGAAAGGATCGTCGCGTATTGTCGCATGACGACTTAAATCTTTGACCTCACGTTCGACACCTCGTGACATCATCTTGATCTCCTCTGAAAGTTAAGTTCGGAACAGGAAAAAGAAACATTTATAAACAAGTGAATACCTGACCTATAAAGCCTGATCCATAAACTTATATCCAGCGGCGATTGCACTTGCTCTTCGTAGGAGATGACTACAGGAGACTAAGGAATATCAAGATTTTCGACAGCGATCACTCAAAAACCGCCACGGAGGCAGTTGATAGTTATAGGGGTATCAAACAAAAAGACGAAATCAGCCAGACCGGGGGCTGGAGACCCACAGAAAAAGAAGGCAGCGCAGGTGGTGCTGACGAGCGGCACAGCGTGCCACTCGCCGATATCATTACTTCGACTCAAGCATCGAACGCAACATCCATGCAGTTTTTTCATGAACCTGCATGCGCTGTGTCAACAAGTCCGCGGTAGGCTCATCACTGACTTTATCCAGCAACGGAAAAATACTACGCGCCGTGCGGACAACAGCCTCTTGACCCTGAACCAGACTTTTGATCATATCTTCGGCACTTGGCACGCCCTCTTCTTCCTTGATGGTCGAAAGACGCGCATAGGTCGAATAAGTACCCGGCGCAGGAAAACCCAGTGCACGAATACGCTCGGCAATGGAGTCGACTGCCAGAGCCAGTTCATTATATTGCTCTTCAAACATCAGATGGAGCGTACGAAACATTGGCCCACTGACGTTCCAGTGAAAGTTGTGGGTCTTGAGATAAAGCACATAAGTATCCGAAAGCAGATGCGAAAGACCGTCAACGATCGATTTGCGATCTTCTTCACTGATACCAATATCGATTGCCATGTTTCATGCCCTTTTAGTGAGGATTGGAAAGCAGTAACCACCGCTACTCTATCAAGAGAATACGAGTCGCGCAGCTTCTGTCGACGCGCCGCCAACGGCCGACGCATCCGCGGAAGAAATACCGCAGACGTTAGCCAGGCCCTTTTTCTGACATCTGTGAGAATCAGGATCGAAAAACCCGACAGCAAGCCGTTGCAAGGCTCTGTCTCGGTGCTTTCAGGGCGGGCGATGGTGAGGGTTACGCTGCGGTTCATACGCCGTTTTTGACTGCGTAAACGACTGATTTGAGTAGCATCGGGCTTTGCTGTTAAATACACCGCGTGTCGCTGAAGCATTGTCATCCGGCTTGGCGCATAGGCTGGCCCATCGCTCGTGTATCACGCCTCCTCCTGTTCAGAAGCGTACCGGGCGTTACCCGCTATTTCTTGTAATCCTTCTTGACCTGTGAGCTTTTTAAAATGTTGAAAATTGTCCACCTGGTAACGGGAGCAGCAGCTCTGTTGCTTTCTTTCATCCCCAGTCTGCGTAGCGAAGCAGTCGCTCCCTACCTGCAACAGCCTGACGCGCTTTTTCTGGCTTTTCTGGGGCTACTCAACCTGATTCTCGCTCCGGTAATTCCCTACTGGAATCGAGGTACACGTCACACGCTGCAAAATCTGGTCAGTGCATTGCTCGTTCTTGCCGTTGTGCTGCAAATCCTCACGTTGCTTGTTCCACTGCAATACATAGCAGGCCAGCCAGCGATCATTGCCGGTTTGGTAACGGCTATCGTCGCCGTCGCCCTGCACCTTGGGGTGAGCTTCTATAGATCCTCCCCTTCGCCCGCACCGCAGAACCATGACATGGGCAACCGTGATACAGGCACTGTGAAGTGGTTCAACACCTCGAAAGGCTTCGGCTTTATCTCGCGTGACTCCGGCGACGATATTTTTGTGCATTTTCGCGCCATTCGCGGTGAGGGTCATCGCGTGCTGGTCGAAGGTCAGCGCGTAGAGTTCTCCGTGATGAATCGAGACAAGGGCCTGCAAGCTGAAGACGTCATCGCGGCGCTACCCCGCCGCTGATCACCCACGGTAATAAAAAACCGCGACCTCCATGGGAGGCCGCGGTTTTTTTATGCCTGTCAGTAATGAGGTGGCGGCGCATCTTCTTCGTAGGTTTCGAACTGATTGCCCAGCTCCTCCTGCCGTTTGAGCATGGCCGCCATCTGCAGTTGCAACTGGTCAAGCTCGCGTCGCTGCGCTACCAGTACGTCGTTCAATGCCTGAATAGTATCGTCCTGAAAGGTCAGACGGCTCTCAAGCTCCATGACTCGCTCATCAAGGTTCATGATTATTCCCCCTCAAATCGGAAATCAGCAGTCAATGCAGGCTTCAGCCTTTCACGAATGGCAGCAAACGCCTCATCCGTATAAGGAACGGCCGGGTGCTTGCCCCATACCGGCGCAGGCCAGGCAATGTCGTCGCGCTTACGTACGATGACGTGCACATGAAGCTGGCTGACGACATTGCCAAGCGCCGCAACATTGAGCTTATCAGCGCTGAACACATCCTTGAGCATCTGCGACAAAGTGGTGGTTTCCTGCCAGAGCTGCAGTTGATCCTGCGCGGAAAGCTCAAAAATCTCACTGATGTCGGCGCGACGTGGCACAAGAATGAACCACGGGTAGTTCGAATCATTGGATAGCAACAGCCGACACAAAGGAAAGTCGCCAAGGGACCGGGTGTCTTGCAGCAGACGTGAATCCAGAACGAACACGATAAAAGCTCCTGATTGCCAGATAAGTGGCTGGCCTGCCCTGTGGATAGCAGGATGCCTGAAGATTGCTGGGAGGATACGCGGGATCGGGCGACGCTTCATCCCGCCAGGCGCGGCATCGGGCGATGTACTGAATAACAGCTGACAACATCCCGTCTTCGTTCGCACCAGAATGCAGCCGAAACTTCTGAAACCGCACTGAATTGAACCGAGCGCGAGCGTCAGAAATCAGCGCCGGTTATCAGGAAATAAGTACTCGATCCGCTTTGATCACTCAAAAACCTGAGTCCGGGTCATGAAAATGAAACAGGGTCTCGATCAACATGAACCTCGAATGAGCACCGCTCCAGAGTCAGGCAGTCGCGTGGGGCAGTGCACCAAAACCACACACCGATGTTGCACGATCAACACTGAGGGTGCGTGATTTACACAAATACAGGTGTGAACAGGTAACAATTCCGGGCGCTGCCGCCATTTCGAGGTCTGAGACGCATCGTGTGTGAAAAATTTATTGTGGAAAATTTCACGCTAAAACAATCGGATACAGCGTAAAGTCGACGCTGATTCTGATTTTTCACAATTTTTTTTCATTCGACGGAATTTTGTGCACGCTTGTTGCTATATCACCCATATGGTCACTGTGCTTCTGGCGGAAAACAGAAGCGAAACTGACCAAGGGAAAACAGTTCGCGTTATGCAATGACGCTGTCGACCGGCAGGACCGGGCAGGCCCTTTCTCGAGGCCATTGTCTGGAACCGCCCAAAACGGTCAAGCAAAGCGCCAACAAGGATGACGCACCCAGCGACACCGCCGTAAAGATTCCGAAAGGATAGGGCTGCACCTATCGCAAGCATCGTCAGCGTGATGTAGTTTTTCCGCCGACATAAAAATAGAAAAGGCCGCCCAGATAAAAAACAGGTGGGACGGCTTGAGTACCTTCTAAAACCAAAGGAGCAATCACGATGAGAGTGATGAAGTGGAGCGCAATCGCACTGGCCGTTACCGCAGCCAGCGCCCAACTGGCAACAGCGGCACCGTTCGTCAGTGATCAGGCTGAAGCCAAGGGTTTTGTTGAAGGCAGCACGCTCGACCTGAAATTGCGCAATTATTATTACAACCGTGACAAGAAAGGCGGCTCTCAGGACGATCGTGACTGGACCCAGGGCCTATGGACCAACTTCAGCTCCGGCTACACTCAGGGCACCGTTGGCGTAGGGGTCGAGGCGTTCGGATACTTCGGTTTGAAGCTGTGGGGCCCTGACAAGTATTCGGGTTCAGGCAACCTGGCAACGTCAGCTGACGGCGCTGATCGGGACAACGAAGATACATTTGGCAAGATCGGTGGTGCGGTCAAGTTCCGCGTCTCCAAAACCGAGCTGAAAATCGGCGACATGCAACCCACAAGCCCTGTATTCGCTGTAGGCGGCTCTCGCCTTCTGCCACAGACCGCAAGCGGCCTGAGCCTGCAGAGCAGCGAGTTCAAAGGTCTCGATCTGGAAGCAGGTCACTTCTATTCAGGTACAGGTCAAGATACCACCAGCCACGAGGGAACGATCTGGGCAACCTACGCCAACGGATTTAACGGTTTGCCAGCCAAAAGTGCTGACTTCATGGGCGGCAAATACGCAGTAACCGATAGCCTTGGCGTGGCCTTCTATGCTTCCAGACTCGAAGACATCTGGAATCAATACTACGGTAACGTCAATTACGTACTGCCGCTCGGTGGAGATCAATCCCTGGCTTTCGATGTGAATCTTTACCGCACACTCGATGAAGGTAGCTCCGACGCAGGCTCGATCAACAACACTACTTACTCCGCATCTGCCGCCTATTCATTCCTTGCAGCGCATACGATTACCGTCGCTTTCCAGAAGGTTGACGGTGATACTCCGTTCGACTACATCGGTATTGGCAGCAAAAACCGTGGCGGCGACTCGATTTTCCTGGCCAACTCCGTTCAGTACTCCGACTTCAACGGTCCTGGCGAAAAATCCTGGCAAGTTCGTTACGACCTGAACATGAGTCCTTATGGCGTTCCCGGCCTGAGCTTCATGACTCGTTACCTCAACGGTGACAATATCGACGGTACCAAAGTTGATGCTTCCAGCCTGTATGCGAACATGTACGGCGCAAACGGTAAGCATCACGAGACCAACCTTGAAGCCAAATACGTCGTGCAAGGCGGTCCTGCAAAAGACCTGTCCTTCCGCATGCGTCAAGCATGGCACCGTGGCAACGATGCTCAGGCTGACGGCGACGTCAACGAGTTCCGCCTGATCGTCGACTACCCGATTTCGATCCTGTAATCACGGTTCTGCACTCGGCAATAGAAAGGCCCGGCTCATGCCGGGCTTTTTCTTACCCGCTCGAAAGCTCAGACGCACAACCCGACGGACCGCCCTGCCCTGTACGCCACCGGCACATCACCGTACAATCCCGAGTCATTTCCAGTCTCAGCAACCGACAACGGCCAACCATGCGCACCAGTCAATTTTTGCTCGCCACACAGAAAGAAACCCCTTCCGATGCGGTCGTGGTCAGCCATCAGCTGATGCTGCGCGCCGGTATGATCCGCAAGCTCGCCTCCGGCCTGTACACCTGGCTGCCGATGGGACTGCGCGTGCTGCGTAAGGTAGAAGCCATCGTTCGTGAGGAAATGGACGCTGCAGGCGCACTCGAAATCCTGATGCCGGGCATTCAACCCGCAGAACTGTGGCAGGAGTCCGGCCGCTGGGTGCAGTACGGCCCGGAACTGATGCGCCTGGTCGACCGCCACAACCGTGATTTCTGCCTGGGCCCGACCCACGAAGAAGTCATCACCGATCTGGCCCGCAACGAGCTGAACAGCTACAAGCAACTGCCGATCAACCTGTACCAGATCCAGACCAAATTCCGTGACGAGATCCGTCCACGCTTCGGCCTGATGCGCGGTCGCGAGTTCGTCATGAAGGACGCCTACTCGTTCCACGCCGATCATGCGTCGCTGCAGGAAACCTACGACCGCATGCATCAGGCTTACAGCAATATCTTTACCCGCCTGGGCCTGAAATTCCGTCCGGTCGAGGCGGATAACGGTTCGATCGGTGGCGCAGGCTCCCACGAGTTCCACGTATTGGCCGAGTCCGGCGAAGACGACATCGTGTTCAGCGATGGCTCCGACTACGCGGCCAACATTGAAAAAGCCGAAGCCGTGCCACGCGAAACATCGCGCCCCGCCCCGACTGAAGAGCTGCGTCTGGTCGACACGCCGAACACCAAGACCATCGCGCAACTGGTAGAAAGCTTCAATCTGCCGATCGAAAAGACCGTCAAGACGTTGGTGGTGCATGCCGCCGAAGAAGGCAAGCTGGTTTCGCTGATCATTCGTGGCGACCACGAACTCAACGAAATCAAGGCCGCCAAACTGGATCAGGTCGCAGACCCTCTGGTGATGGCGTCCGAAGCCGAACTGCGTGACGCCATCGGTGCAGGCGCAGGCTCACTGGGCCCGCTCAACCTGCCACTGCCTTGCATCATCGATCGCTCGGTCGCGCTGATGAGCGATTTCGGTGTCGGTGCCAATATCGATGACAAGCACTACTTCGGCGTCAACTGGGAGCGCGACCTGCCGGTTCCGGCCGTTGCCGATCTGCGCAACGTGGTTGCAGGTGATCCGAGCCCGGATGGCAAGGGCACGCTGGAAATCAAGCGTGGCATCGAAGTCGGCCATATCTTCCAGCTGGGCACCAAGTACAGCGAAGCCATGAAGTGCCAGGTCCTGGGCGAGAACGGCAAGCCGGTCAACCTGTCCATGGGTTGCTACGGCATTGGCGTATCCCGCGTAGTTGCCGCAGCCATCGAACAGAACAGCGACGAGAACGGCATTATCTGGAACGACACACTGGCGCCCTTCCAGATCGCCCTGATCCCGCTGCGCTACGAAACCGACGCCGTACGTGAAGCGACAGACAAGCTGTACGCCGAACTGAAAGCCGCCGGTTTTGAAGTGCTGCTCGATGACCGCGACAAGAAAACCAGCCCCGGCATCAAGTTCGCAGACATGGAACTGATCGGCATCCCGCATCGCATCGTGGTCAGTGATCGCGGTCTGGCCGAAGGGAATCTGGAATACAAGAGCCGTACCGAGTCGCAACCGCAAGCCATTGCAGTTGCTGACGTGCTGTCGTTCATCCAGGGCCGCGTGAAACGCTGAGTCAAAAGGCGCATCGACATCGGTCGGTGCGCCACTCATCACAGGCCCCATCCGCATCAAGAGATCCCATGCTCAAACGAAGCACCCTAAGCCTCGGCAGTGCCGTTCTCTGCGGCACTTTCCTCGTCGGTGGCTGTGCCAATCAGTTGTCGCAGCGCAGCGAACATGAGGAACGTGTCGAGCGAAAATTGCTTGAGCACACCTTGCAGGTCGACATCGGCGAACCCAAGACACTGGAGCTGCCTCAACGTCGTGTGCGCATCCACGAGCACAAGTCGTTTGAAGTAACCGACTTTGAAGTCACGCGTCATTACGACCGCTATACGCCCTATCAGCCCTGGCGGGAGATCTATGAAATTCCGTTGGGCGCAGTCGCGGTCGTGGCGGGTGTGGGCGCCAATGTGGTCAACGTCTTCGCACTGGGCAGTCTGCCGGAAAGCGTGACCAAGGACTGGATCAGCTACGGTGTCGCCGGAATGAACCCGTTCATGAACGCACCTTCCCACGGACGTGCTCAGCAAAACTTGGCAGGTATCGATGAGATCCAGAAGGACAAGCGCATCGAGAACTCCACACTGCCGTGGAACGAGCGCTCGGTCATGGTCAAGGCGGGTAACGAAACCCACGAGATGGCCACTGACCGCAACGGCGTACTGAGGCTCAACCTGCTGGACAGCCCCTTCGCAGAGCAGGACCTGAGCCGCGTCACTCGTCTTTACATCAATGTCGAAGACGAACAGGACAACGCACACGCCAATGCGAGCCTGCCAATCAGCCATTCACTGCGCGGAAAATTACTGGAAGCGCATGCGTTGATCTACGACGATCTGGAAGATGATGAAGTGAGCCAGTGGGTGCATCGGGTCAAGCGTCTGTCGGACCTTGGTCTCGAAGAAGAAGCCAGCGAACTGGAACAGAGCCTCATCGAACTGACTCGCAACGATCCACAACTGCAGAATGAGTTTCTGAAGTCCCTCGCCAAGGATGCAGGTCGTCTGGTTGCGGTTCCCGCAGAAACGCCGTGAGCATCAGGCTCCGCAATCCTGCGGAGCCGCCTGTTACCGCTTAAACAGCTCCAACTGCTCGTGCGCTGCACGCAAGTCGTGCAGGCGCACACCCACGCCCAGCAGCCGAACCGGCTTTCCTCCCCGAGCGAAGGCCTGCGCCAATAACTGTTCATAACTGCCCAGATCCCTGCCAGCTCCAGTCTGCTCCAGCGTGGTCTGAGTGAAGTCATGGAATTTCACTTTGACGAAGGGCTTGCCCGGACGGTACTGGCCTTCCATTCGTGCCATGCGATGAGTCAGTGTTTCCAGCAAGGCAGGCAGCTTTTCCAGGCAACTGGCCAGATCAGGCAGATCCTTCTCGTACGTATTCTCGACACTGACCGACTGACGCCGACTGTCATTCTGCACAGGCCGGTCATCGATGCCATGCGCAAGACTCCAGAGCCTCTCGCCAAAACTGCCGAACTCGCGCACCAGCGCCAGCTTGCTACGACTGCGCAGATCCGCGCAGTCGACAATCCCCAGACGACCCAGCTTGTCGGCAGTGACCTTGCCCACCCCGTGCAGCTTATTGACTGGCAGTGATGCGACAAAGTCTTCAACCTGATCCGGGGTAATGACAAACAGCCCATTCGGCTTTTTCCAGTCGCTGGCGATTTTGGCCAGAAACTTGTTGGGCGCAACACCCGCCGACACGGTGATGTGCAACTGATTGGAGACCCTTCGCCGAATATCCTGAGCGATGCGCGTTGCACTCCCGGAAAAATGGCTCGAATCGGAGACATCCAAAAACGCCTCATCCAGAGACAGTGGCTCGATCAGGTCGGTGTAATCACGAAATATCGTCTGGATTTCCTTCGACGCTTCTTTATAGGCATCCATGCGTGGCTTGACGATGGTCAGGTCCGGACAGAGCTTGAGGGCATGTCGAGAAGACATGGCAGAACGCACGCCATACGCACGCGCCTCGTAGTTACAGGTGGCGATAACACCTCGCCGCTCCGCCGAGCCTCCTACCGCCAGGGGCTTGGCTGCCAGACTCGGGTCGTCGCGCATTTCGATGGCTGCGTAAAAGCAGTCACAGTCGATGTGGATGATTTTGCGCTGCGTCATGACCTGATGAAGTTGATGTCCATGGCCACGCAGTATCTCACTGCTATCAACAGGTGACACGCTCGTCCTGAAAATGCGAGATGAAAAGGCAGCGTTTATGCGCTTTTTACGCGTGAACGCCTCCTGAAGCCCGACGGGCCGGGCGTCAAAGGTCCTTCACTCATCCGCTTCGCCTCACTAACCAATTGAAGGAAAAGCACTTTTCTCAAACTAATCATTGACACCCCGACAACTCTCTGTAGAATGCCGCCACACAGACGCGGGATGGAGCAGTCTGGTAGCTCGTCGGGCTCATAACCCGAAGGTCGTCGGTTCAAATCCGGCTCCCGCAACCA
>NZ_JAGTPM010000030.1:0-534 GCF_021147865.1 Pseudomonas sp. CDFA 610
TAGGCTCTGTACGAAATCATCTGAAACTCATTTGAACCCAGCAAGCGTCGGGAGTCAGTAAAGTCCGCGTCCATCAACGGCAGGAGCCCACGATGGCCAAACGGTACGAACTCCCCGACGCAGCCTGGGATTTGGTTGTAGACATCTTCAGTGAACCCCGCCGTAACGGACGCCCACGGGCAGATGATCGGCTGATGCTTAACGGTGTGCTCTGGGTGCTCTGCTCGGGTGCTGCCTGGCGCGACATGCCCGAACGCTTCGGCCCGTGGTCAACGGTTTATCAACGCTTTCGTGACTGGCGCAATCGCGGGACGCTCGACCAGATGCTCAAGCGGCTCCACATCAAGCTGAACGAGCAAGGGTTAATTGATCTGGAGACCTGGATGATTGACTCCACGGCGGTACGCGCAACCCGGGCCTCTTCTGGTGCTGGGAAAAAAGGGGGCCTGAAGAACCGCAAGACCACGCCCTCGGTCGAAGCCGGGGCGGCCTGACAACGAAGATCCATATGCTGTGCGACGCCAATGGCGTACC